>NZ_BAAAZF010000001.1:1696428-2035714 GCF_039536765.1 Parerythrobacter jejuensis
ATCGTCGAAGCAGGTATAACCGCGGTTCTCCCAGTGGAATTGCAGGTCGCTTCGCAACAGCCAGCCAGCCTCTTCGAAGAACGGCAGTTGAGTCGGATCAATGAAAGTGGCGTGGGCCGATGATAGGGAATTCTGCGCACATAGTTGCTCGGCGGCGCGCAACAGCGGAACGCCCAGCCCCTCGTCAGCCAGTAGCAGCCTGGGCCCGCTGGCTGGGGTGAACGGCGCAGCGATTTGGAGCTTGGGGTAGTAGCTTCCACCTGCCCGCTGAAATGCGTCTGCCCAGCTGTGGTCGAACACATATTCGCCCTGGCTGTGACCTTTGAGATAGGCAGGCATCGCCGCTAGCGGGATGCCGCCATCCCCCTCGATCACGATCGGCGCGCTTTGCCATCCGGTGCCCGGGCCGACGCTTCCGGAATCCTCCATCGCGGTCAGGAAAGCATGGCTCATAAAGGGATTCCCGTCACCCGCCAGCGCATCCCAGACCGCCGCATCCACATCGCGTACTCCGCCGAGAATGCGCGCCGAGAATTCTGTCTCGCTCATCCTAGCCCTTCAGCTTCGCTGACAAGCGCGTCGCAATGGGCCAGAGCCTGGCTGCGCAACTCCGGCGAATTAACCGTCCAAGTCAGCACGGGAAGTCCCTTTGCGCGCAAGCCAGCCACCCATTCGCTGGGCAGCGCGAGAATGTGATAGGCAAGGAAATCGGGCTTCGCGATCATCAGGGCGAGGCGCCGTTGCCAATGCTTCTGGGTGTAGCCATGCTCATCTTCGCGCATCACCAGCCCGCTTGGGGTGCCGGGCGCATGGCGGCGGAACCAGCGGGAAACTCGCGGATCAAAGCTCATCACCGCATGATCACCATGATAGCTGGCCAATTCCTCACGTACCCGTTGGCAGGTGCGTTCGACATCATAGCCGCGTTTCGATTTCAATTCGATCAGGAGCGGCACGCGGCCGCCGACGAGGTCCAGCAAGTCCGCCAAGCTGACAGGCCCCTCGTCGCTATCAAGATAGCGCAACGGCTTGAGCTCTGCCGCCGTCCGGCCATCCGTTGGCCCTTGCTCGCCCGTCAGCCTGAGCAGATCCCAATCGTGGAAGACCATCGGACAATCGTCGAGGCTGCGCTGGATGTCGCATTCGATGCCCATTCCGGCATCGATGGCGCGTCGAGCGGCCTCCAGCGAGTTTTCGATTGCTCCGTCACCGTGCAGGCCGCGATGGGCGTATTCCCAGCGCGTCAGCCAGTCGGGAGCGGAACGGTTACTCACCCGCGAGCGCAACAATCGCGTCAATTTCGACTGCAACACCCAGCGGCAGCGTCGGAACCCCCACCGCACTGCGCGCATGGCGGCCCTTTTCGCCGAATACGTCGAACATCAGTTCGGAGGCGCCATTGGCGACCTTGGGCTGGTCGGTGAAATCGGCGGTGGAATTGACGAATGCGCCCAGCTTGACCACGCGCTCTACCCCGTCGAGCGGGATTAGAGCATTCTTAAGCTGTGCGATGATCATCAGGCCGCAGGCTCTCGCAGCAGCGACACCTTGTTCGAGCGAAACGTCCTCGCCCAGACGACCCTTCACCAGCTTGCCATCGATAAAGGGCAATTGGCCCGAAAGGTGGGCGAAGCCGCCATGGACCACGACGGGGACGTAACTCGCCACCGGAGCGGCTGCTTCTGGCAGAACGATGCCAAGTTCTTCCAGGCGTGCTTCGATGCTCATACGTCCTCCTCCAATTGTTCAAGTATCCACGGCAACGCATGCTCCCACTCGTCAATCCGGGCGTGGGCATGTCCGGCCTTTTCGCCACAGGTGATATGGGGAGCGATGGCGGGCTCGCCGCACAAATGCAGGCGCGTGATATGCGGCACGACATCTTTGGCCGAACCGTGGTGCTGGGCGAGATCGTCGATGAAGATAGCGCTGCTAGGCTGACGTTCTTCGAGGATCGCGGCCAGCGCCGGACCCTTTGGCCCCTGGTTAGTATAGACCGGCGCATGAATGCCAAACTTGCCGAGCTGCTCGGCCCGCTTTGCTCTGCGCTCATCCAGCAGGTTCGTCAGGATCACGACATCGGCTTGCTCGGCAATCGTCCCAATCGCTTCGACCGCACCTTTGATCGGGTTCTGGCTATCCATCTCGGTATCGAAGAACATATTCAGGAACTTCCAGATATCCTTCTGTTCCAGAACCTCGTTGCTGTCTTTCCAGCGCAGCGCATTCGCGAAGTCATTGCCCGCCAGGTTGAAGCTGACGCCGTGAGACGTATCGAGCCATTCACGAAACGGGCTGACCATGTGCAGCAGCACTTCGTCACAATCGGAGATTACAAGGGGTCGGCTCATCTGGTCAGGTGCTCTCGTGCAGAAAGGAGGGCCTGCGGTTCAACCTCGAGGGCATCCGCCGCAAGCAACAAATCGGGTTCATGGTTCGCCAGGAAATCCAGCACCGCAGCAAGCACCGTGCGATCCGTTAGCCGTTCTCGCAAGATATCTGGGGTCAATCCAGTCAGCGACAAGAGCCGCTCTGCCCGCGAATCATCGGTGAGAACCCAGCCTAGTGCGCCCAGCGCCAGTGCATCGGGGTCTGACGATTGATGCTCGGGGGATTGGGGCGAACGGATAATTGGCAAGGCTCCATAGCTGGCCTAGGGCGGCATTCGAAAAGGAGCGGCCCCAGTGGCAAAGAGAATACTGGTTGTCGAGGATAACGACCTAAACCGGAAATTGTTCTGCGACGTTTTGCGCGCGAAAGGCCACGAGGTGCTGCCATGCGATGATGGCAGCAAAGTTATCGGGGCAGCGCAGGACTTTGCGCCCGATCTGGTGATCATGGATATCCAGTTGCCGAATATTTCAGGCGTCGATCTGATCACGGCGATGAAGAAGGATGCAACACTGGTCACCATCCCGGTGTTGGCGGTGACAGCCTATGCCGGCAAGGGCGATGAGGAGCGGATCCGGGATGCGGGCGCTGCCGACTATCTTTCCAAGCCGGTTTCGATTGGCCCCTTCATGGCTGCGGTGAATGCCTTGATTGGCGAATAGCGCGTCGGCCCCGGCCTTTCGGCACGCTTGACAATCAGCCGCGAAACCCGCTTTCCCCGCGTCAGAGTTTTCGGCGTATTTGCAGAATGCGCCGCATTGAAAAGGAACCGCTTCTATGGATCGCGCCCACGTCGACACCCGCATCCGTTCTTTGATCGAGCCCTTCAACAAGAAGGGGGTCGATATCGGCGAGGCTACGACATTCCAGAATGATCTGGAGTTCGACAGCCTAACTGTGATGGATTTCGTTGCCGAGATCGAAGACGAATTCGATATCATCATCAGCATGAACCAACAGGCCGAGATCGAGAATTACGGCCAGCTGGTCGACGCAGTGGCGAAGCAGGCCGACTGATGAGCGAAGGTATTTCCCAGCCGGACCAGCCTGTCGAGCAACAGGGCGGAGAGGTCGATCTGTTCAGCAAGTTCGACGACATCATCCAGATGCGCGAAGGACTCCTCGCGAGCGGGGTCGAGGATCCGTTCAGCCTGGTGATGGAAAAGGTCCTTTCGCCAACCAAAGCGATTTGCAACGGTCGCGAAACGATCCTGCTCGGCACCTACAACTATATGGGTATGACCTTCGATCCAGAGGTGATCGAGGCGGGCGAACAGGCGCTGCGTGACTACGGCACGGGCACGACCGGAAGCCGCGTTCTCAATGGAACGTACCAAGGTCACAAAGAGTGCGAAGACGCGCTGCGCGAATTTTACGATATGGACCATGCGATGGTCTTCTCGACAGGCTATCTGGCCAACCTCGGAATCATTTCGACGATCGCCGGAAAGGGCGATTACATCATCCTCGACATTGATAGCCATGCCAGCATCTGGGATGGCTGTGCGATGGGCAATGCCGAGGTTGTGCCGTTCAAGCATAACGACGTCGTGGCAATGGAAAAGCGGCTCAAACGCGTGCCCGAGGGCGCGGGCAAGCTGGTTATCCTCGAAGGTGTCTATTCGATGCTCGGTGATGTCGCCCCGCTCAAGGAAATGGTCCGCATTGCCAAGGAACATGGCGCGATGGTGCTGGTCGACGAAGCGCATTCGATGGGCTTCATTGGCGAGAACGGGCGCGGCGTGTGCGAAGATGCCGGGATCATCGACGATTGCGATTTCATCATCGGGACGTTTTCCAAGAGCGTCGGCACGGTTGGCGGGTTCTGCGTCTCCAACCACCCAAAATTCGAAATCATGCGCCTGGTGTGCCGTCCCTATGTCTTCACTGCCTCACTGCCACCCAGTGTTGTAGCAACGGCAGCAACCAGCATCCGCAAGCTGATGCATGGTTCCAACAAGCGGGCACATTTGTGGGAGAATTCCAGGAATCTGCATGGCGGTTTGCGGCAGCTTGGCTTTGAGCTCGGGACCGACGAGCCCGAAAGCGCGATCATTGCCGTGATCATGCCCGACCTGGAGCAGGGTGCGGCAATGTGGGAGGCGCTCCTCAAAGAGGGCCTCTACGTCAATCTCGCACGACCGCCAGCGACGCCGGCGAATATGACCTTACTGCGCTGCTCGCTTTGTGCAGAGCATAGCGAGGAGGAGGTGCGCACCATCCTGGGCATGTTCGAACGTGCTGGAAAGGCCGTTGGAATCATCTAGGTCGGGGCATGCGCCCAATCCGAACATGACACTACCACACCATCGCAGCGCGGCGGCTAAGCAGCTGTTGAGGTAGTGTCGCCAGCGACCTCTATTGCGGGACCATTATCCTTGTTCTCCGGGAACACAGGCCACATCAATTGCTGGCCAAGCGTTGCCGGAGCGAGGTTTTCTACCCCGTAGCTTTCGGGGAACGTCCGGGTGATCTTTGCAGTGCCGAACAGAACATCCCAGAAAAACAGCAGATTGCCGTAATTGCCCTTGTAGTGGGTGCCCGGATCTTCGGCATGGCGGCCATGATGGGCGTGATGCGTGGCAGGAGTCGAGATTACCCGTTCGACCACCCACATCACGGGTGACAGCCATTTGATGGCATATAGAGGCTTGTCCCAGGCGACGTCGGAATGGGCCCCGATGATGACCGTCATCTTGACGATGATATAGCCAGCATAGACCCAGCCCAACCCGAGATAGAGCAGGATCCCCGCGAACCACAGACCGGGCATCATCATGTAATAGAACAGGTTGTTACGGTAGACGAGCCGCATGGACATGTAGCGGGCATTGTGATGGGCGCGATGCAGATTGTAGAGCCATGCAAAACTGTGGCTGGCCCGGTGCCACCAATATTGGGTCATGTCATCGAAAATCAGAAAGAGCGCTATCGCGGCGAAGATATTGAGATCAGTGAGCGCGCCGGCGAATTGCGGGGCGACAAGTCCGGCGAGGCTGGCGGAAACAAACAGGATGGCCGGCTGGGTAATCACGAGCAACATGGCCATGCTGACAGCTTCGACGATGCCATCATCCCGCGTCTGTTCAGCCTTTGCAAAGAGGTTGGAGCGCCACAACTCAAGCACCCCGAATCCCAGATAGATTACCAGAATAGCAATTGCGTAGTTTGGCATGGCCCTCTCCTTTGACCTGGCGAGGCATAGGCCTTAGTCAACAAGAGAAATGTCAAATAATTTACATTTGAATGCGCGATCGACTTCTGCGCCGATGCTGTTTTCCGCGTTGCCGGAGGACCTGCAGGCATCTCTGCTCATGGCATCCCCCTCTCGCAAATATGGCAAGGAGCAACTCCTGCAACAGAGGGGCGATCACGCCGATGGATTCTGGGTGATCGCAAAGGGCAGCGTGGCCGTCGGATTCTTCCATGCAGACGGAGAGTTCCGCGCCGTAGCATTGCTGGGGCCAGGTGATTCCTGGGGCGAGTTAGCGATGTTCGCAGGTCGACCACGGGTCGTTGACGCCATCGCGCGGACCGGGAGCGTCGTCCATTTTGTGCGCGCGGCCGCATTTGAAACAATTCTGGCCGAAAGACCTGCAGCCATGCGCACGCTCTTGGGGGCATTGTCCGCCCAGCTGCAGGAAACGCTGGATGTCATGGCCGGGATCAGGAGCGGCTCGGCGAAAGGCCGGGTGGCCGGGATGCTCGGCGCATTGTCAGGAGGGCAGATGGGCTCAATGACAATTACGATTTCGCAGCAGGAGCTTGCCGAGCTGTTGGGCCTGACAAGGGCGACTGTTAGCGCAGCGCTGCGCGATCTTGAACATGCCGGTTGGCTGAAACGCGGCTACGGAAAGATCGAGCTCGTCCATCCTGACGAGCTGGAACTCGCGGCCCTTAGCTGAGGCTCGAACGCCTAGCTGGCTTGCACCTCGGTCGCGCTCTCGCATTTGTCGGCGATTTCATCGTCACTGCTCGAAAACTGGGTGAGTGCAATGAAGCCACCGACAACCAGCAAGATAAAGACGGTGGTTACGGTACCGAGATATTTGTCGATCACCCGTTTGATCGGTGCACCGAAAACCCGGAACAGGATACCGACCGTCATAAAGATAAGCGCTCTGGCGGCGAGGCTGGCTAGAATGAAGGGCAACAGTGCCATCTCGATAAAGCCGGCCGTGATGGTCAGCAATTTGAAGGGAACAGGCGTCGCGCCTGCGACCAGAATCGCCTCGACATCATATTCACGCAAATAACATGCTGCGACGGGGAAGCTCTGGGTCAATCCAAGCAGATCGATCAGCTGCTTGCCAATCGTATCGTACACACCCCAGCCGATCGCATAGCCAAGCAAAGCGCCCGCCACGGACGACAAGGTTGCAACGATCGCAAAGCGGATCGCCTTCTTCGGTTCCGCCAGACACATAAGGCCCAGCAGTGGGTGCGGCGGGATCGGGAAGAAGCTCGATTCGACAAAGCAGAAAAAAGCCAGCCACCACACCGCATGCGGATGCGCGGCCTTTTCCATCGTCCAGTCGTAAAGGCTGCGCAGCGGCTTCATCATGGTGGGAAATCTCTCCGGTTTGGCGCCGATTAGGGCACACCGCCAAGACACGCAAGTTCTAGCATAATTAACCTATTTGGAACTTTGAGTTTGACATCGTCACGCTCTTTGGTTAGAGAAGCGGAACATCGCGAAATACCGATTCGAAATCAGGCGGCCCTGCACCACGCAGCGCCGCCTGTTTGCGTTGATGGATCGCTGCAAGACGGGATGAGCAGGCAAGTGGCACGATCGCGTACACGCACCAAAATCAATCCGGCGCTCAGGGCAGGCGAAACCAATAAACTCAACCGCCACTGGCGCACCCTCTTTCTCGACAAGCTGGCGGAAACGTCCAATGTCACCGCAGCAGCCCGCGAAGCCGGCATCAACCCCGGCCGGGCCTACAAAATCCGGCGCGAGGAACCCGACTTCGAACGGCAATGGCATGCCGCCGTTGTCGAGGGATACGAACATCTGGAGATGGAACTGCTGGCCCGGCTGCGTGACGGCGAAGCGAAAGACGGACCCAAATTCGATAATGGCGCGGCACTGCGCCTGCTCGCCCTGCACCGCGACACCATGTCGCGCGAACATGGCCAGCGCCGCAACCTCGATGCCCGGGCAGCGCGCGCCATCATCGATATGAAGCTGGAAGAGCTGCGCCAGCGCGTGATCGCCCGGCAGTCCGCGGACGATTTGGGAACCCCTGCGCAATGACGGACGAGTTTGCCTTTCTGTTGCAGACCACGGCGAAGGAGCGCCAGCAGATCGCAACCGGGCTGGACCGCCGGGATGCCAATGATGCCGCCCGGTACTGGGACGATCATTTTCGCCTGTTCGCCCATGACGGGCAAAGCCCCCCTGCCGGGGCCTGGCGGGTTTGGATGGTGATGGGCGGCCGCGGCTTCGGCAAGACCCGTGCCGGGGCGGAATATATCCGCTCCATTGCCGAAGGGGATCCGAGTGCCCGGATCGCATTGGTCGGGGCCTCGCTGGGCGAAGTGCGCAGTGTCATGGTTGAAGGCGAGAGCGGGCTGATCGCCTGCTGTGCCCCGCAAGAGCGGCCGGATTTCGAACCTTCGCTGCACCGGCTGCGCTGGCCCAACGGAGCGCAAGCGCATCTCTATTCGGCGGCAGAGCCGGAATCACTGCGCGGGCCGCAACACAGCCACGCCTGGTGCGACGAGATCGGCAAGTGGAATGCTGCTCATGATCGGGCCAACCGGTGCTGGGACAATCTGACGCTGGGTCTGCGGCTGGGCTCGGATCAGCGCGTGGTGGCCACCACGACACCGCGCAATACTGCGTTGATCCGTCGGCTGCTGGAAAGCAACGATACCGTGACGACCGGGGGAGCAAGCGCAGCCAATGCGCTGAACTTGCCGAAGGCGTTTCTGCTCGCGATGGAGCGCGAGTATGGGCAGACGTTGCTCGGCAGGCAGGAACTGGGTGGCGAGATGATCGACGAAGTCGAAGGCGCCTTGTGGAGCCGGGACCTGCTGGAGCGGTGCCGTACCGAGAGCGGCGCGACTGCCATGACCCGCATAGTTATAGGTGTTGATCCCCCTGCCTCAGCCAGCGGCGATGCCTGCGGAATTGTCGTTGCGGCGCTGCTGCCCAATGGCACAGGGCGTGTTCTGGCCGATTGCTCGGTCGAAAAGGCCAGTCCGGAGCGCTGGGCCAGGGCCGTCGCCTCCGCCGCACAGATTTGGCAAGCCGACCGTATTGTGGCCGAGGCGAACCAGGGCGGCGCGATGGTGGGCAGCGTCTTGCGGGCAGCCGATATCGCGCTGCCGGTGAAACTGGTCCATGCCAGCCGCGGCAAGGCCGCACGGGCGGAACCGGTCGCCGCGCTTTATGAAGCGGGCCGGGTGCAACACGCAGGCTTGTTCGCAAAGCTGGAAGATGAGCTGTGCGGCCTGATGGCAGGCGGCGGATATGAGGGCCCCGGCCGGAGCCCCGACCGGGCCGATGCGCTGGTGTGGGCGCTGAGTGAATTGATGCTGGGAAGGTCCAGCGAACCCCGAGTGATCAATATTTGATCGTCACTGCCCCTGCTCTTGCGAGCAGGGGTTTCTGGTGACTGACGAAAGGTAGCCAATGTCATTCCTCTCCTCCCTGACCTCCGCCTTCAAGGGTGGGGGCGGCAGCCGCGTGCCTGTTGCGCGCGGCTTTGTCTCGCCTTGGGCAACTGCATTCGAAGGCAGTGCGCGCAGGCCGTTCGACTATGGCGCGTCTCTGCGTGAGGCTTTCGTCGAGAATCCGGTGGCGCAGCGCGCTGTGCGGATTGTTGCCGAGGGAGTCGGCAGCGCGCCGCTGGCGCAAAGCGATCCGAAGCTGGCCGCCCTCTTGATCGCCCCGAGCGCGGGGCAATCGCTGGTCGAAACGCTCGCGCTGCATCTGCTGCTACATGGCAATGCCTATTGCCAGATTGCCAAGGACGCTAGCGGCAGACCGATCGAGCTCTATGCCTTGCGGCCCGAGCGGGTCTCGGTTGTGCCCGGGGATGACGGTTGGCCGAGCGCCTATGCCTATCGCCTGGCCGATCGCACCCTTACCATCCCACTGGAGGACGATGGCGGCTGGCCCAACATCATTCATTTGAAGAGCCTGCATCCCGGTGACGACCATTATGGTGCGGGGTGCCTGTCCGCTGCGCGACAAGCGGTCGCGATCCACAACGCTGCCAGCGAATGGAACCGGGCCCTGCTCGCGAATTCAGCCCGGCCCTCCGGCGCCTTGATCCATGCGACCGACGATAGCGGCGGGCTCTCCAGCGATCAGTTCGACCGACTCAAGGCAGAGCTGGAGCAGGCTTTCTCCGGCAAGCCCAATGCAGGGCGGCCCATGCTGCTGGAAGGTGGGCTGAGTTGGCAATCGATGGCGATGAGCCCGGCAGACATGGACTTCGCCACCCTCAAGGAGGCTGCCGCGCGCGACATAGCACTCGCATTCGGGGTCCCGCCGATGCTGCTGGGCCTGCCGGGTGACAACACATACGCCAATTATCGCGAAGCGAACCGCGCCTTGTGGCGCCTTACCTTGTTGCCATTGGCAGCGAAGATCCTGGGCGGACTGACCGACGGCCTGTCGCCCTGGTTCAACAACACCGCGCTGGCTGTGGATCTCGATCGCATCCCGGCCTTGTCCGAAGATCGTGAGCGATTGTGGTCGCAAGTCAGTGAGGCTTCCTTCCTGACCGATGCCGAAAAGCGGGAAATGCTGGGCCTGCCAGCGGAAGGGAGCACCACATGACGCGCGAAGACATGTTGGCCCGGCTGATCGCGCAGGCCACGCATGAAGGTGGCGATCTCGTGACTTTGCGGGCGATGGTCGAGGAATCAAGCGAGATGGGCGCCGAACGGGTGCTCAACCGTCTCGGCCTCTCCGACGAGAATGCGCAGGATGATATCGACGAATTGCGCGAGCTCCTGCAGGCGTGGCGTGATGCCAAAGCCAGCGCCTGGAAGGCTGCACTGGAGTGGTTCGTGCGCGGACTTCTCGCTCTCCTTCTGATCGGCATCGCCTATCGCCTCAATGTCCCGGCCCTGCTCAAATGAGATTGGCCGGATATGCCGCTGTGTTCGGCACGCCTGATGCAGCGAACGACATCATCATCCCCGGAGCCTTTGCCCGAACTCTAGCGGTCCACGAGGGGCCGCTCCCGCTGTTCTGGCAACATCGCCCCGACCAGCGAATTGGAAGCATCGAGCATATGGGCGAAGATGATCGCGGCCTTCGCGTCGTCGCCGTGCTCGACAACGCGACCAGTCAAGCCGCTGCGATGCTGCGCGCCAGGTCTGTCAGTGGCCTCAGCTTCGGATACCGGGCCCGCCGCTACCGCAAAACTGCGCGCGGGCGCCTGCTCGAAGAGATCGACTTGTTCGAAATCAGCTTGGTGACCCATCCACTGCAACACGCAGCCCGGGTCCACTTCGTCTCGTAACCCACCCCGTTTCTTGTCCCTCCCCCCACCAAGCCCCCTGCTGAAAGGTGAACTGCCCATGGATACTCCAACCCCCGAAACTGTGCCGGCCGACGCAATGGACGAAAGCTTCGATATTGTTGCCCGTCAGGATCAGTCCGAAGCCGACATCAAGGCGCTTCGTTCCGACGTCGACGAGGTCAAGGCGCGGGTCGACAAGATCGGCCGGGCTGCTGCACGGCCCTCGATCTCCGGCGCATCGGCCGATGCTGCCGAAGTGAAAGGCTTCGTCGATGGCTATCTGCGCAACGGATCGACCGCTGAGGTCAAATCCGTATCCGGCGCCGCTGCTGCCGATGGCGGCTATGCCGTGCCGCGCGAAATCGACGCGATGATCGCTCGCGAATTGACCGAGATCAGCCCGATCCGCGCCATTGCCCAGGTCGTGCAGACGGGCAGCGCCGGATATCGCAAGCTCGTCTCCACCGGTGGCACCGCGAGCGGGTGGGTCTCCGAGACGGCTGCGAGGCCCGAGACGGACACGCCCCAATTCAGCGAGATCGCCCCTCCGACCGGCGAACTTTATGCCAATCCGGCAGCGAGCCAGGCGATGCTCGACGATGCAGGTTTTGACCTCGAAAGCTGGCTGGCAAGCGAGATCGCGATGGAGTTTGCCCGCGCCGAGGGCGCAGCCTTCGTCAATGGCAGCGGCATCGATCAACCCGAAGGTTTCCTGCAGGTCCCGACATCAGTCGCTGCGGATGATGCACGGGCTTTCGGCTCGCTTCAATATGTTGGCAGCGGCGACGATACCGGCTTCGGGTCCAGCCCGGAGGGCAAGCTAATCGACCTGGTCCACACGATGAAGGCCGGGCATCGCCAGGGTGCGAGCTTCGTGATGAATTCGGCGACGCTTGCCGAAGTTCGCAAACTCAAGACTGCCGATGGCGCATTCTTGTGGCAGCCGGGGATGGTCGAAGGTCAGCCGGACCGCCTTCTGGGCTATCCAGTGATCGAGGCGGAAGACATGCCCGACGTCGCCACCGGCGCTTTCCCGGTCGCATTCGGAAACTTCCGGCACGGCTATTTGATCGCCGAACGCACGGCGACTCAGGTCTTGCGGGATCCGTTCACCAACAAGCCCTTCGTCCATTTCTACGCGACCAAGCGGATCGGAGGACAGGTGCTCGACAGCAACGCGATCAAATTGCTCAAGATCGAGCTCTAACCTCCCGTTCCCGGCGGGGTTGAGCCCCCTTCTCCCCCGCTGGCACCCGCGCCCGCGCCGCTGCGCGAACCCCTCTCCCCCGCGAACGGCGCGGGCGCACCCTCATCAGACCATTTCCTCGGGAGACCGCCATGAAACGGGCTATCGTCGCGCCTGCCATCCTTGGCGGCGCACCCCTGGCAGAGCTGAAGCACTGGCTCGCCATCAGTACATCGAACGACGACGCATCGCTGGAGGCGCTGCTGCGATCGGCCTTGGAAACGTGCGAGGCTTTCACCGGCACCATGCCGCTTGCCGCGACCGTCGAGGAAACCCTGCCTGCAAGCCGCAACTGGCAAGGGCTCCATACTTGCCCGGTCAGAGCCATTCTCGCGGTGGAAGGCATTCCTGCCGAAGGTTCCCGTATCACCTTTGCGATCGAGGACTATGACATCGATCTCGATCCCGACAGCCGCGGATTGGTCCGGCTGTTGAAGGCCAGCGCCGCCGGCCGGATCGCCGTCCAGTTCGAAGCCGGACTCGCTGACGACTGGGAGGAGCTCCCCGACGGCTTGCGGCACGGGATCTTGCGACTGGCGGCGCATCATTATCGAAGCCGGGAAAGCGGTGCCGACCCCACACCGCCCGCTGCAGTGGCTGCATTATGGCGCCCCTGGCGACGCATGCGGATCGCATGATCCACGCCGAAACCACGCCATCGCGGGCGCAACTGGTTCAATCCTTGACTGCCAAGGCACGCAAGCTGTCGCTCGCCCGACATGCTGCGCGCAAGCATCCGCAGTGGAAATGGCGATCACCCTCATTGCTGTGGCCGTTCTTCCAGGGAGACTGACCGATGGAAAATCAATTGCGCATCGCCCTTCTCGAATGGCTGCGGAGCGCCCCCTATCCGATCAACACGCTGAACCTGATCGACGAGAGAGGGACGTCACGATCAACTCTGCCCTGGCTTGAACTCGTGTCCAGCGCATCAACTGAATGGGGCACGAAGGACCGCCAGGGCCGCGAGGTGCGGGTCGCGCTGGAGCTCAACACCCGCGACGATGATCCAGCGACGGCAACGGCGCTGGTCGCCACCATCGAGGCCAGAGTTGCTTCTCTACCATCCCAGCAAGGCGGCTTGCGCGTCGTCAGCAATCGCTTCCTGCGGGCCCGGACCGAGCGCCGCACAAACAATATTCGCGCCACGCTGATGGAATTCCGGTTCCGCCTGCTGGCTGCCACCTGACACGCGAAAGGACACATAATGACCGCACAGAATGGCTCCGCCTTCCTCCTCAAGATCGGGGGCGGTGCCCAGCCGCCTGCCTACGAGACAGTCGCCGGCCTTCGCACGACCCAGATGTCGATCAATGGCGACCCCGTGGTTGTGACGCACAAGGAATCCGGCGGATGGCGCGACCTCTTGTCAGGGGCTGGAACCCGTTCGGTCAGTGTCAGCGCTGCGGGTATTTTCCTAGGGAGTAGCGCCGAAAACCGCGTTCAGACGCACGCCTTGGCCGGTACCATCGACGACTACGAACTGTCTTTCGAGGACGGTGCGAAATTGCGTGGGCGCTTCCTGGTTCAGCGCCTCGACTATGCCGGCGATTTCAATGGTGAACGCAATTACACGCTCCAGTTGGAAAGCTCGGGCGCCGTGGTGACCGCGTGAGCGCCAACGTGATGCGCGGCGAAGCCAGCCTAACGGTTGCGGGCCGCTCCTATCTGTTGCGCCCGACCTTCGCAGCTCTGATCGCTGCTGAGGAAGAACTCGGCCCCCTGTTCGCGCTGGTAGATCGGGCGGGCTCTGGGAACCTGAAACTGGCAGAGATGGCATCGTTGTTCTGGCATTGCCTTGATGAGCCTGCTGATCTTTCGCGAGAAGATATTGGCCAGGCCGTCATCCAGCATGGCCTCGCCGGATGCGCGGAACCCCTGCGCAACGTTCTCGGTACCATTCTGCAAGGCCGCGGATGAGCGAGACACTGAGCGATGCTATTCCGCGCCTGGCGGCACTGGCATCGCAAGTTCTCAGGTGGAGGCCAGCAGAATTCTGGTCGGCCACTCCAATGGAGCTTTCGGTCAGCCTGGGCCCAATCGAACCGTCTGATGCCCCGCTTTCCCGCAATGAGATCGATGCAATGATGGAGCGCGATTCCAATGGATGACTCGGTTGAAGAAATGCTGGTCGAGGTTCGTGCCAGCACGCAGGGCTTTTCGGATGACATTGCCCAAATGCGGGGAGCATTCGACACTCAGCTGGTGGATGGATTCAGCAAGGCGGGATCCGTTCTCGAACGCGGGCTCGTTTCTGCCATCCGCAAGGGGAGCCTGAGTTTCGAAGACTTGCGGCGAAACGCCTCCCGTGTGCTCGACCAGATTGCGTCCGAGGCGCTCCAGCTTGGGCTGGACAGCATCTTTGGCGGCGGCGGCAACAGCTCTGGTGCTGGCGGCCTTCTGGGCGGATTGATTGGCGGTATTTTAGGCCTGCCAGGGCGTGCGACAGGGGGGCCAGTGTCTCCAGGACGCGGATATTTGGTGGGTGAGCGCGGGCCGGAATTGTTCGTCCCTACCAGCGCAGGGAAGGTTCAGGCCAACGGGGCCACCGGTGTATCGGCGCGGTCAGTCAACGTGGCCATCAAAGTCCAGTCACCACGCGGCACCGACAGCCCGGTCGCGATGCAGCGATCTTCCCGGCAGGTCGCCAGCGCCGTGCGGCGCGCCCTAATAGAATTCTAGGAAGGTCCGTTCATGGCATTCTGGCTGGCCCGTCAACGAAACGGGCAAGATCATGACTACATCCAGCGGTTCGATCCACGTTTCTGGACGGTCAATTTTCCGCGCCCGATGATGGCATCCGTGGTCTCTACCGGCCCGGCTTCGCTGCGGGTTGATTGCGAATTCCACAATGCAGGCGAACTCGCAGGATTGATTTGGGCGAGTACCGACACACTGGACCACCCTCTCGCAGGGTATGGCGAAGACCACAATTACGAGCATACCACGCTGCGCTTCCGATGGGTTTCCGATGGGGTCATCCCGCTTGACGCTGTGCATGGCCCAACCCTGACAATCGAAGGGCGCGACGCCAATGGCGATGTCCGCGCCTGGTATGTACGGCTTTGCAACTATGCCACCGGCACGCCCGAAAACGCACAGATTGTTTTGCCCTTCTCGGCGTTGCAGAGTGGCTTCACGCTGCCCGGAGAGAAAGTCTATCCGAGCGACATAGACCGGATGTTCATTTCGCTTGTTCCGACGGGATACGATCCCGGAAGCACAGCTCCTTTGGCCAGTCGCATCAATGGCTGGGTCGAGTTGACCGATATCACCTGTGAGGGTGAACGGGCGATGCTCGAAATCGGTGATGTGCTGATGGCACCGCATGGCGAACAGATCGCCACTGCCTATGATGATGCCTTCAATCAAACCCCGGCCAGGTTGCTGCGCAATATCCGGGCGTTGGGTTATCGTGGGCGGATCATACATTATTTGGGGATGAGTCACTTCTTCCGGCTGACTGATGTAGCTGGAAGCCTGAAGGTTTCGGAAGACGGTGCTCTATGCGAACCCGCAATCGCGTGGCACCGCTCGTTTTTCGAGCAGTCTCGGGCCCTTGGCTTCGATATCATCGCGTCCCTGTCTTACGAGCTTTTTGCCGAGCATTGCCCCGAAGAATGGCAGCAACGCGCCTATGACGGGACCCCGGCGCGCACCGGATGGGTGCCCCCCTCCGCCTTGCTGTCTCCGGCGAATAGCGATGCGATGGGATATCTTCATGCCGTGGCGACAGAGTTTGTCGTATTGATGGAAAGTGCTGGGTTGCCGGTGCTTTTCCAGATCGGCGAGCCCTGGTGGTGGGTGATCCCAACAACCCGGGCACCCTGCCTCTATGATGATGCGGCGCGTGCGGCCCTCGGCGGCGATCCGCCGGTCATTGCTGACATGCGCGACCTGCATGATCCGGCCCGATTGGACCTTCTCGACGCGGCAGGCACCATCCTGGCCCAATCGACTATCGATCTTGCCAATGCTGTGCGCACGGCGGCCAGCAGTTCTGCCGAGATCCTGCTGCTCGCATTCACGCCCACGATCCTCGATCCCGACATGCCCGAGCTGAAACGCGCTAACCTTCCGGTCGAATGGGCATGGCCCACATTCGACCGCCTTCAGCTTGAAGATTATGACTGGCTGACAGGCGGCGCAACAGCATTGCGCCGGGCTGCCTATCAAGAAGTCGTTGCCAGGCTCGGTTACCCGATAGGCCGGCAAGATTATCTGTCGGGCTTCGTCTTGCTCGCCGAAGATGCCGACACATTCTGGCCGCCAATCGATGCTGCCCTCAGCGAAGCGAAAGCGCGCGGGATCACGCAGCGGTTCGTGTGGGCACTGCCTCAGATTTCCCGCGATGGCTACACACGCCTCGCACCTTCTCAGGAGGATAAGGTGCAAGCCTTTGATGATGTAATCTACCCTCTCGCGCTTGGCCGCGATGCCGGCGTCAGTCCGGAGTTCTCAACCAATGTCGCCGTCACAGCGTCTGGCCATGAACGGCGCAATTCGTTGTGGTCGGATGCCAGGTTGCGCTACGACGTTGGCCCCGGCTTGCGATCTGAAGACGAGCTTGGGATTCTAATTCGCTTCTTCCGTGCGCGCAGGGGAGCTGCCCGCGGTTTCCGGTTGCCGGACCCGTTCGATTTCAGTTCGAACGGAATGACTGGCACACCCGGTCCGAACGATCAGCGCATCGGGACTGGCGACGGTCTGCAGGCGGATTTCGCGCTCATCAAGAATTACGGCGATGGCGATGACCCCCAGGTTCGGCCCATCACCCGGCCCCGCACCGAGACTGTGCGGGTCAGCATCGATGGTGCCGAAACCCAGGATTGGGCAATGGCAGATGGGGGCGTGATAACATTCGGTTCACCTCCTGCGTCTGGCGCGGCTATTCGGGCCGGTTACATGTTCGACGTGCCTGTGCGATTTGCAGAAGACAGGCTCGATGTCACTGGCGCTGCCTTTGCTGCTGGCGAAGCACCATCGGTACCGCTGGTGGAAGTGCGCGAGCGGACATGAGCCGGACATTCTTCGCGTCCGAACTCGAAGGCGTGGCGACGTGGTGGCGGATAGAGCGTCAGGATGGTGTAACCTTGGGTTTCACCAGCCATGATCGTGACCTCACTTTCGACGGGGTCACATATCGGGCCGCCCCGGGCGTCTTGCCTTCGGCCATCCGCAAGACCTCAGGCCTGTCCGGAGACAGTGCGGAAATGGCCGGCCCTCTGTCGCATGACAGCATATCGTCAACCGATCTTGCCAGAGGAAGGTTCGACAACGCCAGGGTGAGTATCGGAGCGGTTGATTGGGAAACGCTCGAACGCGTGAACCTCTATAATGGCTCGATAGGAAGGGTAAGCGAAGAGGCGGATGGCTTCTCGGCTGAATTGCTGTCCTCTAAGGAACAGCTGAGTTTCGATCACATCCCCAGGACCAGTCCGACTTGTAGAGCTGAATTTTGTGGGCCGGGCTGCACTCTATCGGCGGCCCGCTTTAGCCGGGAATGCACTGCCATTGCTATTGACCACCAGGCCAACACGGTCACGTTTGATCATAGTGCCGGTAGCGAATTGGTCTACGGACAGATCCGCTGGCTGGATGGCCCGCAAATCGGTCAGAAGCAGGAAATTGTTGCCGTTGCGGACGGTGGCGTCATCGTCGATTCGCAAATCGATCCTGCAACTCTGCCAGGAATGCGAGCGGTCGTGCGCGAAGGCTGCGATCATACCATTGCCACGTGTTACAACCGCTTTTCCAACGCGGTCAATTTCCAGGGCGAGCCCTTTTTACCCGGCAATGACCTGTTGGCCCGCTACCCGACTCCAGCCGGATGACGGATTGCCAGCGGCTGGCGCAAGCCGCCGAAGAATGCATTGGTGCGCCGTACCGGTTGCGCGGACGGAGCCTGGCAACCGGCGTCGATTGCATTGGCCTGGTTGTTACTTGTCTTGCCAGGATCGGGCGCTCCCTCGACATTCCGGCGAATTATCAGCTCCGCAATAGTGCAATCGCATCTCTGGTCGACAAGGTCGATTTTGCAGGGGTCCAGTTGGCCCAAGGTGACATCGCATCAGGGGACATAGTGCTGGCCCGGCCCGGCCCGGCCCAGCATCACTTACTGATCGCAACATCTCCTGACCGGTTCGTGCACGCCCATGCCGGACTGCGCCGAGTTGTCGCGATGCCGGGGCCCATCCCCTGGCCCGTCCTGAGCCGTTGGCGGCTTTCCGAAACGCCTGTAGCCGAAGTGGAGATCTGAAGAATGGCGACCCTTGTACTCTCGGCTGTCGGATCGATCGTCGGCGGACCTCTTGGCGGTTCTATCGGGGCCTTGATCGGGCGCGAGGTCGATGGACGCATCATCGGCGGCAAGACCAATGAAGGCCCGAGGCTGAAGGAACTCCACGTCACAACCTCAAGCTATGGCCAGCCCATTCCTCGCTTGCATGGCAAAATGAGAGCCTCCGGCAGCATCATCTGGGCAACCGACCTGAACGAAACCAGCGAAACGAGCGGCGGGAAGGGAAAACCCAAGACGACGACGTATAGTTACAGCGCATCCTTTGCCATCGCGCTGTCCAGTCGCCCCATCAGAGGGCTGGGGCGGATATGGGCCGACGGCAACTTGCTCAGGGGAGAGGCCGGGGACCTGAAAACTGGCGGAGCGCTTCGATTCTATGAGGGCCGAGGCGATCAACCAGTCGACCCGATCATTGGTGCAACCGAAGGGAGCAACTGCCCCGCCTTCCGTAACTGCGCCTATGCGGTCTTCGAGGATCTCGATCTGTCCGATTTTGGTAATCGAATTCCCGCACTGACATTCGAAGTGATTGGCGACGATGGCGGGGCGAAGTTCACCGACCTGGTGGAGCATCAGATTACTTCACATTCCAACACGGCAACAACAGAAGGCCTGCAAGGCTTCGCCATCGAAGCCGGACCGGTCGCGGCCAACCTTGATGCCATTGGCAGCGTATTTCCCTTGTCTTGCGAAGCGGGCGAACACGGCCTTACCTTTCGCGATCCGGAAAAGGACGTCACCCCGGTCATATTACCACACGCGATTACCACGCCAACTTCCGGGGAATCTGACGCTCCCAGCGGGCGGCAAGGCATCAGGCAAGCCGCTGAGAACGGGCCAACGGCATTGCGCCACTATGATCCAGAGCGCGACTATCAGCCAGGCATCCAGCGCGCAGCGGGGCCGACCGGATCCCGCGGCCAGCAATTCCTTGAATTCCCCGGCGTGCTTTCTGCCGACACCGCAAAGGCCTTGGCTGAGCAAGTTACTTTGCGCGACCGCTGGCGCAGAGAGCGCATGTCTTGGCGGGTTGCTGAGCTGGACCCGGCCATCCAGCCTGGTGGCATTGTCAAGCTTCCGGACCGCCCGGGAGAATGGCTGGTCGAATCCTGGGAGTGGCGCGACAAAGGGATCGAGCTCGAGCTTGTAAGGCGCAGCGCCACAAATGTGCGAGGTGGTGGTACTGATGCAGGTGCCTATCTGGCGCCAATTGACGCGCTGCCCTTCCCGACCATTCTCGATGTCTTCGAGCTACCATGGGATGGCACCGGCAGTTCAAACCAGCGCCAGATATTTGCTGCAGCTTCTACTCCCCTCGGCCGCGCTAGCGTTTCGCTGCATGCAGAGATTGGCAATGCACTGGAGCTGCTGACGACCAATCCTCGCACAAACTCCCTGCAAGGTTCACTGCGGTCCCCACTGGCTGGCTCGCCTGCGTTGAGGGTGGAGCCCCTCCAATCCATTGAGGTTTCGATTGAGAATCATGATGCCGATCTGACGGATGCGACGCTCGAAGAACTGCTCAATGGAGCAAATCGAGCGCTGGTAGGGTCCGAAGTGATGCAGTTTGCCACAGCAACACCTCTCGGCGACGGGAACTGGCGTCTTTCTTGTCTGCTGCGGGGGCGCGGAGGCACCGAAGCCGAATCACAGAAGGGCCACAATGCCGACGCGCCGTTCGTCATTCTCGACCGGAATCTGATCGAGCTCGGCGCCGTTTCGACTCAGGCCCTGTCCGGCGATCGAATGGCGGCTATCGGCCCAGGCGACGAAGATCCGGCCTACGCGCCATTGCGAAACAGGGGTGCCAGTATCCGTCCTTTGACGCCCGTCCACCCGCGAGCCAGAATCGAGAACGATGGCTCTCTGAAACTGTGCTGGACACGACGGGCTCGCGGAGCCTGGGCATGGCATGATGGGGTCGAAGTCCCTCTAGTTGAAGAAATTGAATCGTATCTGGTGGGCATTGGCTCGACCGATTCGCCGTCTTCAAGCTGGATCACACCCATCAACGCTTTGAGTTTCGACCCTGCCGGATGGAATGACATCCAGTTAGCCGCGCCCGGTGCAGTCATGTGGGTGCGTCAGATCGGAAGTTTTGCCCACTCTGAGCCGCTTTTGCTGATGCAAATCCCCTGATCTTTTCGACTTTGAAAGGGAAAACCATGACCCAACCGATCGAATTTCAAAGCACCTCTGCCCGCCATGGCTTGCCGCTTCTTTTCGCGGCACAAGCCCAGAAGGAAGCCATCGTGAACGAGGGCCTGCTCCGGATCGATGCCCTGCTGCACCCGAGGGTAGAGGAGCAGATATCGACCCCTCCCGCTACAGCTGGCGAGGGCCAGATCTGGCTCGTCGGCCAGAGCCCGACGGGCGCCTGGGCCGGTCAGGAAGACTGCCTTGCGTCTTTCAGCGGCGGTGATTGGCTCTTCCTCGACCCGACAGAGGGAATGCAGTGCTATGATGCGACCAGAGGCCAAATCCTCCACTACAGCGGACAGTGGGAAGTGCCGGCCAAACCGCTCACCCCTTCTGGAGGGCAATTGGTCGATGCCGAGGCGCGTGCAACTTTGGAAGCGCTCATAGCAGCCTTGGTTGCTGTTGGCGTTTTCCCGGCCTGAGGTCGGAACAAGGGCGCAGGTTCCTTGTTGAGCAGCTGACGGGCCGAGAATTCCGGCTGTTTGTCCGGATGTTGCTAAAATTGCGGCATTCTTGCAACAGGTTGGAGCGTTTGCCTGCTTGCTTAGCCACTGGGGAAAAGTTAGATGAGAATCTCTTGGTGGCTCCAATTCGCTAAAAGGGGAATTACATAATGAGGAAACTCGTCATCGGAATGGCGATGGCCTCCACTGCCCTCGCATCACCGGCCTTGGCCCGTGACGATGCTTGGTACGTCGAGGTAGACGGCGGCGTCATGGTCGTCGAAGACATCGATCTCAACGTCAACGGCAACAACGACTCGCTGACAGTCGCAACCACCGAAGGCTACGACTTCGGCGGCATCGTCGGGTATGACTTCGGTCCTGTCCGTCTTGAAGCCGAAGCAAGCTACCGTGAAGCAGAAGTTGATGGCGTCAATGTTGGTACTGCAGGCTTCCCTGCAGGCCCGGCTGGCCGTCTTGCTCCGTCGGGCGCTTACCCGGCCAATGGTAGCGTCAGCTCGCTGAGCTTCATGGTCAACGGTCTCGCGGACTTCGGTCCCGACGACGGTATCCAGGGTTTCGTCGGTGGCGGTATCGGTGTTGCACGCACTGACATCAATGCAACGATCAATACCACTGGCACTGCCGGTCTCGACGATTCCGACAGCGGTCTTGCATGGCAGATCATTGGCGGCATCCGCGCACCGCTGAACGATAACTGGGACGTCGGTCTCAAGTATCGCATGTTCACGGCTGAAAATGTGGTACTGGTGGATCGCTCAGGTCGCACGGTCGACGACAAGTTCCGGTCGCACTCCATTCTTGGAACGCTGACCTATAACTTTGG
This sequence comes from Parerythrobacter jejuensis, assembly GCF_039536765.1. Taxonomy (NCBI): domain Bacteria; kingdom Pseudomonadati; phylum Pseudomonadota; class Alphaproteobacteria; order Sphingomonadales; family Erythrobacteraceae; genus Parerythrobacter; species Parerythrobacter jejuensis. The sequence goes on from NZ_BAAAZF010000001.1 coordinate 1,718,348, forward strand.
CTCGGCTCCGCCTCCCCCGCCACCTCCGCCGCCGCCGCCTCCGCCGCCGCCTCCACCACCCCCGCCGCCGCCGCCGCCTCCAGCTGCGCCGACGTGCAACACGGGTCCTTACATCGTATTCTTCGATTGGGATGAGTCGGCAATCACTCCGGAAGCAGCGACGATTCTGAACAATGCAGTTACGGCATATGCCAACTGTGGTTCGGCTTCGGTCATGCTTGCTGGTCACGCAGATGCGTCGGGCTCCAAGACTTACAACGTGGGCCTGTCCCAGCGTCGTAACGCCTCGGTTCGCGATTACCTGTCAGGTCGCGGCATCCCTGATGCCCGTATCAGCAGCGAAGCGTTTGGTGAAACCCAGCTTCGCGTTCCGACCGCAGACGGCGTTCGCGAACTGCAGAACCGTCGCGTGGAAGTTACTTACGGTCCGGGTTCGGGCATGTAAGCCAAGCTTTTACGAGCAAAATGAATTGGGGGCCGGAGCAATCCGGCCCCTTTTTCGTTATAGGGTCAGGTGAACAACACAGGACCTCTTTATGAAACTCTTTGCTGTCGCGGCTATGGCTGCCCTCCCTTTGCTCGCATCCTGTTCAACAGCGAGCCAGCTACCAACCGAGCGGCTTGGTAGCGCGACGGTCAGCCTCAGCAACGGCGTACCTGCCGGGACGGCCCAGCTGTTGGCGACCGGTGATATTGTATCTCTGACCGTGGCAGTTTCCGGCATCCCTGCCGGCCCGCATGGATTCCACCTTCATACGACCGGGAGGTGCGAGCGGCCTGGATTCCAATCCGCCGGCGGGCATCTCAATCCTACGGGTGAAGGCCACGGCCTCGAGGATGATGATGGAAGCCACTTGGGTGACCTGCCCAACCTTGTCGCACAATCAACAGGCCTCACAACAAAGACGGTAATGCTGCGTGGCACCAGACAGATGATCCTGACCGAATTGTTCGATCAAGACGGCACCGCAGTCATGATACACGCTGATCCCGATGACGGCACTAGCGAACCCTCCGGCAATGCCGGGCGACGGATCGCCTGCGGCGTGCTCAAACGCAGCTAGAGCTAGAGCAAGAGCTTTAGACAGCCTCGCCCGCCGCGCGAGCGCGTTCGAGCAATGTCCTCTCTGCCTCAGGCACGGTTCTATATGCCACAAATAGCAAGATCAGACCGATAGGTACCGCTACCAGAAGGCTCAGTCCTCCCGTCGAGAGGCTATCCGTCACGGTGGATACCTGCCCTGCCAGATAAGGCCCAAGGGCCAGGCCAACCAGGGTGGTCGAGAGGAAGAAGGTCGCTGTTGCCGTCCCGCGCATGCGGGGAAGCACCAGATCCTGAGTTGTGGCCGCAGCTCCGCCGAGGGCAGAACTGCCAAACAGAGACTGCAAGAACGCGGCGATATAGAACACGACCGGATCCTGCGCCGTAAACATGATGTAGAGAAACGGCGCTGCACCGACGAGACCGACCGCAACCATGATCAGGCGCCCAGCCGGATTGCGTTTGCGCAACCAGTCTGCTGCCCATCCACCGAGCACCACACCAAGAAAGCCACCTGCGGCTCCGGGTCCGCCAATCCAGAAGCCCGCCAAAGCCGGTGCTTCGCCAAGGATACGAATGGCATAGGGGGCAGCCCAGAATGACGCCGCATATGACATGAACGCCACCATGCCGTATCCCAGGATAGTCGTCAGGAATGCTGGGGTACCCCAGATCAACTTGAAGGCTGCCTCATCGCGGCGCTTCAAGGTCGAAGCCCAGGAGAAGATGGCGTAGTACCCGATCCCGACAGCAATCCATTGCTGGTAGTTGCCGGTAAGCTCAGCGAGCGCGAATGCGGTACCGCCGATGACCAGTGCCCCGGCAAGGTTGATCAAGATGCCGCGCGTCCCAGCCTGGGCCGCACCGATAAGCGTGAAAGGCGGAATGACAGCCACCAGCTCGCGCAAAAAGCCGCGGAAAGGATCTTTGACTGGTTCTGCAATCAATCCTTCGCTCTGCCCACGCAGCGGTTCGCGCAGAGTGAAAACAAGCATTGCGAGCAGCAAGCCAGGCAGACCGACGAGAATGAAGGCGGCTTGCCATCCGGCCAGACCTAATGGCGCGTCGACTGGATATGACTCGTTCCAACGCTCCACGATCGCACCGCCGATCAGCAGTGAAACGCCGCCACCGATATAAAGGCCGGACGAGTAAATCGCGAGCGCAGTGGCCCGCATCTTCTTGGGAAACCAGTCTGAAATCAGCGAATAGGCACTCGGGCTCGCCGTCGCCTCACCCACACCCACACCAATCCGGGCCACACTGAGAGCGGTGAAGCTCTTGGCGAAGCCAGAGAGCACAGTGAATGCCGACCAAATCGCAAGGCCTGCCGTCATCAAGCGAACCCGGTGCCAACTGTCAGCCAGCTTGCCGAGCGGAATGCCAAAGAGAGCATAGAAAACGCCAAACGCTGTCCCGTAGAGGAAGCCGATCTGGTCATCGCGCAAGCCGAGATCTGCCTTGATATCCTCAGCCAGGATCGAAATGATGTTTCGGTCTACAAAGTTGAGGACATAGACGATCACCAAGATGCCCAGTGCGTACCAGCTATATGCGGGCACCTTCTCGGTTTGCGATGCGGCGACGGGCGCTTGATCGTCAGATTCGCTCACACATTCTCTCCCTGGATCGGCGGAGCATCCGCCGGATACATCAAACCATCAGTCAAACCGGCTTCGCTAAATCCCTTGCGGCGCAAGCGACAGCTGTCACACGCACCGCAGGGTTGTGCCCCTGGGAGCGGATCGTAGCACGACCAGCTCCATGCTGAATCCAGCCCAAGCCGATCTGCCTCACGTGCAATGTCGGCCTTGGTCATATTCTGCAAGGGGGTATGGATATGAAAGGGTGCACCTTCTTCAACCCCAGCTTTGGTCGCGAGATTCGCCGTCGCGGCGAAACTCTCGATAAATTCGGGCCGGCAGTCGGGATAGCCGGAGTAATCGAGCGCATTCACGCCAATAAACAGGTCGCGCGCGCCTGATGCCTCGGCAAAAGCGGTCGTCAATGACAGGAAGACGAGGTTTCGAGCGGGAACGTAAGTTACAGGTATATCATCCGCGACGCCCGTCTTGGGAACATCGATATCGGCAGTAAGCGCCGAACCACCGAATTTGCGAAGATCGAGGGATATTTCAACGTGTCGCTCAGCTCCAAGCTTCGTCGCAATAACGCTGGCGGCGTCCAGTTCGATCCTGTGGCGTTGGCCATAGTCAATCGAGAGCGCATGAATGGCAAAACCCTGCTCGCGCGCGATGGCTGCCGTAACCATGGAATCAAGGCCGCCCGAAAGCAGGACAGCTGCCGCCTTGCGCGAATTGCCACTCATTAGTTGCGGCTAGCGCAGAACCATCCGGCGCCCAAGCGCAAAGTTCTACCGACAGGCCCCGACCCGGCGACCTTCGGCTGTGAATGAGAATGGCAGCCCACCCTCGATGCCCTGAGACTCGATCTGGACCAGCAGATTGCTTTCGCGGCGAATACTCGTTCTTCCGTAGCCATTCCCACGGCAGGTATATTGCACGGTCACTTCTGCTTGCCCGTCCTCGACGACAAACCGATTGCATTTCGGCGTCCGGTGGCGAAGCTGGATAAGGTCACGGCCACTACCCAGGCAAAGTTTGCGTGCAGGCGAGCCATCACGATAGCGAATCTCCCACTCACCTGGTTGCAGTTTGTCCAGCATGGCGAGCGAAGGTGCCTGCGCCTGGGTCGGCACAGTCAACGCAACAATGGATGCACCCAAAGCAATCACTGCCGATTGCAGCCGGGCGCGAGAGAGCATTTTCATATCCATCCCTTCGCCTGGCGACCTCACAATTTCATAGATTTACAAGCTTTGCGGCAATCTGAACAGCCGCAACTTCGAAACGTCAGACCGCCACGGAGAAAAGCTTCGAACAAAAGGCGCAATCGACCACGATAACGCCCTCGTCATTGCGCATGGCATCCCGCTCTGCAGGCGGGAAGCGGCCGAGAACTTGCTCGTAATGCTCGGCAGAACAGCGGCACCCGCGTGACAGAGCAGCGCCATGCTGTGTCCTGATTTCGTCCTCCTCGTGGAAGAGCCGCCACACCAGGGCTTCCATAGACAAAGCCGGATCCAGCAATTCATCATGGCGAATGCTGCCCGCCATAACCGAAACGTACTCCCATTCGGGATGGTCCAAGCGAACATGCAGTCGTTCGCGACCTTCCTCGCCATCGGCAAGGTGTTGCACCAGCATGCCAGCCCCGACACAACCACTGTCGCCAGATTTGATGGCGACACGAATCAGCGTTGGCACCTGCTCTGACTGCACGAAATAGCTCTCGCAAGCCTGCGAAAGGCTCTCGCCCTCCAGCGGCACGATGCCTTGATAGCGGCCTCGTTCGTCTGCCATGTCGAATGTGATCGCGAGATAGCCTTCGCCAAATAGCGCTGAGAGCGACGGGTTCGCGCCCAACGCTCCGAACCGGCCCTCGTCAAAATCGACATAGCCACGGACTTCACCATTGCGGAAATCACATACGAGCAGATTGACGACGCCGCCCTTGGTCTGGGCCTGCATCGTCATTTGCCCCTGATCCTGCTTGACCAGGCTGCCGATCAATGTTGCCAGCACCAAGGCTTCGGCCAGCAAGTGTGTGATCGCAGGGGGATAGTCATGGGCCGACAAGACCGTTTCAAGCACATCATCGAGCCTCACCACCCGCCCGCGCACATCGCGCGAGGGGATCGTGAACCCCAGGGTTCGATCCGAGAAAATCTCTGTTGGCTGCTGCATGGGCGACATATGGGGTGGCTCAGGCAGAAAGAAAGCCTGCCAGCCTCTAGAGCTTTCCCAGAGCCCACAGCAGGATCGACTTCTGGGCGTGAACCCTGTTTTCAGCCTCGTCAAAAACGACAGACTGCGGGCCCTCGATAACCTCTTGTGTCACTTCTTCCCCAACATGGGCGGGTAAGCAGTGAAGGAAAATGGCATCTGCCTTGGCCTGCGCCATCAGATTGGCATCAACCCGAAAGGGGCTCATCGCTTCGATCTTTGTCGTCGCATGGTCCTGTCCCATCGAAACCCAAGTGTCGGTGACCACCACGTCGGCCCCGTCTGCGGCTGCAACAGGATCGTCTGTTAGCGTCACCGTTGCACCACCGTCACGCGCCATCGCGACGAATTCTTCGTCCGGCTCGAAACCCTTTGGGGTGCCGATCCGGACATTGAATTTCATCAGGCCGGCAGCTTCCAGCACCGAGTGCAGGACATTGTTGCCATCACCGAGCCACGCCATCTCGAGCCCGGGCAATGGCTTGCCCCGCTCGATAATTGTGAGCAGATCGGCGACAATCTGGCAGGGGTGGGATCGATCGGTCAAACCGTTGATGACCGGCACACTGGCATACCGGGCCATTTCCTCGATCTTGTCATGATCATCGGTCCGGATCATGATCGCGTCGACCATCCGGCTCAGGACCCGAGCCGTGTCCGCGATCGATTCGCCCCGTCCCAGCTGCATCGAGCCGGAATCCATGACCATGGCGCTGCCGCCCAACTGGCGCATGGCCATGTCAAAACTGACGCGCGTCCGGGTAGAGCTTTTCTCGAAAATCATCGCCAGCACATGGCCATCCAGCGGCGCGTCTGCATCAGACCGACCACGCGGCCAGGTAGTCCGTGCCGATTTGCGATCTTGCGCATCATTGATCATCGCCGCGATCGCATTGCCGCCTGCATCCGACAGATCGAGGAGGTGCCGGATGGTCATCAGGCTGCCTCAGGGATCACGTAGTCAGACGCACCGGCGGAAAGCTTCTCGAAAAACTCGTCTATTTCCGCGTCACCGATCACCAACGGGGGCAAGACGCGCAAGGTGTTGTCCCCGGCAGCGACCGTCAGCAACTTATGGTGGTCACGCAGATGGACAAAGAACGGGCGGCTTTCGACCTTCATCTTGATCCCGAGCATCAGGCCTTTGCCGCGAACGAGCTCGAAGAGATCCGGATAATTGCCGATGAATTGCTCGAGCCGGGCGCGGATGCGCTCTCCCTTCTCACGCACTTCGGCCATAAACTCATCATTCGCGACAGCGTCCATGACGGCCATGCCCGCAGCCATAGCCAGCGGATTGCCGCCATAGGTCGATCCATGGGTGCCAAAGGTCATGCCCCGTGCAGCCTTTTCGGTCGCCAGCGTCGCACCAAAGGGAAATCCGCCGCCGATGCCCTTGGCCGTCGCCAGGATATCAGGCACGATCCCGTATTGCTCATAAGCATACAGAGTTCCGGTCCGTGCCACGCCGCATTGCACTTCATCGAGCACCAGCATCAGGTCATGTTCGTCGCACAGTGCGCGCAAGCCGGTCATGAACGCGTCCGAAGCCGGACGTATACCACCTTCACCCTGAATCGGTTCGACCAGGAAGCCGGCTGTTTTTGGCCCGACCATGGATTTGGCCATCTCCAGATTGTCGAACTCGCAATACTGGAAACCCTCGAGCAGGGGCAGGAAGCCCTTGTGCATCTTTTCCTGATTGGAGGCAGAGATGGTCGCCATCGTGCGCCCGTGAAAGGCATTGGTGAAGGTGATCAGTTCCGTGCGTTTCGGATTGCCATCTGCATGCTGGTGATAGGCACGAGCCGCCTTGATCGCCGCCTCGACAGCTTCGGCACCCGAATTGGTGAAGAAAACGGTATCGGCAAAGGTCTTCTCTACCAGCCGCGCGGCCAATTGCTCGCCTTGCGGGCTGCCATAGAGGTTGGAGACATGCATCAACGTCTCGGCCTGATTCTGGATCGCGCCGATCAGACCCGGATGCGAATGCCCCAGCAAGTTGACCGCGATACCGCTGGCAAAATCGAGGTAACGGATGCCGTCTTCATCAATCAGGTGACAGTGCTCGCCGCGAACCGGGCGAACCCCGCACCGGGGATAGACGGGCATAAGCGGTGTGATAGCCATGAGACGATGTTCCTCGAGAATTCAATTTCAAACAACAAATGGCGACCTCCGCAGAGGCCGCCATTTGCAATTGTCTATGCGCTTCGCCGCGCCCGGTCAAACAGGCTGGCAAGAAGCGGGCTGTCAGCCTTCGGCCGGAACCAGGTTGACTGCCGAATGCTTGCCTCGTCGGTCAACTTCGAGGTCGAATTCGTAGCGCTCGCCCTCATTGATCTGGCTCAGGCCGGACCGTTCGACAGCACTGATATGTACGAATGCATCAGGCTGGCCATCATCCCGTACCAGGAAGCCGAAACCCTTCATTGAATTGAAGAATTTCACGGTGCCGGTTGCCTTTTCGCCGGTAAGCTCGCGCTGCGGCGGGCCTCCGCGATCGCCTTCGGGAGCGCGTCCACCGCCGCCCTGCACTTCGATCACATCGCCCACAATCTGCAGATCCTGTGCGGAAATCTTGCCGCCACGATCGATCAGGTTGAATTCGAGGCCCTGACCTTCGGCCAATCCTTCCAGTCCGGCGCGTTCTACGGCGCTGATATGTACAAACACATCTTCGCCGCCCTCATCCTGCTGGATGAAGCCGAAGCCCTTTTGCGAGTTGAAGAATTTTACGGTGCCTTTGCCGGTACCGACAACCTGGGCCGGCATGCGGTTGAAACCGCCGCCACCGCCGCCGCCGCCACTACCGCCGCCGCCACGCGGACCGCCGCCGAAGCCGCCACGACCTCCGCCGCCGCCGCCGCCATAGCCACCACGGTCACCGCCACCGCCGCCGAAGCGGTCTCCACCGCCTCCGCCAAACCGGTCGCCGCCACCGCCAAAGCGATCACCGCCGCCGCCGAAATCGCCGCCACCGCCGGGAAACGGTTCGTATCCATCTTCACCGAAACCATCCCGCTTGTCGCGTCCGCGACCGCGGCGCCCTCTATCGTAACCCATAACTCAATTCGTACCTTGTCAAGCGCGCCCCGTCAGTCTCGATACGGCTGGCCTGGACGGCGAGGCTGGCCGATCGTCAGGTGGAAGTGACCGGACAATTGCCGGATTCTCCACCCACAGATTTTCATTCATAGCGCAGAAAGGCGCAGCAGGCGAATGTTTTAGCGTCGCAGCGTAGTATCGCGTTCAAATGTGACAATTCCATAACCAGCCACAGCAATGTTCGCGTGACGCTTTACTGTGCAATCCGCTGCTTGCGATTGGACAATTGCAGGGGCATTGACGATGGCGAAGGGGTCGCGGCTGATAGTCAACGCGGCACCCAATGCACGACCATAATTCCGGAGCTTTGATCATGAGCGATTTCCGCGCCTTGTCCGAAACCACGATGGCAAGTCCGCAAATCACACCTGCTGACGTGCAGGAAGCCTGCGATCAAGGCGTTACCTTGATCATAAATAACCGCCCTGACGGCGAGGAAGCTTCCCAGCCTGAAGGTTCCGCGATCGAGGATGCGGCGCGCGCTGCCGGCTTGGACTATGTCGCGATTCCTGTAACTTCGGCCGGTTTTAGCGAGCCTCAGGTCGCGGCAATGCGCGCGGCGCTGGACGGGGCCGCGGGCAAGGTTCTTGCCTATTGCCGGTCAGGCACCCGCTCGACATTGCTATGGTCGCTGGCACAGTCGAGCGCAGGTGTTGATCCGGAAGCGATCTCCGCCGCAGCGGCCAACGCCGGCTATGATGTCAGCCCGATTCGTCCCGCGATGGATATGTTCGCGGCCCGGTCCAAGGGCTGACTATTTGCGATAGTCGAGCGGAGGGTCGCGATCGCCCAGTAGCGAGCGATAGACATAGTCCTCGCCTCGCGATGCATCGAATTCGGCCCTGGCAGCCGAGCGCAGGTCCGGTCGCGAATAGAGTTCGATCGCCATCAGGGTAAGGGCTTTCGCCGCTACCTGTGCGCCCTTGGCGCCGATTGAATGGCCACTTGCGGCAACTGCCTGCCAGCTATGGGCGCTTGTTCCCGGCACCCAGGTCGCCGTTCGCACCCCGACAGTCGGTGTGGCCCACGAAACGTCCCCGACATCCGTCGATCCGTAGCCGAGCGACTTGCCATACGGCTGGATTGCCTCGGCCGAATCAAGCGGCTTGGCCCCTTCGCCCAGAGATTTGCTGATCTGGGCAGCCCATTCGCGCTCCTCCGGTGTGTAGGTCACCCCGCCGACTTGGCGCAGCTTTGCATCCATCACCTTGGCCAGCGTCTCGTTGACCAGCAGGGGATTGTTGCCGTGAATGATTTCCCATTCGACTTCGGTACCAGTCCCGATCGCGGCACCCCGGGCCGTATCCTCGAGCCGGTTCCATAGCGTGCGGACCTCGTCAGCATCGGAATGCCGGACATAGTAAAAGGACTCGGCAAAATCGGGGATTACATTGGGCGCCGCGCCGCCCTTGGTCACGACATAGTGGATGCGCGTATCCATGCTCGTATGCTCGCGCATCATATTGACCATCATGTTCATGGCCTCGACCCCGTCGAGCGCGGACCTGCCCCGTTCGGGAGCGCCGGCGGCGTGGGCTGAAATTCCCTTGAACCGGAATTTGGCCGAACGATTGGCAAGGCTGGTACGGGCCGCTGCGCTGTTACGATCAGCCGCATGCCAGTGCAGCGCAACATCGACATCATCGAACAGGCCGGCCCGGGCCATGTAGACTTTGCCCGAACCGCCCTCTTCCGCCGGCGTGCCATAGAGCCGGATGCGGCCCGGCGTCCCGGTCGCTTCAAGCCAGTTCTTGATCGCGATGGCAGCCGTCAGCGAACCAGCTGCGAACAGGTTGTGCCCGCATGCATGCCCAGCCGGCTTGTCATCCATGATCTCCCGTGTGGCGGAGGTTGACTGGCTGATCCCCGGCAGGGCGTCATATTCCGCCAAGACTCCGATAACCGGCCCGCCCTGCCCCCATTCGGCAACAAAAGCTGTCGGGATTCCAGCGACCCCTTCGGTAATGGTAAATCCTTCGCTGCGCAGCTCGCTCTGCAACAGGTTGGTCGAGCGCAATTCGAGATATCCGAGCTCGGCCCAATCCCACAATTGTTTGGCAACTCGTGTGGTGCGCTCTTCTTGTGCATCGACCGCCGCAATCGGATCTTCAGGCGCGGCCCATGCTGGAGGAGTGACAGCCATGGCCATCGTTGCCAAAAGCGCAAAGCGTTTCATTTCCAATCTCCCTGTTGCCCTGCTTGTGCCAAGCGCAGGCGCAAATGGGAAGTGGCCCTCGACACAGCATGCCGCACATGCCAACCGCGCCGCATGGATCCTGTGCAACTTGGCGGCTCCCTGATTGCCATTCTCTTGTTGGCGGGCCTGACGGCGTGGCTCAAGCTGGGCGCATCCCCGCGCCTGCACGACGAATCGGACGCGCGACGTGCTGCGGACCAGGTTGTAAGCGGGTTCGAGGCAGAGGAATTCGCGATCGATCGCGACGGAGAAGGGGCGATACTGCGCGGACCGAACGGGCAGATCATGGTCCTGAGGCCCCATGGCAGCCACTTTGCCGGCCGGGTCCTGACCCCAGAGGCAAGAGCGCAATTGTCTGGCGGGCAGCTGCATATTCACACCGGGGAGCGCCGCTTTGGCGACGTTTTCCTGACGCTGGAAGACGGACCATATTGGGTTGCAGCAATCAACGGGCTAGAGACACCCCGCGATGCCTGACTTCTCGCCCACCCAATACGCCGTTCCGGCCTTTGTTGTGCTGGTACTGATCGAGATGGTCTGGGCCTGGCGCAGCCGTCCCGAAGCCTATGAGCCAAAGGACACCCTGGTGAGCCTTTCCTTCGGGCTCGGCAGCACCATTGCAGGCGCGTTGTCTGGCGGTTTCGCGGTGTTTGTTTTCATGACCGCCTATGACTATCGCCTGCTGGATTTCGGCCCCGAATGGTGGGCCGTGTGGTGGGCATGGCCGCTTTGCTTCGTGCTCGATGACCTCAAATATTACTGGGTTCACCGCGCCGGGCATCGCATCCGCTGGATGTGGGCGTCCCATGTGAATCACCATTCCAGCCAGCATTACAATCTCTCGACCGCGCTGCGGCAGAGTTGGACCGGCAGCTTTACTTTCGGCCTGCTCTTCGCACTGCCACTAGTCTTCCTCGGCTTCCATCCCGGCATGATTGCCATCGTTGGCGGCTTCAACCTGATCTACCAATTCTGGATCCATACCGAGGCGATTGACCGGATGCCGCGCTGGTTCGAAGCGGTGTTGAATACGCCGAGCCACCACCGGGTCCATCATGCCACCAACCCGCGCTATCTCGACCGGAACTATGCCGGCGTTTTCATTATCTGGGACAAGATGTTCGGCACGTTCGAGCCCGAAACGAACGAAGAAGACATCCGCTACGGCATTGTCAAACAGCTCGGCAGTTTCAACCTGCTATGGGCCGTGCTGCATGAATGGATCGGCATGGTTCAGGATATCTGGCGCGCGCCATGGCGGCACAAGCTGGGCTATCTGCTGCGCGAACCCGGCTGGACGCATGATGGCAGTCGCGACACGTCCGACATGATTCGCGAACGCTGGCAAGATCGGGAATCCGGCAAAGACAGGACTACGGACCAAAAGGCGATTGCAGCGAGCCACGAGCCTGCGTAACCCTCCTCGATCAGAGGAGAGCTTGATGAACCAGTATGACTATATCGTAATCGGTGGCGGCAGTGCGGGCAGCGCAGTGGCCGGCCGGCTTGCGGTAGACGGGACCCGCCAGGTCTGCCTGCTGGAGGCTGGCGGCCGCAACAACAATATGCTGGTCAAGACCCCCGGCTTCATGCCGTTCCTGCTGAAGAATACGAACTACCGCTTCGACACCGTGCCGCAAAAGGGCCTGAACGGTCGCATCGGATACCAGCCCCGCGGCAAGGGGCTGGGCGGATCGTCTGCGATAAACGCCATGGTCTACATCCGCGGGCACAAATGGGATTTCGACAATTGGGCCGAGATGGGCTGTGATGGCTGGGCCTACGAAGATGTCCTGCCCTATTTCAAGAAGGCAGAAGCCAATGTGCGCGGCGCCGACGATTTTCACGGCGCTGGCGGGCCGCTCTTTGTGTCCGATCAGAAATGGCCCAACCCCACCAGCACCGACTTTGTCGAGGCCGCCACCCAGTTGCAGCTGCCGCACAATACCGACTTCAATGGGGCGAAGCAGGAAGGGTTCGGCCTGTACCAGGTAACCCAACGCGAAGGCGAGCGCTGGTCCGCCTCGCGCGCCTATGTCGAGCCGATCCGCAATGAAGCCAATATCGACATCCGTACCAAGACGCTGGTCGAGCGCCTGATCATCGACGACGGGAAAGTGACCGGCGTGGCAATCCGGACCGGCGGATTTGGTAGCAAACGCCAGGTCCTGACTGCACGCAAGGGCGTGATTCTCTCTGCCGGTGCTTTCAATTCCCCCCAGATCATGATGCTGTCCGGGATCGGGCCGGCTGACCACCTGAAAGAACACGGTATCGCTGTGAAGGTGGACAAGCCTGCAGTGGGCAGCGAGTTGCAGGACCATATCGATTATGTCTCCGGCTGGGAGACGCAGAGCAAGGTTCCGATCGGCGATTCCATCGAAGGGTCGGCACGCATGGCCAAGGCGATCCTCGAGCACCGGCGCAAGCGGACCGGGATCATGACCACACCCTATGCCGAAGCTGGCGGTTTCTGGAAGGTCATGCCCGATGCCCCTGCTCCCGATGTGCAATGGCATTTTGTGCCTGCCGTGCTGGAGGATCATGGCCGCGAAAAAGTGAAGGGTCACGGCTTCTCGCTCCATGCCTGCGTGCTGCGGCCCGAAAGCCGTGGCACCGTGCGGCTCAATTCGGGTGATGCGAAAGACGCACCCCGGATCGACCCGAACTTCCTCGACGATGATCGCGATATCGCCACCTTGCGTGAGGGGATCCGCCTGTCACACCGGATTGCCGATGCGCCCGCGCTGGCGGAATACGGTCCTACCGACCGCCATCCGATCGACCTCAATGATGATGCTCAGCTCGACGAGCTGATCCGCGACCGCGCGGATACAGTCTATCACCCCGTCGGCACCTGCCGGATGGGGGCCGACGATGGTGCTGTAGTAGATACGAGGCTGAAAGCGCGCGGGGTCGAGGGGCTCTGGATCGCCGATGCCTCTGTGATGCCCAAGATTGTCTCGGGCAACACCAATGCTCCGAGTATCATGATCGGCGAACGCTGCGCCGATTTCATCCTCGCCGCCGAGTAACGACCAATAAGACGAAAAAAGGGGCCGGAGCGCTATGCTCCGGCCCTTTGAAGGTGTTGTTCGCAGGAGGAACAAAGATTGGCGGACCGGGAACGGGAGAGGATGCTCCCGGCCCGCCAATTCGGGTGTTAGTTGTAGGCACGCTCTCCGTGTTCGGAGATATCGAGCCCGTCGACTTCGGTCTCTTCGGAGACGCGCAGGCCGATCAGTGCTTTGACAATGAAGGCAGCGATCAGGGTGCCAAGGCCGGCCCAGGCGATCGTGACCAAGACACCGTATGTCTGGATGCCGAGCTGTTCGACCACACCGGTCGAACCATCGCCAGGTCCGCCGAGAAACGGCTGGTAGACAATCGCGGTGCCGATCGCGCCAACAATGCCGCCCACGCCGTGGATGCCGAAAGCATCGAGCGAGTCATCATAGCCGAACTTCGCCTTGACCTTGGTGACGGCGAAGTAGCAGACGGCCGAGGACGCAATACCGAGCAGGATGGCGCCGAACGGACCACTATTGCCTGCGGCAGGGGTCACCGCGACGAGGCCGGCGATGACGCCTGAGCAGAAGCCGAGGGCCGAGCCCTTGTGGCCCGCGAGACGCTCCAGCACCATCCAGGCCAGAGCGCCGGCAGCCGTTGCGACGAAGGTGTTGATCATGGCGAGACCGGCAAAGCCGTCAGCCTCGAGAGCGGAACCGGCGTTGAAACCGAACCAGCCAACCCACAGCAGGCCAGTGCCTACCATCGTCATCGTGAGGGAGTGCGGCGGCATCGGTTCGGCGGGATAGCCGCGACGCTTCCCGAGGAGGTAAGCGAGGACAAGGCCCGATACACCGGCATTGATGTGCACCACAGTTCCGCCAGCGAAATCGAGGGCGCCGTCTTCAAACAACAGGCCGCCACCGGCCCACACCATGTGTGCGATCGGGAAATAGACAATCGTCAGCCAGATCGGCACGAACGCCATGACTGCGCTGAACTTCATACGCTCTGCGGTGGCGCCCAGGATCAGCGCCGCAGTAATCGCGGCGAAGGTCATCTGGAAGCTGACGAAGACATACTCGCTGATCACTTCGTCAGTGAAGGTCGCCGCTGTCGTGCTGGCATCCATGCCAGAGAGGAAATAGCTACCACCACTGATGAAGAGGCCCAGCGTGCCTTCATAGCTGGTCGAACCGAAAGCCAGGCTGAAGCCCCACATGACCCACACGATCATCGCCAACGCGGCGGTCGCACCGATCTGGGTCATGGTGGAGAGCATGTTCTTGGAGCGGGTTAGGCCGCCATAGAACAACGCCAGTCCCGGAAGGATCATGAGCAGGACGAGAACGGTTGCGGTCATCATCCAGGCATTGTTGCCGGGATTGGGCACGGCTGCGGCCGCTTCGGCAGCCTCCTGTGCGAAGGCAGCGGTGGAGGCGAGGCCGGTAACGGCCAGCGCGCCTGCGCTGCGAAGTAGAGTGCGGATCATCTGGATTTCCCCTGATTTCGATGTCGCCGGCATCACAATGCTGTCTCACCGGTCTCGCCGGTGCGGATGCGGGTTGCGCTCGCAAGATCGAGCACGAAAATCTTGCCGTCGCCGATTGCTTCGGTTCCTGCGGTTGTCTGGATGGTTTCGACCACTTGCGCTGCCAGGTCATCGCTGGCGGCAATTTCCAACTTCACCTTGGGTAGCATGTTGGTCGAGTATTCGGCTCCGCGGTAAATCTCGGTCTGGCCTTTCTGTCGGCCGAAGCCTTTGACTTCGGACACAGTCATACCGGCGACGCCGATCCCGCCGAGTGCCTCACGCACTTCGTCGAGCTTGAATGGTTTGATCACGGCGATGATGAATTTCATCATTCCCCCCTTGTGCAATGCCGGGACCATCCCGGTGTTCGCATGTGCAGCAAGAGGTGTGCCAATCGGCAAAAGGGCAGGAATCAGCCGATCCCAAGGCCGGAGAGCCGATCCAATATGCTTAAAAATTCATCAGTGATTACAAATTGGGCAGTCGCACTGTGGCCCAGACGGGCAGATGGTCCGATGCCCGCGATGCAAGCGCGCTGTGATGAACGCCGTGATTGAGCAGCTTCCAGTGCGGCGAGAAAACGAGCCGGTCGAGCCTGGCAATCGGCCGACCACTCGGAAAACTCGGCCCTGGCGACAAGGCCAGCCAGTTCTCGTCAAACTGTCGCATGGCTCCGCTGCGCGCAGACCATTGATTGAAATCGCCCAGCATGATCTCCGGCATATCGGGATGTGCACGGTGGAGATGATCGAGGATGGCGCGAATCTGATCCGACCTGCGAACACCGCTAAGATCGAGATGGGCACCGACCACGCGGAAGGCCCCTGAACCATTGCCGATATCTGCGCAGGCTGCCCCGCGCGGTTCCAGCATCGGCAAATCGAGGGCCTCGCTGTCGAGAACATTCATCTCGCGGCGCACGAGCAGAGCATTGCCGTGCCATCCGATTGATCGCGGACGCTTGGCGACCGGAACCACTTTCCACGGCGTATCGTCCAGCGCTGCCCGCTGCAGGACGCTTGCCCGCTGACCGAACCGCATATCCGCTTCCTGCAAGGCGATGACATCAGCATCGATTTCGCGCAGGACATTCAGGATGCGCGCAGGGTCACGCTTCCGATCCGTACCGACCGCCTTGTGAATATTGTAGCTGGCGACCGTGATTTGCACGGTTAGTCAGGACGCGTCCCGGGAGCACCTTCGATATAGCGATCGGTTGGCCGCGTTGGCAGACCGTCTATGCTCTGAGTTCTGCCTTTGGTCTTTTCCATCCACGCCTCAGGATCCAGTTTGGAATGGGCCTTCAGCAAGGTCGTGCGTTCCGCGTCAAGCGACATCAGCGGCACACCCCAGCCGCAACTGCTCTGGACAGCTTCGATATCGATCACGAAGATTTGTCGTGTGCCGGGCAAGAGGGTGAATTGGCTCGCCACTTCGTCCCACTCGGCATCTTGCGGCAGCACCGGGCGCCCCTTGCCATAGATCCGCAGGATCAGCGCCGGCTGCTCGAAATTGCAGAACATGATCGTGATCCGGCCATCAGCCGCCAGGTGGGCGTGAGTCTCGTTACCCGATCCACCCAGATCCAGATACGCCACCTGTTTGGGGCCGAGGACGCGAAAAGCATCATAGCCTTTCGGACTGAGATTGATCCGCGCATCCGGCGCCGCTGTCGCAACAAAGAAGACCGGTTGCTTCGCGATCATTCCGATATGGGCATCGCCCAGTTCTTCGAAGAATTCTGCCATGCTGGCGACGCTAGAGCCGCATCGGCTGCTTGTCACCGTTCCTTTGTGGCAGAGAAGGTCAGGTCCGGGTTCTTTTCCTGCTGGTAATTCACATCCCACGGGCTCTTGGCCATGAACACCAGATCGCCGTCGCGGTCCTTTGCCAGGTTCGCCCGGTTGAAGCCCTCGAATTCATCGAGCGCCTTTTGCTCGCCGGTCACCCAGCGCGCGGTGGCGAACGGCGCCGCTTCAAGACCAGCCTCGACCTTATACTCTGCCGACAAGCGCGAAACGAGCACTTCGAGCTGCAATTGCCCGACCACGCCGACAATGTGCTGCGCGCCCAGTTCCGGGTAGAACACCTGAATCACGCCCTCCTCAGAAAGGTCGTCCAACGCCTTGCGCAATTGCTTGGTCTTGGTCGGGTCCTTCAATTGCACCCGGCGCAAAATTTCTGGAGCGAAATTGGGTAGGCCGGTGAAGCGCACCTCGTTCTTCTCGCTCAGCGTATCGCCCACCCGCAGCGTACCGTGGTTAGGGATGCCGATAATATCGCCCGCCTCCGCAGTGTCGGCAATCTCCCGATCCTGCGCGAAAAACAGGATTGGCGAATGGACGGCAATGGGTTTGCCCAATCCACTCGGCGTCAGCTTCATGCCGCGTTTGAACGTGCCCGAGACCTGCCGCATGAAGGCAATCCGGTCGCGGTGGTTCGGGTCCATATTGGCCTGCACCTTGAAGATGAAGCCGGTCACCTCGTCCCGCTCCGGGCTGATTTGTTCGTCTCCGGCAGGCTGCGGGCGCGGCGGCGGCGCGTATTTGGCAATCGCTTCGATCAATTCTGTCACGCCGAAATTCTTGAGTGCCGACCCGAAATAAACCGGCGTCAGGTCGCCATTGCGATACGCGTCGAGATCGAATTCGGGATAGCCGACCTGCGCCAGCTCCGCCTCTTCAGCAAATTCCTCAGGCAGCTCGGGGCTTGCGTCCCGCTGGCCCTGGAATTCCTTGCTCGGCCCTTCCGGGCGCGCGACCGACCCGCTGGCGTAGTCGAGAATACCCTCGAACTGACCGCCCATCCCGATCGGAAACATTTGCGGACTGACATCGAGCGCGAGCATGTCGGCAATTTCGTCCAGCAACACAAACACAGGCCGTCCTTCGCGGTCCACCTTGTTGACGAAAGTGATGATCGGCACGCTTCGCAGACGACACACCTCGAACAATTTGCGCGTCTGTGGCTCGATACCCTTGGCCGCATCGATCACCATGATGGCCGAATCGACCGCCGTCAGCGTGCGATAAGTGTCTTCCGAAAAGTCTTCGTGGCCCGGCGTATCGAGCAGGTTGAAGGTCACGCCGTTACGCTCGAACGTCATCACCGAGCTGGTGACCGAGATTCCGCGTTGCTGCTCGATCTTCATCCAGTCCGAGCGCGCCCGCCGCGCCTGCCCCCTTGCCTTGACCTCTCCAGCCAAATGGATCGCGCCGCCTTGCAGCAGCAACTTCTCGGTCAGCGTGGTCTTACCCGCATCGGGGTGCGAGATGATCGCGAAAGTACGGCGATTGGACATGGCGTTTCGGCGCGCGGGTCAGCCGCGCAATTCCGCTCCCAGCTTGGCGACAGCGGCAACGACCGCGTCTGAAATCGCCTTCAGTTCTGCATCCTTGTAGCTTTGGTCCTGCGGCTGCAGCATGACTTCGATTGCGATCGATTTCTTGCCTTCTGGAACGCCTTGGCCTGCGAAAACGTCGAAGACGCGGGCGTCCACCACGTTCTTCTTGTCTGCACCCCTGGTCGCGCGAACCAGATCGGCAGCAGCAAGATCATCGGGAACCAGGAATGCGAAGTCGCGAGTCACGGCCTGCAACGCCGGCGGCGCGTAAGAGGAACGGGCGAAGCTCGCGTTCTTCTTCGCCGGAATCTCGTCGAGGTGAATGCCCAACGCAGCGACCGGCACATCGACGTCGATTGCCTTGAGCGTTGAAGGATGCAGCATGCCGAAGCTGGCGATGCGCTTCTTCGGCCCCAGCCGTAGCGTCGCTGACTGGCCAGGGTGATAGACATCGCCTGCTTCGCCCATAACCATCAGATTGCCAACCGGCGCACCGGCAGCCTCCAATAGGCTGAGACAAAGGGCTTTGGCATCAAACGCATCGAAGTGTGCAGGCTTGCCACCGTCCCAGCTTCGCGCATGCTTTTCTCCAGCCAGCAAGCACACCAGCGTGGGATGCTCGCCGCTTTCGAGATAGCGCCGCCCGATCTCGAACAAGCGGACCGATGATGCCCCGCGGTCGAGATTGCGTTGCACGGCGGACAACAGGCCCGGCAGCAGCGAAGGCCGCATGACCTTCATGTCTTCGCTGATCGGATTTTCGAGCGACCAGCGCCCGCCGCCGACAAGAGCGGCCTGCTCTTCGGAGATGAACGACCAGGTGATCGCTTCGTTGAGGCCGCTAGCGGCTGCAGCGCGGCGCAGCTTTCGCTCCATCGCCTGCTGCGGCGTCGCCGTTGGCTGGGCGACGCCATCTGGACGCGGCAGCGGCACGCTTGCGACCTTGTCGAGCCCGTGGATGCGCACGATCTCTTCGACCAGGTCAGCCGTACCTTCGATATCGTGGCGACGCAATGGAACGGTGACGTTCCAGTTCTCGTCCACGACGAAGCCCAGCCCGATCAGGATGGCGCGTTGCTCTGGAACGCCAACCTCGACTCCGCCGAGCTTGGCTACCAGCGCGGGATCGAAGGTAAGCGTCATCGCGTCAGTCGGCGCCGTACCTGCCCGCACCGTTTCGCTTGGTTCACCGCCAGCCAATTCGACAATCAGCCCGGTCAATAGATCAAGGCCCGCATCGAGGAATTCCGGATCAACGCCCCGTTCGAAGCGCGTGCGGGCATCCGAGGCCAGGCCCAGTTTGCGGCCCGTTACCCCGATCCGCTCGGGGTCGAAATAGGCGATCTCGAGAAGGACATCGGTCGTACTATCGGTCACGCCGGAATCTTCGCCACCCATGATCCCGGCAATGTCGTGCACCCCGCTATCATCGGCGATCACGGTCATGCTCGAATCGAGTGCGTACGTCTTCTCGTTGAGCGCCAGCACTCGCTCGCCATCTTGCGCCCGGCGCGCCACGACGGCACCGGTCAGCTTGGCCAGATCATAGGCGTGGGCCGGCCGGCCATAGGCGAGCATCAGATAGTTGGTGAGGTCGACCAGCAGCGAGATCGGGCGTTGCCCGGCGCTGGTCAGGCGCTGCTGCAGCCAATCGGGTGATGGCCCGTTGGTGACCCCTTTGATCACCCGGCCATAAAATGCCGGACAACCGTCAGCATCGTCAGTCCGGATTTCCACCGGGCACGCGCCGCTTGCAGCAAAGTCAGGCGTCGCAATCGGCTTCAACGTGCCCAGACCTGCCGCCGCCAAGTCACGGGCAATCCCGTAGACGCCCATGCAATCGGGCCGGTTCGGCGTAATCGCAACATCGAGGACCGGCGAAGAGCCGGAATAATCGGCAAAGCTGTGGCCCACGGTTGCATCCTCGGGCAGTTCGATAATGCCGTCATGCTCGTCGCCCAGCTCCAGCTCGCGCACGGAGCACATCATGCCGTTGCTCTCGACACCGCGAATGGCGCTCTTGCGCAATTGCATCCCATTTGACGGAACTGTCGCACCCGGCAAACCGAGGACACCTTTCATACCGGCTCGCGCGTTGGGCGCGCCGCAAACGACTTGCAGCGGATCGCCTTCGCCCGTGTCGACGGACAGAACCTGGAGCTTGTCGGCATCGGGATGCTTTTCAGCGGCCAGCACTTTTGCCACCCGGAATCCCGCCAGGCGTTCTGCCGGATCTTCGATGCCCTCGACCTCGTGACCGATACGGTTCAACGCCTCGGCGATTTCGGCGAGACTAGCGTCGGTCTCGAGGTGATCCTTGAGCCATGTGATCGAGAACTTCATGCGCTCGCTCCTACACCGCCCGACAAGGTGGGCTGATCGAAGGCCGAGAAACCGTAATGCGACAGCCAGCGCTGGTCGCCATCGAAGAAGGCGCGCAGATCATTCATGCCGTATTTCAGCATGGCCAGGCGATCGACACCTACGCCGAACGCGAATCCCTGCCACCGGTCTGGATCGAGCCCGGCCATCTCGATGACACGGCGATTGACCATACCGCTGCCAAGCAACTCCATCCATTGATGGCCATCATCATCGCCCGAGCCACCGACAACCCGGCGCCCGCTTTCCTGCCGGTAGCCGACATCGACTTCCACGCTCGGTTCGGTGAACGGAAAGTAGGACGGGCGCAGCCGCAAGACGATATCATCACGTTCGAAATAGGCCTTGAGGAACGTCTCGAGAGTCCATTTGAGATGGCCAAGATGGATGTCGCGATCGACCACCAGACCTTCAATCTGATGGAACATCGGCGTGTGCGTCGCATCGCTGTCACTACGATAGACACGGCCGGGTGCAATAATCCGGATCGGCGCCCCCTCGGCCTTCATGGCACGAATCTGGACCGGCGAAGTGTGGGTGCGCAACAACATGCGGTTGCCATCACCGTCCCGGTCGGGGAAATAGAAAGTGTCATGCATGGCGCGGGCCGGATGCGTTTCGGCCATGTTGAGCGCGGTGAAATTGTGCCATTCGTCCTCGACTTCCGGGCCGGTGGCGACGGCAAATCCGAGATCAGCAAAAATCTCGGCCAGCTCATCCATCACCTGGCTCACCGGATGGATCGAGCCCGCCGGAGTTTGCGGGCCGGGCAAGGTCAGATCGAGTGTCTGCGTGGCGAGTTCGGCTTCGAGCGCGGCATTGTCGAATGCTTCTTTGCGAGCCGTGATCGCGTCTGCTGCTGCAGTCCGTGCCCCCTGAATCTTGGGCCCTTCAGTCTGGCGTTCCTCCGGCGTCATCTTGCCCAAAGTCTTGAGCAATGCCGAGATCGAGCCCTGCTTGCCGAGATACTCGACCCGCAATGCTTCCAGCGCATCTGCGTCGGCTGCCGCCGCAATCCGCTCCAGCGCGGTGTTCTTCAGTTCGTCAATCGTGCTCATGATCAATCCTGCCCGGCCCGGACATCATCTATGCTGTGTGGTGAGGCCTCTAGCGGGGAGTGAGGCGCATCCCAAGCCCCAATCGCGCCCCAATCGCGCCTTATGCATCGGCCGGCCGGTGAAGCGCCTGCATCGCCTCGCCCGCCGCTTCCATCCTGCCGCGCATGGCCGCCATCAGGATGGGGTGCTCCAGCCTGGAATAGGCTGATGGGCTCATTTTCATGAAGCGATGGAAGTCACGTACGAAATGAGCCTGATCGTGATAGCCATGGTCGAGGCTCGATATCCAGCTGAGCGAAGGGTCAAGCATATAGCGTGACAGGCTGCGCAAGAACCGCTGCCGCCGCAAGAGCAGCTTGGGCGGGAAGCCAAAGACGCGCTTGCACAGCCGCTCCAGCGTGCGGGGTGTCATCGCGGTATGATCGGCAAATTCGCTGACCGACGTCACTTCGGGGTCGACTAGGGCCGCATTCACTTTGCTGATGCGGTCTTCACCCGCAACCGGGCGGTCAAGCAAGCGGCCGAGCCTTCGCTGGAGCATTTCGGCCTCGGCATGAATGTCGCCATCTGCGCGGAACAGGCCATCTCCTACTGCTGCAATCTCCGCCAGCTTCGGATCATTGGTCGCATCGCAAAACCTGTCACGGTGATCCGATGCATTGGCGGAGCAGAATTTGGTCCATCCCAACGGCAGCAAGCCCACACCCCAGAATCTTCCCTGCCGCGCCCGGAACCGTGTGCACATGCTGGTGGGACCTGTCATCACGACTTCAGGGACTGAACAAAGCGGGGAATCGCCGATGCCGGCTTCAAGTGGGGTCTGGTTGCGGAACCGCAGATTGGCCCACTCAGGATGCAGCCAATCTTCCAGATAACCGTCGCGCACCGAGCCGATTTGCATGTGGTAGAGTGTCGTCACAAACGGGGCAAGCTGTGGTCCGGGCATCACAAACCGGATCGTCACAGCGGGCGCATCAAACGCGATGTTTTGCATGGTGCAACCTCCCCGTTGCAAAAAACAGTCGTGTTTTCACAGTATTGACGGCCCAACCCCTTTCTACCTGACAGGTAGCATCAATCAATGGATTAAGTCGGCATGATGGCAGCGCGCTAGCTGAAGCTGTGCCAAGAGGTTGCCCCAGCAGGGCGTTGATCCCCTAGCCGTCGGGGCCTTCGAGTGTTTGGGTGGCAGCGCCTTTGAGCTCCGATCGCTGCCGGATCAACGCGTCCAGAATAGGCGTATCGAGCGCGGCATAGTCCCGCGGGGACATCCCCATAAAGGAATGGAATTCTCGCACGAAATGGGCCTGGTCATGGTAGCTGCCATCGATCACCTCACTCCATTTCCGGTCGGTCGAAAGCATGTAATCCATCAGGCTCCGCATCAGCCTCTGGCGGCGCAGGAGCACGGCTGGCGGAAAGCCGAAATGCTTGTTGCAGAGCCGTTCGAGAGTTCGCTTCGACAAGTCCAGCTTCGCGGCGAACTCGGCAACATTGACGGTTGCGTGATCTACCAGTGCACGGTGCGCCTGCACGATGCGATCGGTATCTCGATGCGGCCGATGCAAGCTTCTGAGATGCTGCACGATCAGGCGGTATTCCTGCTCGTCATCGGCGCCATCGCGGAAAAGCATGTCCGCAAGCGGTGCAAACCTCGACCATGCCGGATGAGCCGCGGCATCCACGACTGTGTTCGCAATATCCGATGCATCGACTTGCATCAGCCGGGCCCAGCCCAGCGGTAGCAGGCCAATTCCCCACAGCCTGCCACCATGAGTGTGGTATTGCGTCGGAGCGGTGGTGGGGCCTGCCGCCATTGCCCGGGTGCCCTCGATGACGCTGCCATCGGGCCCTGTGACATCGACTGGCGGATTGGCGAAGAACCGGATGCTGGCCCATTCGGGCTGCATATGGTCGGCAATAGCCTGGTCGCCATGCACGGTCACATCGATCCGGGTGATAGCCGTCAAACATCCCGAAAAATCGTCCGGAATGGCGAAAAAGCGTTGGTCGATTGAAATCGAACCCTGCGGCAGCGACCGTCCCCTTGTGCGTGCCGTTTTCCGGCCCTGTCACCTGAGTAAGTCAGAAACGTCGGATAACGCAATCGATTTGCGGCATTTCAGAGCATACCACATGCTATGCCTGAGGTGGCGCACTGTCTTCAGGGGCATCGCGCGATGGAGCTGGCTTACCCCATGATTGTTGCCGGTTTCCCATGAATGCGTCCATGATCGGATGCGGTTGCTCCGCATATTCGGTCGGGCTCATGCCCATGAAGTAGTGAAACTCGCGCACAAAATGCGGCTGGTCATGGTAATGGCGATCGATTGCCTCGCTCCAGCTGGAGTTCCCTTCGTTCATGAAGGCTGCCAGGCTGCGGATCAGGCGCTGACGCCGCAACACCACGTTGGGTGTGAAGCCGAACCATTTCAGGCACAAACGCTCAAGAGTGCGCGTGCTCACTCCGGCACGTTCTGCGAAGTCGGGTATCTGGAGAAGGTAGGGATCCACCATTGCTTCCTGCGCCGCCCTGATGCGGTGTTCTTCGCGTGGCATTGCTGCATTTTTTAGCAGATAGTCTGAAATGGCCTTGAATTCCTGATCATCGCCCGGCCCTGCATTGTCCAACGCAGTCAATAAGCCGCTCAATCGGGAATAGGCCGGGTGGGTTGAACCATCGAGGCAGGTATCGGCCAAGGCGGAAGCAGGCTCCCCGACATAGGTCGCCCAGCCCAGAGGGAGCAGACCCATTCCCCACACTCTGGTCGCACCGATCGAGAAGGGAACCGGACGGCTAGACGGACCGGTGGCCTGGAAACGGCATCCGTCCAGTGGCGGCCCATCTGCTGTATCGACGACCGGAGGATTGCTACGGAAGAAGCGCAGATTGCCCCATTCAGGAAGCAGCAAATCGCTGACCGTCTGGCCCTCCGGCAAGTCAACTTCCAATCGGTAGATCGTGCTCAGGCAATCCGCCAACGCGGCTGGCGGATCAAAGAACCTCAAGTCTAGGGAAGGACATGCGCTCATATGCAATCGAAGATTCCCTCGCGAAACGACTCCGGGCCGAGCCCGCTATAGCAGAAAGGCGCCGCAGCCGATGCTACGACGCCTTTCTGGTCGATTCGAAAGTGCAACCGGTTACGCCGGAAGCGCGGCTTTTGCCTGACCGATAATGGCCTTGAATGCCGCCTCTTCGTTCATGGCGAGGTCGGCCATGACTTTCCGGTCAAGCTCGATTCCCGCCAGCTTCACGCCGTGCATGAACTGCGAATAGGTCAGGCCTTCGGCGCGAACCGCTGCGTTGATGCGCTGGATCCACAGGGCGCGGAAGCTGCGCTTCTTAACCTTGCGGTCGCGATAGGCGTACTGGCCAGCCTTTTCGACGGCCTGGCGCG
Organism: Parerythrobacter jejuensis; assembly: GCF_039536765.1. Classification (NCBI taxonomy): domain Bacteria; kingdom Pseudomonadati; phylum Pseudomonadota; class Alphaproteobacteria; order Sphingomonadales; family Erythrobacteraceae; genus Parerythrobacter; species Parerythrobacter jejuensis. Next base: position 1,743,228 of record NZ_BAAAZF010000001.1, read on the forward strand.
CAATGCGAATGGTGTTCTTGCGACGACCGCGATAGCCCTTGGCTTGATCGAGTAGGCGCTTGTGTTTCTGGCGTGTGGTCACGCCGCGTTTGATGCGAGGCATATCTTAAACTCCGTAAAACCGTGCGTGCTCAGCTGAGCCCGTAAGGGGCCCACTTTTTCACCGTCTTCGCATCCGGATCGGCTGCTACTGTGGTGCCGCGGTTCTGGCGGATATACTTGGCATTGTGGCTGATCAGTCGGTGACGCTTACCAGCGACGCCGTGCTTGACCTTGCCGGTTGCGGTGATCTTGAAGCGTTTCTTCACACCGCTCTTGGTCTTCAGCTTGGGCATTTTCATCTCCTGTTCGGATATCGGTTCGGAGACACGTCCAACCAGCCCTGGCAGCCCTAACGGCCAGACCGGAAGATGAATCACGTGTCAGTGAAGTGCGCGCGTCTAGCGGTATGGCGGGAAAATGCAAGCGCTGTGTCGCCTGCCGAACTGGCTATTGCAGTGCGTCGACAACATCTTCCAGCCGCGCCGCATCGCCCAGCGCAATTACGTGACCACCCGACCCTGCATGAAGCGGATCACCATTCCAGTCTGACATCACGCCGCCGGCCCCTTCGACGACCGGTACCAGGGCTGCGAAATCATGCAGTTTGAGGCCCGCCTCAACCACCATATCGAGATGGCCGCTGGCGAGCATCGCATAGTTGTAGCAGTCTCCGCCCATCACCATGCGTTGGTGATCGGTCGCTCCGGCCAAATTCATGAAGCGCTGGCCATCCTCCGGGCTGAAATAATGCGGACCGGTGGTCGCGAGTGTGGCATCTTGCATTTCCTTGCACACCCGAGTGCTGACAGGCGTGCCGTTCAAAGTCGTGCCCTGACCGGTTACGCCGATCCAGCGCTCGCCCAGAATCGGTTGGTCAATTACGCCCAGAACCGGGAAACCGCGATCAACCAAGGCAATCAGCGTGCCAAAGATCGGTCTTCCGGCCAGAAAACCCGTGGTGCCATCGATCGGATCAAGCACCCACTGACGGCCCGTTTCGCCCTCTTCCTCGCCAAATTCCTCGCCGATCACGCCATCGCGGGCCGCCTCCGCCTTGAGAATACGGCGCATCTCTTCCTCAGCGGCACGATCCGCGATCGTAACCGGAGAAGCATCGGATTTCCGTTCGGCCGTTACAGTACGGTAATGCGGGCGGATGGCATCACGCGCAGCGTCGGCGAGGCGATTGGCAATGGCAATCTGGTCAGTCAGGTTCATCCTGTGCCGATGGGCGGGGTCGCGACAATGGTCAAGAGCGCACGCCCACTCTGATAAAAAGGGATGCGGGCACAACATGTTAAGCATACTTGCCAGCTCGCAGCAGGTGACGTTAGGCAATTGAATGGGGTCGCGCCCGGGGGCACACAACGTCACGACTATGCCGTCACAGGCCGAATATCCGGTTTTCGTACCACGAACTGGCGCCACGCCGGATGGCGTTCCGCTGTCGGTCAACCGCGCCCCTGCGGCCGACCTGGAACCGTGGATTTCCCGGGTTATGGTCGCCATTGCCGATGCCCCCACGGACGTCGCTTCGATCGGATATCTTTGCAACGATGCTGGCTATATCCGGACCGCTATTGATGCGCATTGGACCACCTATACCGCAGAAGGCGCGTTGCACTGGCGTAACCAGTCATTCCTGTGTGGCCAGCACTCGGTCGCAATGAAACTGACCAGCCGCGGGCCGATCAAGGTCTCCGGCATCATGCTGAAGCCCGGAGCCATGCGGGTGCTTTGGGGCATCAATGACGGCGCATTGCTCGACAAGATTCGCCCGTTGGGTACGACTGGCACCGATGATCATGCGCTAACCGGGCTATACGAGAATGGCATCACGCCCGAGGAATGGCTGGAACGGATCGAGGACTGGCTACGTTCCGAAATTGCCGCGCGCGGAGCGCCGAAGCCCGAGCGGATTGCGCAGCAATTGGAGGCGGCAGCTTTCGCTGATCCCAATATGTCCCCTGGCGATTTCTGCGAGCGGGAAGGCATCGCGCCGCGACGCATGCAGCGCATCTGCAAGCGCGATTTCGGCCTTTCTCCCAAACAGGTTCTGCGCCGCGCCCGCACGCTGGATCTCGCCGCCCGTATGTGCGGTGTCGCAGACAAGGACGAGGAGCAGGAATTCCTGCTCCGCTATTTTGACCAGTCCCACCAGATCCGCGATTTTACCGCGCTGTTTGGCCGTAGCCCCCAGCAATTCATGAACAATCGCCAGCCCTTGCTGACGCTAAGCCTCGAGATCCGTCAGGCGCGGCGTCTCGAGCTGCTAAACCGGATCGCACCGGACGCCATTCGCCCGTGGATGCGCGAGCCATTCAGACCCCTGGCGGCGTAATCGCAGCCTAGTCGAAGAGCGAGCTGACCGAGCTTTCATCGGCGATGCGGCGCACGGCTTCACCGATCAGCGGCGCAATCGTAAGATACCGAATACGGTCCGAATCCGAAGCTGCATCCGTGGCGCCGATCGTGTCGGTAATCACCAGCTCTGTCAGCGCCGAACTATCGACGCGGGACACGGCAGCGCCGGAAAGCACTCCATGTGTGATGTAAGCTGCCACCGACTTGGCGCCCTGGTCGAGCAAAGCCTGTGCCGCGTTGCACAGCGTCCCGCCCGAATCGATAATGTCGTCAATCAGAATGCAATGCCGCCCCTTCACATCGCCGATGATGTTCATGACTTCGCTTTCGCCAGGGCGGTCGCGGCGTTTGTCGACGATTGCCAACGGCGCATTGTCGAGCCGCTTGGCCAAGGCCCGCGCACGCACCACGCCGCCAACGTCGGGCGACACAACCATCAGGTCCTGGTCGCCATAGCGCGCCTGAATATCCGCCGCCATTACTGGCGCTGCATAAAGGTTGTCCGTGGGTATATCGAAAAAGCCCTGGATCTGGCCCGCATGCAGATCGACCGAGAGGACACGATCAGCACCCGCCTCGGTAATCAGGTTGGCAACCAGCTTGGCCGAGATCGGGGTCCGCGGGCCTGGCTTCCGGTCTTGCCGTGCATAACCGAAATAGGGCACGACAGCAGTGATCCGGCGGGCCGAAGCGCGGCGCAGCGCATCGATCCCGATCAGCAGCTCCATCAAATTGTCATTGGCCGGAAAGCTGGTCGACTGAACCAGAAACACATCCTCACCGCGCACATTCTCATGGATCTCGACGAAGATTTCTTCATCTGCGAACCGGCGCACGCTGGCATCGGTCAGCGGAATTTCGAGATAGGCGGCAATCGCCCGGGCGAGCGGCAAATTGGAATTGCCGGCCATGATTTTCATGAAAGCTGTCCCCAGTCATACAAGAGCCACTTGTGCGACTCGGTAGGCGCGCAGGATTAGCCGCACCTCCGGCGCTTGGGAACATGGCGATGCGGAGTTTTAGTCCGGTTTTGGGAAAAGCGAGATCGCGCTTATGTACGGTGTTCGCCCCTGATCCACCGAACCGTGCCGCTGGAGGCCCGCATGACAACGCTTTCGGTGGTCATTACACCACCGCGCTTGCGTTTGACCCCGTCGAGGAGCGAGCCCGAAGTGACGCCGGTGGCGGCAAAAATGCAGTCTCCCTTGGCCAAATCTTCCAGCTTGTAGATCCGGTCAAAATCCGCATCGGCAATGCCCCATTTCCGGGCACGAGCCTTCTCGTCGTCATTGCGGAAAACGAGGCGCCCGTTGAACTGGCCGCCAACACAGCGCAGCGCTGCCGCGGCGAGCACGCCTTCGGGCGCTCCGCCCTGTCCCATATACATGTCGATCGTGGTGTCTTCGTCGGTCACCGCGATCACGCCGGCAACGTCACCGTCGCCGATCAGCACGACGCCGCATCCAAGGCCCCGAAGTTCGGCAATCAGGTCGGCATGGCGCGGGCGATCGAGCACGCAGACGATAATGTCCTGCGGCTCCACGCCTTTGGCCTTGGCGACTGCCTCGACATTTTCGGTCGGCGATTTGGCCAGATCGATAACGCCCTCGGGATAACCGGGGCCGACCGCGAGCTTGTCCATATAGGTGTCCGGCGCGTTGAGCAGGTTGCCCTCTTCTGCTGCAGCCAGCACGGCAAGCGCATTGGGCCCGGCCTTGGCCGTAATGGTGGTGCCTTCCAGCGGGTCCAGCGCGATATCGATCTTGGGGCCCTTGCCGGGTGCGCCGCCAACTTTCTCGCCGATATACAACATCGGGGCTTCGTCGCGCTCGCCTTCTCCGATTACCACGGTGCCGTCCATATAGAGTTCGTCGAACGCCTCGCGCATGGCTTCCACTGCGGCTGCGTCGGCGGCCTTCTCGTCGCCGCGCCCGATCAGGCTAGAGGCGGCAATGGCGGCCTTTTCGGTCACCCGGACCATCTCCAGCACGAGGACCCGGTCGAGAACCGAGCTGGCGGCAGTCTTTGTGGATGTGTTCATGGCGAATTCAGTCCCTCTGGTGCGTTTGGGCGGCGGATTAGACGGGGAGTGGGGTATTGTCGATACGTGCGGGGGTTCTGGCCACACTTGTGCTGCACATGCCGCTAGCTGCCCAGCAATCGGGAAATCCATCGCCAACCGCCGAACAGGTGCTGGAAGAAGCGAAAGAAGAATACGGCCCGCCGCCGCCCGACCCGCCGAAACGGGTCGAATGCGACGACCCAATTGGCAACGAGATCGTGGTCTGTGCGGAGCTGGAAGAGCAATCGCAGTTTCGTGTACGGTCGAGCCTTGACGAAGGCGATGATTCACACCTGAAATGGGAGGGCGATCCCCCCAACGTCGCTGGCCCCGGCATCTTCACAGGCAAGGCGACTGTTTCAGGCTGCATCAAAGGCGTGAATTGCCCGCCGCCACCGGTCTACTATTTCGATATTACAGCCTTGCCCGAAGCGCCCGAGGGCTCCGACGCCGACAAGATTGCAAAAGGTGAGAAGAAGCCCGGTCCTTAGGGTGGCAATCAGCTGCGCAGGATTGGCATGATCAGTGGATCGTCGGTCAGGCTGTCGCTGCCAGCAAGCATCTCTATCGCTGCACGCACATTGCGCACCGGCCCCTGATGGGTGACCATCGCCACCAGCACGCCGTCGGCCCCGTCCGCTTCGCCTTCCTGGATCAGGCTCTGGATCGACACCCCCGCATCGCGCATCGCCGCAGTAATCTCTGCCAGGACGCCGGGCCGGTCCGCGACCGTGAAGCGGATATAGGAGCGGCTTTCGCGTGCACCCGAATCCGCCTTGGGCATTGCGACCAACTGCTGCGTCGGCACAGAGAACGCTGCGCCCGCATCGCCGCGCGCCAAATCGATCAGATCGGCAACGACAGCGCTTGCCGTCGGACCGTCACCTGCCCCGGCACCCTGGAACAGCAGCCTGCCCGAAAAATTCCCTTCCGCGACTACCGCGTTGGTCGGGCCATCGATTGGCGCAAGCGGATGATCTTTTGCGACCAGGCATGGTCGCACGCGCTGGAGCATGCGGGGGCCTGCGGTGGATTGCTCCACGTCGGCCACACCGATCAGTCGCACAACATAGCCAAGCGCGTCAGCCTGCGCGATATCGGCCGCCCGCACCCGTCGGATGCCATCGATCTCGACGCTTTCGAAATCGATCTGTGCGCCGAACGACAGAGCCGCCAGAATCGCCAGCTTGTGGGCCGCATCCACGCCATCGATATCGAAAGCCGGATCAGCCTCGGCGAAGCCAAGCCGTTGCGCATCGGCCAGGGTTTCGCCGAAATCTGCGCCGGAGCTTTCCATCGCGGTGAGGATGTAATTGCAGGTCCCGTTGAGGATTCCGTAGACGCGGTCGATCGCATTGGCGGAGGCGCCTTCGCGAAGCCCCTTCACCACCGGGATACCACCTGCGACAGCGGCTTCGAAACGCAGCCCGGCGCCATTCGTCTCGGCCGTGCCCGCCAATTCCATGCCGTGATGGGCGATCATCGCCTTGTTGGCCGTCACCAGGCCTTTTCCCGCGGCCAGCGTATCGCGGGCCAGGGCGAGCGTCGGGCCATCGGACCCGCCAACCAGCTCTACCACCACATCGACATCGTCACGCTTGGCCATTTCGGCCATGTCGTCGCACCAGGCAAAGCCCGACAGGTCGACGCCGCGATCCTTCGTCCGGTCGCGTGCACTGACGGCTGCGATGGTGATGGGCCTGCCGGCCCGGGCTTCGACCAAAGCGCGGTTTTCTTCCAGCAACCGGATAACACCGGCACCGACAGTCCCGAGCCCGGCAATCGCCAGCCGTAGCGGTTTTCGGTCCAGACCGGTCATGCCGCCACCAGCGTATCGGCGAAGAGGCCCCGGACCCGGTTAGGAATGGGAACAGGCATGCCGGTCTCCAGATCGACATGCACCTGGACCAGGTCGATGGCCGCGCGAAGATCCTCTGCACCGCCTTCGCCATGCAGCTCGATCCGCTGGGCCATCGAAGAATTGCCGATCCGCGTTGTCACAGCACGGCCTTCGACCCATTCGCGCAGCCGGATCGGTTTCTTGAACGTCACATTGGCTTGCGCGACGTGGAATTCCAGAGAGTCCTCGCCTGCAACATGAAGGCCTGCTGCTTCCCAATATTCGGTCACCAATATGTCGGCATATTCGAGATAGCGCGAATTGAAGACCACACCCTGCGGGTCAACTTCGGCATAGCGCACACGGAAACGGTGTCGAAATGATTGTGTCATGGTCGATGCCTCTAGCGGGGCGCAGGGCAAGGACGGAACCACTTAATCTTGTATCGCTGCTAGCTGCCCTTGAGAATTGGCACATGTAGCAGTCATCAGCCTTGCGGCGGCGTGCGGTTGCGGTCGCACGGGCCGAGGCTGCCCATCACAAAGCGGTAATCTTCCGAAGCCTGTGCACGATTCGCCGGATCACGGGATAGATTGGCGGGTCCCGGCAAGACAGCAGGCAGGAAGCAGGCAAGCCGGTACCAGGCCAGTGTTTCACGCTGCGGAACGCTCACGGCCTGATCGACGATTTCGGAATAGGAAACGCCCCATGCAGGGGCCATCCCCGGCCGTCGGACCACACTCATCGCCAGCGGTTCGCCATCCGTCGTATCGAGAAAAAACTGCGTTTCCGATTCGCCCGACAAATTTCCTCTGACAGACAACGCATCGCGAATGCCGGCCAGCTCAGGCGCGGCATCACGCTCGGCAAAGGCAGAAAGAATCGGACGCAAGCGTGCTTCCAGCGGCTCGCTCCACAGCATTTGGGCATCGCGCGCGACCAGCTGAACATCACCGGTCCGCCCTGGCACAGGCCGTGCAAACAGCAAGACTTCCAACCGCTTCAGCTTGGGCGGTTTGCCACGCGAATCAAGCGGCAGGTCGACGAGGTAACGCAGTGATTCGCCCACTGGTACCGTGCCGGCAATCAGCGCGAGCGTTTCCGCTTCGACATACAGGCGCACATTGCCCGGCGCGACGCCGCGCGCACGCTCGGCCGGAACGATCGCTTGCTTCTTCACCTTCGCGCGCACGACCAGATCCGATGCATCCGCAAGATCAGCCAGATCAGCCCAGGTGGCGCCTGCTTCCGCAGTGGGAAAGGCAGATTGGGCGTGGGCGGGATGCCCCGCCGCCAGGGCAAAAAGGCCCACGGCAATCAGGCAAGACTGGCGAATCGCGATCATCAGGATAGTCTCCTTCGTCCTGCCCGACTCGGAATACTGCGCAGGATTTTCGCAAGTATCCCATGCCTGTGCGGCGTGAATCATCCCTTAACCGATAAAGCGTTTGCGCGCGTCATACATCCTAGCTAAAGCCCTCCGCTCCGGGGCTGGAGAGAGACAATTTCCCGGAACAAATGCATCCAGGGTGCTTGGGGAGCGCCGTATCGACTCTAAGTGTCGATTCGACTTTCCGCGCGCTTCCTGCGATGGATTGAAGGATCGCCGTCCGGTGCAGCCGCCGGACATTAGAAGCCGGGTAAACCGGCGCTGACGGAGTGATGCGACTGCATGGCCTACGCTGACCAACAGATGAGCGGCAATCGAGTGATTGCCATTGTCATCGTTGCTCTTATTCACGTCGTGATCGGCTACGTGCTCATCACCGGACTTGCCTACGAAGCGGCCGTTAAGGTCATCGAGCGGGTAACGACGGTTGATATCGAGGAGCCGCCACCACCTGAAGACGAGCCGCCCCCCCCGGAAGAGATTCCGGAAACGGCACCACCACCGCCGGTGGCACCGCCGCCACCGATCAATATCGCGCCGGCACCGCCGCAGATTCAGACCCAGCCAAATATTCCACCGCCGTCACCACCGGCTTTGCGAATTCCTCCGGCTGCGCCTGTGGCACCACCTGCCCCACCACCGCCTCCGCCTCCGGCTTTCCAGCCGAAGGATCCGACGCCGCGTGGCAATCCGGGCCGTTGGGTGACGACGAACGACTATCCTTCGCGGTCCATTCGTGAAGAGCAGGAAGGCGTTACTTCGGTACGTCTGACTGTGGGAACCAATGGCCGTGTTCAAAGCTGCCAGGTGACCCGCTCGAGCGGACATTCGCAGTTGGATGATGCGACGTGCAAGAACATGCAACGTCGTGCACGTTTCCGCCCCGCGACTGACGGGAATGGCGACGAAGTCGTGGGCACCTATTCACAATCGGTGCGCTGGCAGTTGCCTGAGTAACCGGATTTTCAATTTTTCTTATTTTCGAGAGGATCTCGCAAATGATTATCAATCTTCTTACAGCTGCTGCCGGTGAATCCGCGCCGCAGAACCAGTTCGGTTTCTGGGAAGCCATGGAACAAGGCGGCGCAATCGCCTGGTTCATCTTCGGCGTCCTCGTGATCATGTCGATCGGTTCGTTCTACATCCTGATCACCAAGCTGCTCGAGCAGAACAAGATCATGAAGCAGTACAAAGGCGTCCGCACCAATTTCTGGAAGGCTCCGAGCCTGAAGGACGGCGCGACCAAGCTCGACAAGAACAGCGCATGGCGCCAGATTGTCGACGACGCCCTGAAAGCCGATGAAGACCACTCCAAGATGACCGATCAGCGCGAAGCGCATGATTACCTGCACGGTTCGCTGCAGTCGTCGGAAGACTCGATCAATGCCAAACTTGCGGGCGGTCTGCCGTTCCTCGCATCGGTCGGCGCAACCGCACCGTTCATCGGCCTGCTCGGCACGGTGATCGGTATCTATCGCGCCCTGATCAACATCGGTCTCGCCGGCTCGGCTTCGATCGACAAGGTCGCAGGTCCGGTTGGTGAAGCCCTGATCATGACCGCGATTGGTCTGCTCGTGGCTGTGCCTGCTGTGCTTGCCTATAACTGGTTGCAGAGCCGTAACCGCCGGATTGCCGAACTCCTCACCGGGTTCTCGACCGACGTGCTTGCGTTCATCAGCTCGGACGGCAAGGTCAAGCCGACTGTCGTGGCAGCACCCGCTGCCAAGCCGGCAGCTGCCAAGCCTGCTGCACCTGCAGCCAAGAAGTAAGGTGGGAATGCGGGCGGTCAGCCAGATGGCGGCCGCCCGCTCATCTCTTCTCTTAATGACTAACAGATAGGATGTAGTCATGGCTATTTCAGCAGGAGGCGGTGGAGACACCCCAATGGCCGACATTAACACTACCCCACTGGTGGACGTTATGCTGGTTCTCCTGATCATCTTCCTGATCGCGGTTCCGGTCGCGATCCAGACCATCGAGAAACTCGAGATTCCGATCATGGAATCTGTCGAGTCGAAAGATAAGGTTGAAAACCTGACGCTCACGGTCAGCACGACCGACGCCAGCGGCCTCAGTGCCGGTGAGCCAGGCTATGCCGGTGCAGCCCGCGAGGGCGAGTGCCGGGTGTACTTCAACAATATCACGCCGGTGACCTCGGAAGAACTGTATGATCAGGCATTCGAACGTCTGGACGCAATTGTGACCCGTGCCGGTGGCCCGGAAGCAATCATGGAAGATCCGGACTTGATCCCGCAGGTGCACATCCGTGGTGACGTAAACGCTCCATGGCGTTGTGTTGCCGGGACCATCTATAACGTGCAGGCTGCCGGTTATCCGACCGTTGGCTTCATCTCCAACCCCGTCGACCCTAACGGTTGATCGGCGCGGGAAAGAGACAGAAGGAGTAACGCACTATGGCAATGTCAGGCGGCAAGGATGATGGCGCCCCGATGCTGGATATGAACATGACGCCGTTGATCGACGTCCTGCTCGTGCTCCTCATCATGTTCATCATCACTATCCCGGTTGCGACGCACTCGGTCGATATCGACCTTCCGCAGCCGAACCCGAATCCTCCACCAGAGGACATGATTGACCCGATCAAGAACAAGATTGTTCTGACGCAGACCGGTGAAATCCTGTGGAACGGGACCTCGATCGATCAGGGCGAACTGGTCCGCAACCTGAACCTGACGCGGGATATCGTTCCCGAGCCAGAGCTTCAGTTCGAACCGGAAGCCCAGGCGAGCTACGATATTTCGGCCCGCGTCCTGAACGTCATCAAGACGTCTGGCGTGACCAAATTCGGTTTCGTCGGGAATGAACAATATCGTGTGTTCGGGAAACCGGCCGGCGGGCAGCAGTAAGCGCCCAGCAGCACCAACACCAAGAGAAGGGGGCGGAGCGATCCGCCCCCTTTTTTGTGTCTATTATCCTGCCGTTTCGCGGATCCGGAGTGTTATGTTATGCTGTAACATCAGCAAAGGGAGAGTATGCATGCGACTGCGCAGAATGCCCTACCGCCGCCCGCCGCACACGACTGGCGCCATGAACATGACTCCTTTCATCGATGTGCTGCTGGTTTTGATCGTGATGCTCCTGCTGTCGATCCCCATCGCGACTCACAATCTTGAAGTGCCGCTCCCGGGAAAGGGACTGGTCAAATTTGCGGTGCAGGCCCAGAACTCGGTAACAATCGACAGGAGCGACCGCCTGTTTTGGAATGGTAACAAGCTCAGCCGGGATGATCTGGGCGCGCAATTGACGGCCGCAGCCGGTCTGGAAGATCAACCAGTGATCAGGTTCGAACCGGAAGCACTGGCCAGCTATGACCGCTCCGCCAAAACCATCGCTCTGATCAAGGATTCCGGGATCGAGAAGTTCGCCTTCGTCGGCAATGAGCGTTATCGCGAGTTCGGGCGCTAGGGCTGATCATCCACCCGCATCGCGGCGCTTGCCAGGCTCTCCGCTTCCAGCAGCAGCTCGTCATCCACCGCCCCCTGCGGCACGCTTTCGCGGCCGATCATGACCATCACCGGCACCGCGAGCGGGCTGACTCGCTCCAGTTCGACATGCAGCAATTGATCCTGTGACCGCTCGAGCAGTTCCTGTAGTCGCCCGATATCGGTTAGCCGCTCGCGGGCGTCGGCCCAGGCGGCCTCCAACAGCACATGGTCGGGCTCGTATTTGCGCAGCACGTCGTAGATCAGATCGGTCGAGAAGGTGACCTGTCGCCCGGACTTGCGCTTGCCCGGATGTTGCCGTTCTACCAGACCGCCGATCACGGCAACCTCGCGGAAGCTTCGTTTCAGCAGGTAACTCTCCTGCACCCACTCGACGAATTCATGCGCCAGAATGTCGGGCGACAAGAGCGGGGCCGGGTCCGCCACTGGCTTCAGGCCCCACACCGCCAGCGAGTAATCATTAGCCACGAAACCGCCTGGCATAAGCCCGCGATCTTCCATCCGTTTGGTGATCAGCATGCCCAGCGACTGGTTCGCATTCCATCCAGTGAAAGTGTAATAGACCGTGTAATGCCGTTTCGAATGCGGGAAGCTCTCGACCAGCAAATTGTCGGGTCCCGGCATCTGGCTGCGCCAGTCCTGCACTTCCAGCCATTCGCGCACATCGTCAGGAAAACGTGCCCAGCCTGCACGATCAACCAGCATTGCCCGAACCCTGTCAGCCAGATGGGTCGTAAGCGGCATCCGCGCGCCGCCGTAAGACGGGATCATGGCCGATTTGGCCGTAGCGCGAACGATCACGTCCATATCCTTGACGCTTTCGACCTCGAGTGATTGGCCAGCAAAGGCGAAAGTGTCACCCGCCGAAAGTGAAGCGGCAAAGCGCTCCTCCACGCGGCCCAACGAGCGGCCGTTGCGAAACCGCACTTCGAGCATCTCGCTATCGATGATGATGCCGGCATTGAGCCGGTGCTTGGCCGCCATTTCGGGATGGCTCAGCCGCCACACACCCTGTTTGTCGCGCACGATGCGCCGGAACTTGTCATAGGCCTTGAGAGCATAACCGCCTGTCGCAACATAGTTCAGGACCCGCTGCCACACCGTCTCGTCGACATAGGCATAGGCCAGCGACGAGCGGATTTCCGCCAACAGGATCGCTTCATCAAACGGCGCTGCGCAGGCACAAGCCATAATGTGCTGGGCCAACACGTCGAGCCCGCCGGGCCGGAATTCCTCCCCGTCGCGCTGGCCCGCATCAACGGCATCCTTGGCTGCCTGCGCCTCCAGAAATTCGAACCGGTTGCCCGGCACCAACAACGCACGACTGGGCTGATCCAGCCGATGGTTCGCGCGGCCCACGCGTTGCAACAGCCGGCTCGATCCCTTGGGCGCACCCATCTGCACCACGCAATCAATGTCGCCCCAATCTACCCCCAGATCGAGGCTGGCCGTAGCCACCAGAGCCCGCAGCTCGCCCCGCGCCATCGCTCCTTCGACCTTGCGCCTGGCTTCCTTGCTCAGGCTCCCGTGATGGATGCCGATCGGCAGAGTTTCCTCGTTCACGTCCCACAGCTGCTGGAAGATAAACTCAGCCAGGAAGCGCGTGTTAGTGAAGACGAGCGTCGTACGGTTCTTGCGGATAGTCTGGTAGAGTTGGCCAACCGCCCAAGTGCCGGCATGGCCACCCCATGGGACCCGCTCTTCCTCGGGTAGCAATATCTCCACCTGCGCCGGTGCACCCTCTTCCCCTTGGACAAGAGCGACTGTGTCGATCTCCCCCCATGGCGCCAGCCACTCGCGAAAGCCTTCGGGATTGGCGAGTGTGGCGGAAAGCGCAACGCGCTGCATTTGGGGTGCAAGGGCCTGCAGCCGTGCCAAGCTGAGCGCCAGCAAGTCGCCCCGCTTGCCAGTCGCAAAGGCGTGCACTTCATCGATAACGATCCGCTTGAGCGATCCGAACAGCTCGAAACTGTCGGGATAGCTCAGCAGGAGCGAGAGCGATTCCGGGGTCGTCAGCAAGACATGCGGCGGCTTCGTTCGCTGGCGCTTCTTGCGATCCGACGGCGTATCCCCGCTGCGGGTCTCGATCCGGAGGGGAAGCCCCATTTCCTCCACCGGAGTGACGAGGTTGCGCTGCACATCATGCGCCAACGCCTTGAGCGGCGAAACGTAAAGCGTGTGTAACCCGTCTTGCGCAGCTGCATCCGCCAAACGCGAAGGACAGAAATCCGCCAAGGTCGGCAGGAACCCGCCGAGCGTCTTGCCTGCGCCCGTATCGGCCACCAACAGCGCATGCTTTCCAGCATCCGCCGCGGCCAGCATTTCCGCCTGATGCCGCCTGACGCGCCAGTCGCGGCCGGAAAACCAGCGTTCGATTTCAGGAGGAATGTCAGCTTGCATCACCCGTCAAGCGATGCAGGCCGCAATCCGCTTGCGCAAGCCCGACCTGTCAGTACGCGTCTTCGGATGCCGTCTCTGCCGCCGGCTCGTTCGCAGCCAACTCGTCTTTCGACACGCCCAGTATCCGGGCCAGCCGGGTCTGCTCGTCCGCACTCAGTTGGGAATAGGTCCGCGCCGGGGGCAAATCAGCGACCGACTGGGTCATGCGCTCCATCATTTTGGGCATCATTTCCATCATCGATGGCATCAGCTCGTTCATGGCAGACATGACCTGCGGATCCATAAAGATCAGCATGGATTCTGCGGCATAGCGACTGCCCGACGGGGTACTGAAAAATGCGTTCATGTCGCCCAGCTCAGCGGGCGTAAAGCGCACGGCATAGGCACGGGTCAGGCCCGCACGATAGGATGGCTCGATCTCGTCCATCAATTCGGTCATCATGTTGAGCGTGGTGTCCATCATCCGCTTGTTACGCTCTTCAAAAGCCGGATCGAGGATCGCCATCGCTTCGCCAATGCTGCCTTCCGCAGCCGGATCGACCGCCGCAAGATTGCCGACCAGCTTGGCCAGTTCTGCAGCAGGCACCTGCAACATCGAGCCCATGATGCCATCCATCATCGGCTTCATGCTCTCATCCATCATCTTGGCATAGGTGCCCGTCGGAAAGATCCGGTCGACCACCAATTGCGCAGCAGGCAGGCGGCTTTCCTGCTCCGGCGTCAGAGGATCAGCCTCGCCGAACATCGACCCCATAAGATCAGCAACCCGGGCGTCTTCAACCTGGGCAGTTGTGCCTTCTTCCTGGGCAAAAGCCGGTGCCGCGACCAATCCGAGGGCCGCCGCGCTCGAAACGAGAAATCTGCGCATTGTCATCTCCATTAATGTCCCGCCTGTTCGCCGCGTTCGAGGCCTGAAAGCGCCAGCTGCTCGTCAATTTGCGCCATCAGGCGCGCTACAGCCGCTTCGCTATCTCCCTCAGCCCGCGCGACCAGCACGTCTTGTGTGTTCGAGGCCCGTAGCAACCACCAGCCATCATCGGTCGTCACTCGCACGCCGTCTGTATCATTGACCTGTCCATCACTGCTGCTGAGCCGCTGCTTAACCTCGTCAATCGCAGCGAACTTTCTCGCCTCATCAACCTGGAACCGCATTTCGGGCGTGTTGACCATGGCTGGCATTTCACCGCGCAATTGCGTTACCGATTTGCCCAGCCTGGCGCTCGCCGCCATCAACCGCACCCCGGCATAGAGCGCATCGTCGAAGCCGTAATAGGTGTCAGCGAAAAACACGTGGCCGCTCATCTCACCGGCCAGCGGGGAGCCTGTTTCCTTCATTTTGGACTTAATCAGGGAATGACCTGTCTTCCACATCAGCGGCTCTCCGCCATGCTTCGTAACATGATCGAACAAGGCAAGGCTGGCCTTCACATCGGCGATAATCGTAGCGCTAGGTAATCTTCCGAGGAGGTCCTCGGCATAAATCATCAGCAGCTGATCCCCCCATATGACTCGGCCTTCGCCGTCAATCGCACCGATCCGGTCGCCATCGCCGTCGAAAGCCACTCCGAAGTCGAGATTCTTCTCGGCGACGAGAGTCTTCAGGTCAGCCAGATTGGCTTCGACCGTTGGATCAGGATGGTGGTTTGGAAAATGCCCGTCGACTTCAGTAAACAGCAAATGATGCTCCCCCGGCAGACGCGCGACCAGCGCCTCCAGAGCGGGGCCAGCCGCTCCGTTGCCGGCGTCCCAGCCGATCCGCAGCCCGTCAAGCATACCGGCATCAATCCCGTCCAGGCCGGTCAGCAGGCGGTCGATATATTCGCCCATGATCGCCTTGTCGGTGACAGCGCCGGAACCATCCAGCCAGTCGCCAGCAGCGGCGACCCCGCCAAGATCCTGGATATCCGCGCCGAAAAAGGGTCGGCCCTGAAATACCATTTTGAAGCCGTTATAATTGGCGGGATTGTGGCTGCCAGTTATCTGAATGCCGCCATCCACCTGCTCGGCTGACGCTTCTGCATAATAGAGCATGGGGGTTGGCCCCATACCGATCCTGACCACATCACAGCCGCTTGCTGTCAGCCCTTCGACCAGGGCGTGTTCCAGCATGGGGGAGCTGACCCGGCCATCATAGGCCACAGCGACGGTCTTGCCGCCGGCCCGTGCCAGCATGGAGCCGAAGCTGCGCCCAATAGCGCGTGCATCGTCCGCTTCCAGCGTTTCGCCGATGATGCCGCGAATATCATATTCACGCAGGATCGTGGGATCAAAACTATGGCTCATCGTGGATGCCTCATTTGGGGGGTATTTCTTCTGGCAGTTCGTCCAGCAACAGGTCACGCGCTGCATTCGCTTCGTGAACCTGGTCGTTGGAGCCGCCACGGTCAGGATGGACCATGGCGACCAGCCGCTTATGCGCGCCAAGTATTTCAGATCTGTTGGCAGTACCAGTAATGCCCAGCAAGCGGCGGGCCCGGCCTACGGCCTGTTGGCGGACAGACGAACCGCGCAGGTAATCCCACGGCCAGCGTCCCAGCAGCAGGCGGCATCCAATCGCCACGATGGCAGCGAGAACGAGAAACCGCAGCATCCGTGCCTCAGGCCGGCTCAAGCGCCGGGGTGACATCACCCGGCATGGGCAGTTTGAGGCCCTGGACCAGCTGGCGAAGCTCCTGCCGTGCGACCAAGTGGCTCGTCCCCAGATCTCCCAGATGCCCCTTGTCGAGCAAAGTCAGGCCCGACGGAAACAGCTCGCGATAAATCACGCGTTCCGACAGGCCGGAGGTCACCCGGAAGCCAACGCGCTTGGAAAGCTCGGTCAATGCGCGCTCGATCCGCTGCATATTGCGGGCTTCGGTATAGCCGGTGCGGTTACGCACGACGACCCAGTCCATTTCGCGACGTTGCTCTTCGACAGTCGCCTTGCTGCGCTTGATCCGCGATTCCCAGATCAGCTCGGCATAGAAACTCAGCCTGCGAACCTTGAACGTTTCGGCATCGACTTGCCCGATCAGGTCAAAATCGACGAAACTGTCATTGAGCGGAGTCACCAGAGTGTCCGCCTCGGTCGCCGCATGACGGGCCAGGGGATCGTCGCGGCCGGGCGTGTCGAAAATCAGGAAGTCGGCCGTCTTGCCCAACTCGTTGGCCAGTGCCTCCAACCCGGCGACATCGCCTTCCCCATACACTTCGCACCGGGCCGCAGGCAGTTCGATCCCGCGCCGTTGCTGGGTTTCACTGCGGTTCTCGAAATAGCGATGCATGGTGCGCTGGCGATGGTCGAGATCGATCGCAGCGACCCGCGCACCCTTGTAAGCCAGCGCCACTGCGACATGGACAGCGGTTGTCGATTTGCCCGTTCCGCCCTTCTCGTTGGCGAAAACAATGCGGTGGGGGCGAGTCAGCGTCACAAACGGGGCCTTTGCAAGCAATTGAAGAGCGTGCGCGAAGCGGTCTAAGGCAGCGCGACAGAATCATATCGGAGGCCCTTCGCCCGTGCAAACCATCGACCGGCTGGACATGTTGAGAACCGCCATTGCCGACTTGCGCAAGGATGGTGCGCGGATCGCGCTGGTCCCGACCATGGGCGCGCTGCATGAAGGGCATCTGACCTTGATGCGCGAAGCCAGGCGGCAGGCCGATCATGTGGTCGCCTCCATCTTCGTAAACCCGACCCAATTCGGCCCGAACGAGGATCTGGAAGCTTATCCACGCCAACTGGCGCAGGACAGCGCCATGCTGGAAGCAGAAGGCGTCACCCTGCTTTGGGCTCCGCCCGTCAGCGAGGTCTATCCCAATGGTTTTGCCACCAATATCGCCGTCGAGGGCATTAGCGCCGAATTTTGCGGGGCGAACCGCCCGGGCCATTTCGATGGCGTCGCGACCGTCGTGTGCAAGCTGTTCCACCAGGTCCTGCCCGACATGGCTTTCTTCGGTGAAAAGGATTTCCAGCAGTTGGCCGTGATCCGCGCCATGGCACGCGATCTCGACCTGACCCGGCCGCATGTCGATGCCATTATCGGTGTTCCGACAGTGCGCGAGGGCGATGGTCTCGCGATGAGCAGCCGCAACCGCTACCTGACCCCGGAACAGCGCGCCGCGGCGGCCACGTTGCCGCGCGCCATGAAAGCCGCGATCGCTGCCATCGCCAATGGGGCAGATGCGCCGGCGACGCTCGCCTCACTCGAGGCTGCCTTGTTGCAAGCCGGTTTCGAAAGCGTGGATTATGCCGCTTTGGCCGACCCACGGTCGCTCGCCCGCATCGACAGCACAGGCGGGAAGCTTGCCCGGCTGCTGGTCGCTGCGCGGATCGGCGGAACGCGACTGATTGACAATATGGCCGTAGAGCCCGCCGGCTGACCAGGATAAGCACTATCCCCTAGGCTATTGCGAGCGCTTCCTTTGCCGGACTGATGCACTCTTGCTTCATGTCCGGCTTGCAGACATCTTCGATTACACCCTTGGCGCGCCGCGAACGCAGCCGCCTGAAGACACGCTTGCCCGCCCGGATTACCACTCTCACCCATAGCTGCACGGCCGTCCTCCTCGATATCTCGATCACCGGCGCGCGAATCGAATTGTCGCCATATGCATCCACACCGGTCGCATTCCAGATCGGCGAGACCGTCTTGCTGCAATGGGGCAATTTCGAAAAGCTGGGGCATCTGGTGTGGGAGGTTGGCACTGTCGCAGGCATGGTGTTCGAAGAACTCGTCACCCCGCGCGAAATCATCGCCACGCGTGATATGCAGGACGAGCTGGCCCGCAATGGCGGGCTGCAATCGGTCGAGCACGCCGTCGCGCGATCATGGTATGAAGGTCATGCCCGCTAGTTTTGCTGGAAACAGCTGGAGCGGGTAGCGGGAATCGAACCCGCATAACCAGCTTGGAAGGCTGGGGCTTTACCACTAAGCTATACCCGCACGTCCAGCGTGGCGGCTCCTTTCCAAGAATAGTGGCGCTGCGTCAATATTCCATTGCACCTTAGGCGAGATTGGATCGTTGCTGCACTGGCCTTTCCGGCTGCAAATCCATTCTATATTGGCCATCGGGCTCCGCCACCCTAGCTGGACCCCAATCATGGCGACACAACTGACCCATCTTCAGCGGCTCGAATCCGAAAGCATCCATATTCTGCGCGAAACCGTGGCGGAGGCTGAAAAGCCGGTGATGATGTATTCCGTGGGTAAGGACAGCGCAGTGATGCTGCATCTCGCGCGCAAGGCGTTCTATCCGGCACCCCCGCCCTTCCCGTTGCTCCATGTCGATACGACGTGGAAGTTTCGCGCCATGTACGATTTGCGCGAGCGCTCTGCACAAGAGGCCGGGATGGATCTGTTGGTGTGGCAAAACCCCGAAGCCAAGGAGCGCGGTATAAACCCCTTCGATCACGGCCCGCTCCACACCGATATGTGGAAGACGCAAGGGTTGAAGCAAGCGCTCGACCACTACGGGTTCGATGTCGCTTTCGGTGGTGCACGGCGCGACGAGGAGAAGAGCCGCGCGAAGGAGCGTATCTTTTCCTTCCGCACTACCAGCCACGGATGGGACCCGAAGCGGCAGCGGCCCGAATTGTGGAATCTCTACAACGCGCGCAAATCGAAAGGGGAGAGCATCCGCGTCTTCCCGCTCTCCAATTGGACCGAGCTAGATATCTGGCAGTACATCATGGCCGAGCAGATCGAGATCGTGCCGCTATATTTTGCCGCACCCCGCCCGACCTTCGAATGGGAAGGCGGCTTGTTCATGGCCGACGATATCGACCGGCTGGAACAGGTCATGGGACACAGGCCAGAGATTACCCAGCGGTCCGTACGCTTCCGCACCCTCGGCTGCTTCCCACTGACGGGCGCAGTGGAAAGCGAAGCCGCGACGCTGGCCGAGGTGGTGCAGGAAATGCTGCTGACCACCACCAGCGAACGGCAGGGCCGCGTAATTGATCAGGATGAGGGCGGCGCCGGGATGGAAAAGAAGAAGCAGGAGGGCTATTTCTGATGGCCGAATTGACTGCCAGCCCGACTGTGAAATCGAATGGCAATACGGCCTATCGCCCTGACGCGCTGATTGCCGAAGATATCGAAGGCTATCTGGCACAACACCAGGACAAGAGCCTCTTGCGGTTTATCACCTGCGGGAGTGTCGACGATGGCAAGTCTACCCTGATCGGTCGCCTGCTCTACGATTCCAAAATGATCTTCGAAGACCAGCTTGCTGCACTCGAAAGCGACAGCAAGAAGGTCGGCACTCAGGGGCAGGACCTAGACTTTGCCCTGCTGGTCGACGGGCTGGCCGCAGAACGCGAACAAGGCATCACGATCGATGTCGCCTACCGCTTTTTCGCAACCGAGAAGCGCAAATTCATCGTCGCAGATACGCCGGGGCACGAGCAATATACGCGCAACATGGTGACCGGTGCATCAACGGCCGATGCTGCGGTGATCCTTGTCGACGCGCGTAAGGGCGTCCTGGTGCAAACCCGCCGCCACAGCTTCATCGCCAAGCTGCTTGGCATCCGCAATATCGTGCTGGCCGTGAACAAGATGGATCTGGTCGATTTCGATCAGGCCGCCTTTGACGCGATTGTTGCAGACTACCGCACATTCGCGAGCGATATCGGGCTGGAGGATGTGACTGCGATCCCTATCTCGGGCTTCAAGGGCGACAATATCGCCGCCGCACCTTCTTCTGAAACGCCATGGTATTCCGGACCGAGCCTGATCGAACATCTGGAAAGCGTGCCGATTGCCAATCGCGAAGCGCAAAGCCGACCGTTCCGTATGCCTGTGCAATGGGTCAACCGGCCCAATCTGGATTTTCGCGGATTTGCCGGGCTGGTCAGCGATGGGAGAGTCAGGCCGGGCGATGCGGTTCGCGTGGTTCCCTCCGGCGCGACAAGCACCATCAAGAGCATCGAAACATTTGACGGCTCTCTAGACGAAGCCGTTGCAGGCCAGGCCGTGACCCTGACGCTGGCAGACGAGATCGATTGCAGCCGGGGCGATGTGATCGCGGCGGCAGAAGCACCGGTCGAAGCGGCCGACCAGTTTGAAGCATCGCTGGTATGGATGAGCGAAGACGCCCTGAAGCCCGGTCGCGGGTACTGGCTCAAGCTTGGCACCAGGACTGTGACTGCGACGATCCAGGAGCCGAAATACGAGATCAACGTCAACACGCTGGAGCATTTGGCGGCCAAAACGCTCGACCTGAATGCCATCGGTGTGGCCGAAGTCACCACTGACAGGCCCATCGCATTCGAATCCTATGCCGACAGCAAGACGCTGGGCGGATTCATCCTGATCGACAAGGAGACCAACGCCACGGTCGCGGCCGGGATGCTGAATTTCAGCCTGCGCCGCGCCCAGAATGTGCATTGGCAGGCGACCGACATTGCCCGCACCGACCATGCCAAGCTGAAGAACCAGCAGCCGCGCGTCCTGTGGTTCACCGGCCTGTCCGGTTCGGGCAAATCGACCATCGCCAACGAGGTCGAGAAGCGACTTGCACTGATGAACCGGCATACCTTCCTGCTCGATGGCGACAATGTACGGCACGGGCTGAACAAGGATCTGGGTTTTACCGAGGCCGACCGGATCGAGAATATCCGCCGGGTCGGGGAAGTCGCCAAATTGATGACCGATGCTGGGCTGATCGTTCTGACTGCCTTTATCAGCCCGTTCAGGGCCGAACGCCGGATGGTTCGTGACATGCTGCCCGACGGGGAATTCATCGAGATTTTCGTCGACACTCCGCTGGAAGTCGCCGAGGAACGCGATGTCAAAGGGCTTTACAAGAAGGCGCGCGAGGGGACATTGAAGAACTTTACCGGCATCGACAGCCCCTATGAGGAACCCGAAGCGCCCGAAATCACAGTCAATACGGTGGCCATGACGGCGGCCGAAGCTGCGGAATACATCCTCCAGCAAATCATGCCGCTCAAATGAGGGAAAGTGACGGCGAACTTGCCGCCCGACTGGCTGCAGAAGCAGGGGAAATCCTGCTCACGGTGCGCGCGGATGCAGGCCTTAGCGGCATGGCGTTGGGCAATTTGGGCGACAAGACCGCCAATGACTATTTGTGCGCAGCACTGGCCGAGCACCGGCCCGAGGACGGGCTGCTGTCAGAAGAGCGCAAGGATACAAGCGAGAGGCTTGCCATGTTGCGGGTCTGGATTGTCGATCCGGTCGACGGGACGCGCGAGTATGGCGAGGCCCGCGGCGACTGGGCGGTCCATGTCGGCTTGGCAATCGATGGTGTAGCTGCCGTTGGCGCAGTGGCCCTGCCCGGCCTCGATGGCGGCATCGTTCTGCGATCCGATGCTCCTGCGACAGTGCCGGCCATGGCGGATGTGCCCCGGATGGTGGTCAGTCGCACCCGCCCCGCTCCAGAGGCTGTGGCCGTTGCCCAGCAGATTGGCGCAGAGCTTCTGCCCATGGGTTCAGCCGGAGCCAAGGCGATGGCCGTGGTCCGTGGTGACGCCGAAATCTACCTGCATTCCGGCGGCCAGTATGAATGGGACAATTGTGCCCCCGTTGCCGTTGCCCAGGCGCATGGTCTCCACTGTTCGCGGATCGACGGATCGCCGATGCGCTATAACCAGGAGGATACCTATCTCCCCGATTTGCTGATTTGTCGCCCGGAGTGGACCGAGCGCGTGTTTGCCGCGCTTGCGCGCATTTAGCTCTCTGGCGTAGCCTCACCAACATCCTGATCATCCGCAGAGACTGCATCGGTCAGGCTCTTGGGTTCGGCTTCCACCATCATCCCCTCGGGCACAGCGATCCGGATTTCGACACGACGATTGGCGATACGGCCAGGCTCATTCGGCTCGCCATCGGGCAAGGCGTTCGGCGCAACCGGATTCTGCTCGCCAAAGGCGATGGTGGTGATGCGGTCTTCCGGGACATCCTGCCCAACCAGCCAAGCCTTTACCGCATCGGCCCGGCTTTGCGACATACGCTGATTGACGGCGTCGTCGCCGCCAGCATCGCTATGGCCCCCAATCGTAATCGCACCGCCTGCTTCGAACTGCCGACTGGCGAGCATGTCTTCCAGCAGGGCCACTGCGGTATCGTCCAGTTCGTCGCCGCTCTTGCCAAAACTGATGGTGAGCGCCAGCGGTTCGAGCGGCACCATGCGGGCTTCCTCGATATCCGGACGGATAATCGATACAGGCTCGGTCGTGCTCGGCGAAGCTTCGACGTCATCGACTACGGTGGGGTCGGCATCGGTCGTGTCGCCACACGCCAGAAGAGCGAGCGAGGAAAGGCCCAGAATAAGGACAGAGCGCATCGGTTTGTCTCCTTTGCGGTTCATGCCGGCTCGGGGGCCGTGCCCCTGTTGCCGGATTTGCGTTGTGCCAGCTCGTCAGCTGGCCGATCCTGCGGTGGCGAGAACGAAATGACGGTGTCGCCTGCGCGGGGCTCGGGCCGCGCCGCATGGGTGAAAAAGCGCATCGTACCGGTTTCACGCAGCAGCAATAGCATATGGGCGGACTCCGGCAGCTTGTCCTGTGCGTCCTCGAAATTGAACTGATCGGACAATTTGGTTTTGCGGAATACCCAACCTTGTTTCTGCCGCTCCTGCACATCTGCTACGCCGAAGCCCGATTCGAACAGCGAACGGCCCCGTAGGCTATCGGGCAAGGTGCGATGATCCTCATCGTCAGAATCGCCTAGCTGATAGACACTGTCGCGACCGATTTCGTAGGCAAACTCGTTGCAGACCAAGGCATTGTAAGCCTCATTCCCGGTCGCTGCGACCAGGACCTGGTACGGCGTCAGGTCGAGATTGTGCTCGGTCGCTTCGTTGAGGATTTCGCCGTGATAAAAGGGAAGTCCTTCCCGCCGCGCCGGGGCGAGGCTCTGCCAGCTTGGATCGACAATCATTACCGGCGTCTTCAGCGCCTGCATTTCTTTCGCCAGCGCGATCGTCCATGGAGTGCTTCCGACAATAAGCAGGCCGGGTTGATTGTTGCCTTTGATCTTGAGCCAGCGGGCAACTAGATCGACCGTAAAGCCGTGGGCCACGATAGTTGCGACAACGACGGCAAAGCTAAGGCCTATGAGCAGGTTTCCATCTGCATATCCAAGCTCGCTGAGCCGCAGGGCAAACAGGCCGGAGATTGCCACCAGAACAATCCCGCGCGGAGCGATCCAGGCCACGAACAGTCGCTCGTTCCAGGGCACTGAACTACCCAGGAGACTGATCAGGACGGTCGCCGGGCGAACTACAAACAACAGCACCAGCAGGAATGCGGCAAAGCGCCAGTTGAAATATTCGAGGTCGGACACCTGCAGGCTGGAGGCGAGAAGGATGAAAATCCCCGACACCAACAGAACTGCTATGTTCTCCTTGAACGGATGGATGCTGCGCAAGCTCGATACATTCATGTTGGCCAGCGCCACGCCCATGACGGTGACGGCCACCAAACCTGCCTCATGCTCGATCTTGTTGGACAGCACGAAGACACCGATCACGGTGACGAACAGGACGGGCACTTTGAGATATTCGGGTATGGCCCCGCGCGGAAACAGGAAGGCGATAAGCCACGCTGCCGCATAGCCGATCAGGCCAGCGATGATTGCAGCGATCAGGAGCGGCGGCACAACCTCGAAGATAGAAGCGCCTGGGCTCTCGGCAACTTTGCGGAAATACTCATAGGCAATCACAGCACATAGCGCGCCGGTCGGATCATTGACGATCGATTCCCATTTCAGGATCGATGCAGGTCGCGCTTGCACGTTTGACTGGCGTAGCAAGGGCAAGACCACTGTGGGCCCGGTCACCACCAGGATCCCGCCGAACAGGATTGCCACTGGCCACACTATCCCGGCGACATAGAAACCGGCAGCAGAGCCAAGCGCCCAGCCCACCAGTACCCCAATGGTCGCGAGCCGCCATACGGCGTCACCGGAATGGCGCAATTCGCGCAAATCGAGGCTGAGACCGCCTTCAAACAGGATCAGTGCAACACCGATGCCGATCATCGGCTCCAGCAGATCGCCAAAGGTCTCTTCAGGATTGAACAGGCCCAGCACCGGCCCGGCCAGAAAGCCGGCCAGGAGCATCAGCACAATGGCCGGCCAACCAGTCCGCCACGCAATCCATTGCGCCCCGATACCGAGTACGCCAACCGTTGCAATTACAAGTGCTTGGGATTCCATCTCTGCGCTATAGGCCCCTTCAGTCCCTTTGGACAATCAATGCATGGGGACGCATTTCTTTCCGGACTTGAAGCTTTGGCAGGGCTTAGTGACCGTCAAAAGCCATTAGCGCATCGACCGTGACGCCCGCACTGCGCAATTTCTCCGCCCCACCCAATTCAGGTAAATCAATCACGAACAGCGCCTGTTCGACGATCCCGCCCGCTTGTCGCAACAGATCGGCGGCGGCCAGCGCCGTGCCACCCGTGGCGATCAGATCATCGACCATCACGACCCGCTGGCCCGGCGCAATCGCAGCTGGATCGATTTCCAGCCGATCCGTCCCGTATTCGAGGTCGTAATCCACCCCGATGGTCTTGATCGGTAGCTTGCCCGGCTTGCGGATCGGTATGAAACCGATGCCCAGCTCCACCGCCACACCAGTGCCGAAGATGAAGCCGCGCGCTTCCATCCCTGCAATCACCTCGGCTCCGGCCAATTCGGCCGCCTTGGCGAGGTGTTTCATGGTTGCGGCAAGGCCAGCCCCGTGACCGAGAAGAGTCGTGATGTCACGGAACTGGATCCCCGGAGAAGGGAAATCCGGCACGGTGCGGATCAAGGCTTTGAGTTCATCGGTCGTCATGCATCCCCCAAAATGAAGCGCCCCTCGCATCGCATGGATGGAGGGGCGCGTTCAAATTCGTTGATTGTCAGAATCCGGCTTACTTGGCCTTCTTCGGCTTCACTGCAGACCAGATTTGTTGCTTGGCGAGATAAGCCAGGATCGTGGCGAAAAGCAGGAAGCCCAGCACCGGCCAACCGGTTTGCTTCCGCTTCACCAAGGTCGGTTCAGCGGTCCAGGTCAGGAATGCGGCGACATCCTGCGACATCTGGTCGACCGTAGCCTCGGTGCCATCATCATAAGTCACCTGACCAGCGGTCAGCTGCGGCGCCATCGCAATGTTGAGATTGGGGAAATACTCGTTGTAATACAATCCCGCAGGCGTCTCGAAATCCGGATGCGTTGTCGTAATCTCTTCCGGTGCAGGGCCATAGCCACGCAGCAGCGAATAGACGTAATCCGTGCCATCATTGCGTGCCTTGGTCATCAGCGAGAGGTCAGGCGGGATGGCATTGTTATTGGCCGCTGCCGCTGCAACATCGTTGGGATAGGGCGACGGGAAATAATCAACCGGCGTCCCCGCGCGCGAGGTTGCCTCACCGGTATCCGGGTCAATGCCGGGCACCTGCCAGCTGGCAGCCTCCGCCTTCACCTGTGCTTCGTTATAACCGAGCTGCGTAAGGTTGCGGAAAGCGACAAACTTCAGGCTGTGGCAAGCCGAGCAGACTTCCTTGTACACCTTGTAGCCACGCTGAAGCTGGGCCACGTCCCACTTGCCGAACGCGCCATCAAA
Source organism: Parerythrobacter jejuensis (assembly GCF_039536765.1). Classification (NCBI taxonomy): domain Bacteria; kingdom Pseudomonadati; phylum Pseudomonadota; class Alphaproteobacteria; order Sphingomonadales; family Erythrobacteraceae; genus Parerythrobacter; species Parerythrobacter jejuensis. Next base: position 1,769,346 of record NZ_BAAAZF010000001.1, read on the forward strand.
GGACCAGCCGGTCGCCGGTGCATCGGGCTTCTTGTAGTAGGTGTATTCCGGGCCCTTGGTCACAGTTTCGGTCGCCGCATTATAGGCGCCGAAACCGAAGGAAACCATCACGACAAGCGCGAAGAGGAGGCCAGTGGCGATTGCAAAAAGGCGGATCATATTCTCGTCTTTCCTAAGCGCTTCAGGCCGAGGCCGCTGGGGTTGTGTCGCCAAGCTTGGCGCTATCATCCGATCCCAGCACTGCTTCGGTAATCGAATAGGGCAGCGGTTCCGGCTTCTCGATCGAAGAGACGACCGGGATAATCACCAGGAAGTGGATGAAGTAATAAGCCGTCGCAATCTGGCTCAGCATTACATAGGGCTCTTCAGCCGGTGCGCCGCCACAGATGAACAGCACGACCATGCACGGCACCAGGCCGAACCAGAAGAACTTGCGGAACATCGGGCGGTAATGGCCGCTCCGAACCGGCGAACGGTCAAGCCACGGCAGCAGGAACCACAACAGGATCGAGCTGAACATCGCCAACACGCCCCACAGCTTCGCCGACAGGACAAAGTCGAAAGTGAAGGCACGCAGGATCGCGTAGAACGGATAGAAATACCATTCGGGCACGATATGCGCAGGCGTCGCCAGCGGGTTCGCCTCGATATAGTTGTCAGCATGGCCGAGCAGGTTCGGGATGAAGAACACGAAGGCGCAATAGATGATCAGGAACACGCCCAAGCCAAAGCCGTCTTTCGCCGTGTAATACGGGTGGAACGGGATTGTGTCGCTTTCCTGCTTCACCTCGATACCGGTCGGATTCGAAGAGCCCGGAATGTGCAAGGCCCAGACGTGGAGGATAACCACGCCCAGTGTCACGAAGGGCAGCAGGAAGTGGAGCGAGAAGAAGCGGTTGAGCGCGGCATTGTCAGGCGCAAAACCGCCCACCAGCCATACCTGCAGCGGCTCACCGATCAGCGGGATCGCCCCGAACAGGCCGGTAATAACCTTGGCACCCCAGAAACTCATCTGCCCCCAAGGCAGGACATAACCCATGAACGCCGTCGCCATTACCAGCAGGAAGATGACCACGCCGAGCAGCCAGATCATCTCGCGCGGTGCCTTGTACGAGCTGTAATAGAAGCCGCGGAAGATATGGATGTAGAGCACGAGGAAGAAGAAGCTGGCCCCGTTGGCATGCGCATAACGCAGCATCCAGCCCCAGTTGACGTCGCGCATGATGTGCTCGGTCGAGCTGAAGGCAACCAGCGCGTTGGGCGCATAATGCATCGCCAGGATCACGCCGGTGACGATCTGCATGACAAGGCAGAAGCCTGCCAGGACACCGAAGTTCCAGAAATATGACAGGTTGCGCGGCACAGGATAGCCGGCACCCACAGCATTATAGACAAGGCGCGGCAGCGGCAGCTTCTCGTCGACCCACTTGGTGAAGTCGTTGGCGGGTGTGTATTCCTTGGCCCAGGGAAAGCTCATAATCTGGTCTCTCGTATTCCTTAGCCGACCACAACAGTGGTTTCGGAGGTGAATGTGTATTCCGGCACTTCGAGGTTGGTCGGTGCCGGACCTTTACGGATACGGCCTGCCGTATCGTAGTGCGAGCCGTGACAGGGGCAGAAATAGCCGCCATACTCGCCCTTGTTCTCGCCTTCGGCAGCGCCCAGAGGAACACAGCCGAGATGGGTGCAAACGCCCATCGTGATCAGGATGTCTTCATTGCCTTCCGAGGTCCGCTCGGCGAGCGTCTGGGGCTCGCGCAGGTCGGACAAGGGCACGGAATTGGCATCGGCAATCTCTGCAGCGGTCAGGCGCTTCACAAACAGCGGCTGCTTGCGGAAAATCGCCTTGATCGACTGTCCGGGCTCGATACCTGCAACGTCAACTTCGGTCGTCGATTCCGCCAACACATCCGCCGAAGGCGCCATCTGGCTGACCAGCGGATAGACGACCGCAAGGCCGCCTACGCCAGCCGCACTGACCGCAGCGATGTTGATGAAGTCGCGACGCCGTACGCCGTCTTCGGTATGTTCGGAAGCTGTGTCCGCGGTTGCGGTGCCCGAATTGTCAGCCATTGATCCTGCCTTGCCATGGGCCTTGCGGGACATCCGCCCGGCCTACTGAACAACTATCAGGTCGCAGCTGCGGTAGAGTTTCGAGAATGAGCCCCTGCCGCGCGGCCACAGATTGCAGCCCTACGCCTGTTTGGGCGCGCTCCTAGCCCGATTGGGCGGCAAAGCCAATGGCCTTTTGGGCATCTTATATGCAGTTTCACGCAACGATGGCGGGAAGCCCTATCAGCGAGGCCTGTCGACCATAGTTTGCCGCGCCCGAATGAGTGGCCCGGCGGAAGGAATAGAACCGGTCGGGCAAGGCGTAAGTATCCAGCTCCAAAGGGTCGATCCGGGCAATGCCAGCACTCTGCAATCGTGACGCTACGTAACCCTCGAGATCGAACTGCCAATGGCCTTGCCGACCGGCAATAAAATGTCGTTCGTCCTCGACTGAAAAATGGGTCCGGAAAGGGGCGTCCACTTCATAGTTGTCCTGCCCGATGCAAGGCCCGATCGCGGCGGCAATCCGTGATGCCTCTGCGCCGAGCTTTTCCATCATCTCGAGTGTCGATTCGATCACTCCGCCGTGAGCGCCGCGCCACCCGGCATGAGCCGCAGCGACAATCCCCGCTTGCGAATCTGCCAGCAGGACCGGAGCGCAATCTGCTGTAACAACGCCCAGCAGCAGGCCCGGCCGGTCGGTCACCACAGCATCTGCGCGGGGCCGATCCGCATCATCCCATACCTCACGCACCACCACCGCGTCGGGGGAATGGACCTGGTAGGGCATGGCGAGCTCCGCATCCGGCTGGATGGCGGCTATAGCGCTGCGGCGGTTTGCCGCCACACGAGCCGGATCATCCCCTGCGCCTTGCCCGAATTGCAGACCCGCAACGTCCCCCGTCGAAACGCCGCCCGCCCGGCCCAGAAAGCCATGGGGCACATCGGCGAGCAAGTGCGACCGGGTAATATCGAGCTGGTCAGCCAAGGCTGCGCGTTACCTGCTCGAAAGTGTCGCGAGACAGGTTTTCGGCAGCGGCAATCCGCTCCAGCTCCGCCCGCATCAACGCTGCCCGTCCCGGCTCAATCCGGCGCCAGCGCCCCAGCGGCGGGACAAACCGCGCAGCTGTTTGCGGATTGATCGGGTCCAGCGCCAGGATCAGGTCAGCCAGGATCCGGTACCCCTCCCCATCTGCCTGGTGGAACGCATGCGGGTTGCCGGCAAATCCCATATAGAGCGATCGGACCCGGTTGGGATTGCGCAATGTGAAATCGGGATGCTTCGCCAGCGCCTTCACATGCTCCATAGCGTTGGGATGCAGTGACAAAGCCTGGAGCACGAACCACTTGTCGATCACCAGCGCATTGTTTTGGTACCGGTTGTAAAAGTCGAGCAGCGCGTTGGTCCGCTCGACCCCGTCTAGGCCGGTCAGAACCATTAAGGCCCCTTGACGGTCAGTCATGTTCTGCGCGGCGTTGAATTGCGCAAAGGCCCGTTTGGCCGTGCCGTCAGGATCGGCGGCAGCGAGATAGACCAGAGCCTGCGTCTTGACCTTGCGGGCGCCGCGCGAAGCAGCATCGAAGGTCGCAGGGACGGCAGTGGCGCGGTCATGCAGCTCTTCAAACTGCTGCTGCAGGTGAGTGCCCACCCATGCCTTCAGCGCTTCCCGCTCGGCATGGATGCGCGACGGATCAGCCGCCAGCATCTGTTCCGCAAGATAGGTCTGGCTTGGCAGCATCATCAGTTCGCCACGCATGGAATCGTCGAGCGCGTTGTCCGTCAAGATCGCCCGCATCGCCTCGACAATCGAGGCCCGGCCCGCGTCGATCTCGCTGTCGGTAAGCGAATCGCCAAGAACGGCCACAAGATGGCTCACAACCAGCTCCTGCATCGCTTCATAGCGGGCGAAACTGTCATCATCCTGCGCCGCGAGGAAAACGAGCTCGTCGCGCGGTGTGGAGCGTTGGATGGCGACTGGCGCGGTATATCCGCGATTGATCGACAGGACCGGCTTGCGGCTGAACCCTTCGAAGCGCAGTTCTTTCTCGCTGCTGTCGAGCACCACCAGCTGCTCACCGCCGTGCTGACCGCTCTCGCGGTCAAACAGGGCAATCTTGAGCGGGATCGGCATTGGATGCTTGGCTGGCTGGCCGGGGGTCGCTGGCACAGTCTGTTTCAAGGAAAGCGTAGCTGTCGAGCCGTCATGTTCCAGCGCAACATCGACTTTCGGAGTGCCTGCCTGTGAATACCAGAGTCGGAATTGCTGCAGATCAATCCCGGCCCCGTCTTCCATGGCTCGGACAAAGTCTTCGCAGGTCGCGGCTTCGCCATCGTGCCGGTCAAAATAGAGGTCGCATCCGGCGCGGAAGGCCTGTGGGCCAACCATCGAGCGGATCATGCGGATCACCTCTGCGCCCTTGTTGTAGACGGTCGCAGTGTAGAAATTGCTGATCTCGCGATAGGAATCAGGCCGGATCGGATGCGCCAATGGCCCGGAATCCTCTGGGAATTGGGCCGAGCGCAATATCCGCACATCCTCGATACGCTTGACCGCCTCGCCCTGCATATCCTGGCTGAAGAGCTGGTCGCGCAGCACGGTGAACCCCTCTTTGAGGCTCAGCTGGAACCAGTCACGGCAGGTAATCCGGTTTCCCGACCAATTGTGGAAATACTCATGCGCGATCACGCCTTCGACGGCGTCGAAATCGGCATCGGTCGCGGTGTCCGAGTCTGCCAGTATGTACTTGGTGTTGAAGACGTTGAGACCCTTGTTCTCCATTGCCCCCATATTGAAGTCGCTGACAGCCACGATGTTGTAGAGATCGAGATCATATTCGCGACCGAACGTCTCTTCGTCCCACTGCATTGATTTCTTGAGCGACTCCATCGCATGCTCGGTCCGGGCCAGATCGCTCCCGCCTTCTTTCTGCGCGCGAACCCAGACATTGAGCTCTACCTCGCGGCCCGACATGGTGGTGAAAGCAGAACTGTTGGCTGCAAGGTCACCTGCGACCAGCGCAAAGAGGTAACTCGGCTTGGGCCAGGGATCGTGCCACTCGGCAAAATGGCGGCCATCCTCTAGATCGCCCTCTTCCACCTTGTTGCCATTGCAAAGCAGGATCGGGAACTGCGCCTTCACTGCTTCCATCCGGACCGAATATGTCGAAAGCACATCCGGCCGGTCAGGGAAGAAGGTGATACGGCGGAACCCCTCTGCCTCGCACTGGGTGCACAGCATTCCGTTCGATCCATACAGGCCCATCAACTGGCTGTTCGCGGAAGGATCGATCTGGGTCGCAATTTCCACCTGGTGGACATCGCCAGACAGCGAGAGGACCAGATCGTCTCCGTCCATCGACCAGCTGTCGGTCGGTTCGCCATCAACGCAGACTGAAACCAGCTCCAGCGCGTCACCGTTGAGCCGGATAGTGGGGGACCGGTCTGCTTTGGAATTGCGGGCGATGGTCAGGGTGGAAACGACCCGTGTCGCTTCCAGGCCTAGATCGAAATGCAGCCGGGTTTCGGGCACCATCCAGGCGAACGGGGTGTAATCCTCACGCCGGATCACCGGCGGTTCGTGCGGGGTCGGGGCGGCATCGGCCATGTCGGGGTTACGTGCAATATCCATGGAGCGGGAACCTACTCTGTTTCGAGGGGCTTTCGAAGGGGAACTTAGAGGTTAGAATGCAGCAATGAAGCAAGTGTTCATTTTCGGCCTTGGCTATTCGGCCAAACGGATTGCCGCCGCGCTGGAAAGGCAAGGCTGGAGCGTTGCATCGACCGGCAGCGACGGGACCGTGGCTTTCGAGGATGGCGATGCAGTACGAGCCGCATTGCAGCAATCGACCCATGTTCTCAGTTCCGTACCGCCCGATCGCGATACCGGCGCGGATGCCGTGCTCGAGACCTATGGCGCGCTGCTGGACCACAGCTGGCTTGGCTATCTTTCCTCGACCGGCGTTTACGGCGATGCTGGCGGTGCGTGGGTCGATGAAACCACGCCGACCGGTGGCGGCAGGCGGTCAGCCAGAACGCAATGCGATGCGCAATGGCAGGAGCGGGAGGCCCGCATCTTTCGCCTTCCGGGAATCTACGGCCCGGGCCGCAGCGCGCTGGACCGGGTGCGAAACGGCGCAGCCAAGCGGATCGACATACCCGGTCAGATCTTCAGCCGAATCCATGTCGACGACATCGCGAGCGGCGTGTTGGCAGGCATCGAAGGTCCGCCGGGGGCCTATAATCTCGGTGATGACATGCCATGCAGCCAGAACGCCGTGATCGAGGAGGCGTGTAGCTTGCTCGGCATCGATCCTCCGCCGCTGCAATCGATCGAGGAAGCGGATCTTTCACCCATGGCCCGCGGATTCTATGCCGAAAACCGCAGGGTTGCGAACGGGAAGGCCAAGCGCGTCTTGGGTTGGGAGCCAGCCTATCCAGATTATCGTGCGGGGCTGCGCAGCTTGCTCTAGGCTTCGCGCGCCCTCAATGCGAGGATCATGCCAAGGCTCGCCAGCGCAGCGCCACCGATGGAGAGCGGTGACCATTGGTACCCCTCCACCAAGGTCGAAATTAGCATTGCGACCACAATGACAAGAATCGCATTATACGCCGCACGGCCCGGGCCGATCTTGCGCACGATGGTGTAATAGAGGGGGAATGTGACGACGGACCCGGCAATGCCGAGCCAGGCAGCCCCGGCCCAGAACATCGGATCGGAGGGAAATACCGGCGGCCCTGCCGTGACCCACGCCAGCGCAATGTCGAAGCCAGTTCCATACAGCATCGACCATGCCAGCAGGCTCGGCATGGCCAGCGCCCGGCCGACATCATTGGCCTGCACCACATTGGCGATCGAGGCGGCAAGAATACCGCCAATCGCGAACAGAATGCCCAGCGGGACGCTACCCCCCAAAGGCGAAAGACGTGCCTCGTACACCAACAGCAGGGCTATGCCCGCAATCGCAATCGCGCTGCCCGCGACGAAGCCCAGAGTAATCCTTTGCCCCAGCACCCAGCGCCCGAACAGCGCATTGGGCAGCATCAGCATCCCGAACATGACGGCAACGATGCCCGAGGTCAGATGCAATTCGGCGCGATAGACGAAATTGAAATTGGCGCAGAACTGGCTGAGACCAATGAAAATCGCAAGCATATGGCCTGCCCGCCCGATTGCGAGCGACCGCTTCATCAGGACCGCAACCAGGAACATGGCCGGGGTGGCCAGGGCAAAGCGATAGGCTATCGACCAGCTGGGCGGAACCTCGGAGATCTGGCCGGTGATGACATACCAGGTCGAGCCCCAGATCAACGCTGTGATCAGGAACGGGATCAGGATCTGCGGTCGCATCAATGCGTGGGGATTGGCCGCGCTCACAAGTTGGCTATCGCCTGGCCCAGCGCCTGGGCGGCCGACTGGTCACTGTCCCACGCGGCCACAAAGCGCGCGGCATCTTCGCCCCAGTCATAAAAGTCAAAGCCTTGCTTGCGCAGTGCCTCACGCTCGGGCCCTGTTAGCCGCATGAAGACTTCATTGGCTTCGACCGGATGCATCAACCGCTCGCTTGCCTCGGCGACGATCGCTTGCGCCGCTGCATTCGCGGCCCGGGCATTGGCCAGCCACAGATCCTGATCGAGCATCGCCAGCAATTGCGCGGCAAGAAAGCGGCCCTTGCTTTGCAAATGGCCCGAACGCTTGCGACGATAGCGCACCAGGTCAGCCAATTCGGGCTCGAAGAAAACGATGGCTTCGGCGTTCATGGCCCCATTCTTGACGCAACCGAAGCTGAGCGCCTGGGCGGGGCCCACCGCCTCGGCCGGTGAGCATTCCAGAAATGCAGCCGCATTGGCAAAACGGGCACCGTCGACATGCAGGCCAAGCCCGCGTTCCTTGGCCAGTGCGCCGATCGCGGCCAGTTCTTGCGGGCGATAGGCACGGCCATATTCGCTCGCCTGCGTGATCGAGATAGCGTGCGGCTGGACCTGGTGGACATCATCGCGGATCGGATCGATCACCGTGCTGATTTCCTCGGGCGAAACCTTTGCGCCCTCGCCCTCTGCCAACATCAGTTTGGCGCCATGCAGATAGAAACCGGGCGCCCCGCCTTCGTCCATTTCGATATGGGCTTCGCGATGGCACACAACCCCGCCATGCGGGGGCACCATGGCCGACAATGCCAGGCAATTGGCGGCAGTGCCGGTAGCAACCCAAACTACAGTAACTTCGCGACCGAATACGGCGCCAAACGCATCGTCGAGTCGCGACGAGACAGCATCGCCGTCATACGGCGTATCCACCACATCGGCATCGCGCATGGCCTGCCATACTTGCGGGTGGACGGTGGCTGCATTGTCGGACAAAAAGCGCATATACAGGCCCCTAGCGAGACCAGCGCCAAGCGCAAGAAGGAGCATGCTCATGGCTGAAGACCACGCGAAGGTTACCATTACGCATCACGTGCAAGGGCAAGGCGGCAAATATGTCGCCCATGTCGATGGCAGCGAGCACACCGGCTATCTCGAGTGGGAGCCGCGCGATAGCGCCGGCAAGACCAAGGAGGATGTGCATGTCGCCACCCACACCGTGGTGCCGCAAGCTATTGGAGGGCGCGGGATCGCCGGACAATTGGTCGAACGCCTGGTCGCCGATTCCCGGAAATACGGCTTCAAGATCGTCCCGCGATGCTCATACGTGGCCAAGAAATTCGAGGATAATCCGGAGTGGGAGTCACTCAGGGCCAAGTAGATCTCAAATACCCTTAATCGAATATTGAGCATGCTTTGCTGAATTTGGTATGTTAGTCTTGCCCCGGTTCAACCTGGGGGAGAGAAAAGATGCGTGCCCGTTCAAAATTTTGCACTCTGGTTTTTGCAACGTCGGTAGCCTATTCAGGGCCAGCTCTTGCAAATGATGCAAGCTCCCTCGGTGATCTTGTCGGCGCGCGTGCCGGCCAGGCCGAACGCAGCGTAGAGGCACGTGGCTTTACTTACATCACAGGCAATGCCGGGCGTCACAGCACGCGCCACTCCTATTGGTGGAATAGCGCCTCGAAGAACTGCGTGCATATCGTTACGCAAGACGGCCGCTACAGTCGGATTACCGACGCGTCGAGGCGCGATTGCAACCAGAAGTCAGGCGGTGGAGATGTCGCCGCAGCCGTCGGGGTAGTAGCGGGAGCCGCCATTCTGGGTGCGTTGCTTGGCGGGCACAAGAAGCATCACCATGACGATGACAGGCATTATGACGACCGGGACAACGAGCGCCAGTATCAACGTGGTTACAACGACGGCCTGCACAGCCTCGCCTATCACAACTACGATCGGTCCGATGCCTATTCCAGCGGGTACAGCGCCGGTGTGGACCAGCGCAGATACAATTCGGATTACCATCATGGAAACGGTGGCTATGGGAAAAAGGCCCGTTTCCGCGATTTGATCGGCGGGAACGGCCGCAGCGCGCGAGGAGAACTGGGCAGGCGCGGATTCACCCGAGTCGATCGGTTCGGAGATGACAATACCCGGTATTCCATCATGTGGCGGGCCCAGAGCATGCAGTGCCTGCAGGTGACCATCGCTAACGATAGAGTCTATGACATACGCGACATCGGCCGCCATCCTAAGTGTCGATAGGCCGGGCAAGCCCGACATAGCAGCAGTGTCTATCGGTTGAGCGCCGAGAAGTCTGTACGCGCGATGCTTTCCAGAACCTCGCGTCGCAGGCTGCGGGCACGATCAACCGGGATTCCCTCGATGGCAAACGTCCCGCCAGCGAGGCCCAGGCGCAAGGTGGCGTAGCCGCACCAGCGCGCAATCGGGCCCTGCGAAATCTCGGCCGATTGCAATTTGACCCGGTTGGCAATCGCCAGCGAGGGTGCGAGCCAGCCGACGCGACGGTAGAGTTGATCCGCGTCGATCGCGTTGCGCGCATGTCGCCACAGGTAGTATTGGCGCGCGCAGAAGAAGGCTCCCAGAGCGAGCGGAATCATTGCGAACCCTTCGCGCCCCGCCATCACGTCGAACGGGTCCAGCACTGCCAGGGCAAAGACCACCAACGCCACGAACGCCAGCACTCCCCCGTCAATCAGCATGCTGACATTACGGTCGGCAGTGCTTGACCGGTGCCAGTCCAGATCGCCTGGAGGAGATTCAAACCCGGCCGCCGCGATGATCGGATCAAGCTCCTGCTGCTGCGCGAACGGCGCGACAACATGGCTCGATGATCCCGAATCCTGCGCCAGGCTGACAAAGCTCAACCCGTTCCAGCCGAAACGGCGCCGGACCAGCCCGGTCCCCACCTTGATCGCCTGGACGCGGTGAACGGGCATGACAACATCGGTCCGCGTCAACAGGCCCCGGCGGCGGCGGAAGCCTTTGGACGTCCTCTCGAGGCGAAAGCCCCAATCGCGCAAGACGGTGCGGGTTACGCCTGTCACCACACCCAGTGCCAGCAAACTAAGGATCGCAAGACCGGCACCAAAAACCTGCGCCATGATGCCAAGCGCGGCGACCTGTTCGGTCGGTCCGGAAAAAATGCCCACCCACATCTGCCAATCCCAGATATCAAAGGGCAGCAGGAAGTCGAATTGCTGCGCAAGCCCCCCGATCACGGCTATTACCGCGAGCGAGAATTCGAACATGCCGAAGGTGACAAGGCGCTTGGGTGGCATTGCGAACAGCGTCTCGGCCTGCTCGGCAGGTACAGATTCGCTGGCCTCGCTGTCGCCAAATACGCTTGCCGTTTTCTCTCCGTCGCGCCGTTCGCGCACAAGCTCGCGTAAGGCTTCGCCCTGCTCTTCTGAAAGATAGGCCAGCTTCAACTCGTCCTTGCCGCCGGCTCCGGTTTCGAATTTCACTTCGACCAGTCCGAGCAGGCGCGGCACAAATTTCTGCTCCAGGCTAACATCCTGGATCCGCTCGAACGGGACAGATCGCGCGGCCCGCGACAGCAGCCCGCTCTCCACTTTGATATCAGTCGTACCGACCCGATAGGTAAACCGGCGCCATTGCAGGAATGACACCGCAATTACCGATGCAAGAAAGATCACCACGATCAATGGCAGCAGGGCAAGCTTCCAGCTGATCCCGTCATCAGCCATGCCGTAGCTGACAAACAGCATGGGTACGATCAGCTGCGGGATCATGATCACCGCCTTGACCACGAAGCTTAGCGCATCGGTGCGCTTCTCCTCGCCCGCCTCGGCGGAATCCTGCACTTGACCGGCGACAGGGCTTGTCTCGACGACCTCGCTCACAGGGCCTCCCGCTTGATATGGGCACGGATTTCCTCGCGCATCGCCAGTGCAGTATCGTGTTGCAGGCCGGGCAAATTTACCGATGCATTGTGCGAGCCTGCGGTATGAAGCGTCAGCGTGGCGAGATCGAAATATCGCTCCAACGGCCCGCGATCGACGTCGATATGTTGGACTCGACCGAACGGTACGACGGTGTCGGAGCGGAACAGGATGCCGCGCACCACCCGCAACCGGTCGTCGCTCATAGCATAGCCACGCGCGAAGAACCGGCGGTGGGGCATGCGCCACACCAGAAGGATGGCAATCAGCAAGATAGGCCCGAATATGACGCCCGGCCACAGCGGCGAAAGCGCATCGAGCACCAGCGCCCCGGCCAGCACGCCGGCTGCCAGGATCAGCGCCTCGACCCGCATCGCCTTTTCGTGATTGGGGTGAAGACGGGTCAGTATCCCGTCAGCATCTTCGAAAGTGTCTGCAACCGCTGTGGCTTCGGGCACAACGGCCTCTTCCTGTTCATCCATGGTGTATGGATGGAGTAAGACAGTCTGGAAAACAAGATGGTCCAGAACCTGGAAGAGGGGAAAATGGTGCCACGAGAGAGAATTGAACTCTCGGCCTCACCCTTACCAAGGGTGCGCTCTACCACTGAGCTACCGCGGCCCCGAAAACCTGCTCGAATACCCGAAAGCAGGTCGGCGCGCCCTATTGTCGCGCAAGCCTGCAATGTCAAGCAAGGGTTGAAGCTCTCCGCCCATAACGGCAAGGCGTTTCGCATGGGTGAAGATCAGAGCAAGGAAATGTCGCGGGAAGAGCGTCTGGCAGCCAAATTGCGCGAGAACCTGCGCAAGCGCAAGGCGCAGGCCCGGGAAATGGGCGCGGATAGCAGCGAATCAGGCGAAAGCGGGCTTTCCAAGGGCGGTGAGGGAAGCTAACAGCACGTGCTCTTGTTTGGGAAGCCATCCGACCCGCTCCCTTCACCCTTCCACCCGGAGCCTACCGGGACCCTATCCGGGCGGAAGGGTGGAGGGAGCCGGTGGCCCCGGCCAGTGGAGCAAATATGCCAACCTTAATTCTCGTCCGCCACGGCCAGAGCCAGTGGAATCTCGAAAACCGTTTCACCGGCTGGTGGGATGTCGACCTGACCGAGAAAGGCGTCGAAGAAGCCAAAGCGGCTGGCGTTTTGCTCAAAGAGAAAGGCGTGCTGCCCACAGTCGCCTTCACCAGTTTCCAGACCCGCGCCATCAAGACCCTGAATTTGGCCCTCGAAGAGGCGGGCCGCCTGTGGCTTCCGGTGACTAAGGACTGGCGGCTCAACGAACGCCACTATGGCGGGCTGACCGGCCTCAACAAGCAGGAAACCCGCGATAAGCATGGCGACGAGCAGGTTCATATCTGGCGCCGCAGCTTCGACACGCCCCCGCCGCCGATGGAGCCGGGCAGTGAGTATGATCCTGGCGCCGACCCGCGCTATGCCGGGATCGATGTGCCCTATACCGAAAGCCTGAAGCTGACCATTGAACGTGTTCTTCCCTATTGGGAAAGCGATATCTTCCCGGTGTTGGCGAGCGGCGAGACTGTAATCATTTCCGCCCACGGCAATTCGCTGCGCGCACTGGTGAAGCATCTCTCGGGTATCTCGGACGAGGATATTACCGGACTTGAGATACCGACCGGTCAGCCGATCATCTATGAATTCGACGACGCCATGCAGCCGGGCGAACGCTATTACCTGAAGGATAGCTGAGATGGGCAAAGTCGCCATTATCATGGGCAGCCAGAGCGACTGGCCAACCATGCAATGCGCCGCCAAGGTGCTGGAAGAGCTGGAAGTACCGCACGAAGCGCGCATCGTCTCTGCCCATCGCACGCCTGACAGGATGAGCGAATTTGCCAAGAGCGCCGAGGCGGAGGGGTTCAAAGTCATCATCGCAGGCGCAGGCGGAGCGGCCCATCTACCCGGTATGGTTGCCGCCATGACCCATTTGCCGGTCTTGGGAGTTCCGGTTCAGAGCAAGGCTCTGAGCGGGATGGATAGCCTGCTGTCGATCGTGCAGATGCCGGCTGGTGTGCCGACCGGAACGCTCGCCATCGGGGAAGCCGGTGCGACAAATGCCGGTTTGCTAGCGGCCAGCATCCTGGGCACCAGTGACACCGCCATTGCGGATCGCCTGAAAGCATGGCGCGCGGCGCGCAGCGAAGCGGTGGCGGAGACGCCGAGCTGAGCATGATCAAGCCGGGGGGGACAATCGGGATTCTGGGCGGCGGCCAGCTGGGCCGGATGCTCGCCATGGCAGCAGCGCAAATGGGCTATCGCTGCATTGCCTATTCGCCGGAGAAGGAATCCGTCGCCCGCGATGTGTGCGTCGATATGTTCACCAACAAATGGGACGACGCGCAAGCCATGGCGGCCTTCGCCCAGCAATGCGATGTGGTGACCTGGGAGTTCGAGAATGTCCCGGTTGGGCCGCTTTCCGCCATTGTAGATTGCCTGGCGCCGCATCCGCGCGCGCTGGAAACGGCGCAGGACCGGCTCAATGAAAAACGCTTTGCCGAAGGGCTGGGCGGCAAGCCTGCGCCCTATGCCACAATCGATTCCCGTGAGGATCTGATTGCCGCGATCGACCGGATCGGCACGCCCGGCATCCTCAAGACTCGGCGCGAAGGGTATGACGGCAAGGGCCAATGGCGGATCATGAGCAGCCGCGACGCCGAGGGTGTCGCGCTCCCTGATGCCCCGTGCATCTACGAAGGCTTTGTCGAGTTCGATGACGAATTCTCCGTCATCCTTGCGCGGACCGCCACCGGCGAGACCCGGTTCTGGGATAGCCCCGTGAATGTGCACGAGGCCGGGATGCTCCACACATCTACGCTTCCCTCTGGCCCACTGATCGAAGGCCAGGTCGAAGAAGCGCGCGCGCTCGCGACCCAGGTCGCAGATGCGCTGAACTATGTCGGCGTGCTTACGCTGGAATTCTTCGCCACGGCGCATGGACCCGTATTCAACGAAATGGCGCCGCGGGTGCACAATTCGGGACACTGGACGGTGGAAGGGGCCGTCACCAGCCAGTTCGAAAACCACATCCGGGCGATTTGCGGATTGCCGCTGGGCGACACCCGCTCGGTCTCGCCCGGAATGGTTATGACCAATATCGTCGGCAAGGATGCCCTGCAGGCCGAGCAATGGCTCGCTGATCCATCGACCCACCTGCATCTCTACAGCAAGGCCAAGGCACGCGACGGGCGCAAGATGGGCCACGCCACGCAGTTGATCTGGGATACGTAAGGTGGCGGAGCGTCCTTCGCCCTTCATGATCTATGCCCGGGCGGCCAATGGAGTGATTGGCAAGGACGGCACCATGCCCTGGCACCTCCCGGCCGATCTCAAACGCTTCAAGGCGCTGACGATGGGCCACGCCATGATCATGGGCCGCAAGACGTTCGACAGCTTCCCTTCGCCCCTTCCTGGCCGTCGCCATATCGTACTCACACGCGACACACACTGGCACTCAAAAGGCGCAGAGGTGGTCCATTCGCGGGAGGAAGCACTCCAAACGGCTGGCACTGACCCCATCGCCATCATCGGCGGGGCCGAGATCTATCGCCTGTTCGCCAAGGATGCCGAGCGGATCGAGTTGACCCAGATCCAAGCCGAATTCGACGGCGATACCTTCATGGACGCTCCCGGAGCAGGCTGGAACGAAGCGGCAAGAGAAGACCATCCAGCCGGCGGCGACAGGCCGGCCTATTCCTTCCTCACTTTCCTGCGAGCCGAATCATGAAGAAACGCATCTGGATCCCGCTTGTGATAGCCTTCATCGCGGCGGCTGCATTCTTCACTTTCGCACCCGGCATCGCAGAGCGGGATATGAACCGTATCGATGGCAAGCCGCTGGGCGAGGTCAGCGACGGGGCAAAGGCGCTGCATGCCACGCTCGATATCGTCGATCTGCATGCCGATACGCTGCTATGGAGGCGTTCCATGGTGCACGGCCCCGTGCTGGGCGGGCCACGCGGCCATGTCGATCTGGACCGGCTGGAACAAGGCAATGTCGCGATCCAGGTGTTCTCCAGCGTGACGAAGACCCCGACCGGCCAGAATTACGACAGCAACAGCGCCGATGGCGACAATATCACCGGGCTGGTGATCGGCCAGCTGCAACCGGTGCGCACCTGGAGCTCGTTGCTCGAACGCTCCAAATATCACTGGGCCAAGCTGGTCCAGGCCGAGACAGATTCCGCCGGTCGCCTGACCATCCTCGAAGACAATTTCGATCTGGATGCCCATCTGCGTCAACGCGATGCGCGGGGGGCGGAGCTAATCGGCGCGGTGCTCAGTATCGAGGGCCTGCATAATCTCGAAGGCAAGATCGAGAACCTCGATGTCTTGTACGAGCATGATTTCCGCATGGCGGGGCTGACCCATTTCTTCGACAACAAGCTGGCCGGATCGATGCACGGAATCGAAAAAGGCGGGCTAACCCCGTTTGGCCGTTCCGTCGTGCAACGGATGGAAGAGCTCGGCATGATCGTGGACATTGCGCATCTGTCGAAAGCGGGCGTCGCTGACGTGCTGGCGATGGCGCGGCGTCCGGTTGTCTCGAGCCATGGCGGCGTGCAGGCGACGTGCGAGGTCAACCGCAACCTGGATGACGACGAAATCAGGGGCCTTGCCGCGACCGGAGGAATCATTGGTGTCGGCTATTGGGAAGGTGCCATATGCGACACATCGCCCGCCGCAGTCGTTGCC
Source organism: Parerythrobacter jejuensis (assembly GCF_039536765.1). Taxonomy (NCBI): domain Bacteria; kingdom Pseudomonadati; phylum Pseudomonadota; class Alphaproteobacteria; order Sphingomonadales; family Erythrobacteraceae; genus Parerythrobacter; species Parerythrobacter jejuensis. The sequence goes on from NZ_BAAAZF010000001.1 coordinate 1,785,394, forward strand.
GCAATGAAACATATCCGCGACCTGGTCGGGATCGAGCATGTCGCACTGGGCAGCGATTATGACGGCGCGGTCACTGTTCGGTTCGACACGGCAGGCCTGGTCCACATTACGCAGGCGCTGCTGGATGCCGGTTTCACTACCGGGGAAATCCGCGCGGTCATGGGTGGCAACGCCATCCGCGTGCTGCGCGAAGGCATGAAGCCGCTTGCCGAATTGCCTGAGCCAGCTACGGAACTCTGATGCGCTGGCTGGATCACCGCGAACCTGTTCCCGAACCCTTGCGCGGTGCGATCATCGCGCTGGGCAATTTCGATGGCTTCCACCGTGGCCACCAGGCTGTGGCGGGCGAAGCAATCCGCTGGGCACATGCCGAGGGCCGGCCTTCGATCATCGCGACCTTTGATCCGCATCCGGTCCGTTTCTTCCGGCCCGATACGCCGCCCTTCCGCCTGACCACGCTGGAGCAGCGGCAGGAGCTCTATATCGACGCCGGTGCCACCGCGATGCTGGTGTTCCATTTCGATGGCGAGCTGTCGGGCACCAGCGCCGAAGACTTCATCACCAAAATCCTGATCGAGCGGTTCGGCGCGCACGGCGTGGCGACGGGCGGCGACTTTACCTTCGGCAAGGGCGCGAAGGGCAATGTCGGTCTGCTCGGCACATTGGGCAGCGAACATGGCCTGCATCACCGCACGGTCGAGGCCGTCGAAGAAGGCGGCATCATTTCCTCCAGCCGCATCCGCGAGGCCCTGCGCGAAGGGGATCCTGCCACCGCAGCAAAACTGCTGACCCGCCCCTTCGCCATTCGCGGCGTGGTGGAACATGGCGACAAGCGGGGCCGCGAAATCGGCTATCCCACCGCCAATATCGTGATCGAGAACTATCTGCGCCCGCGCTACGGTATCTACGCCGTCACAGGCCGTATTCTGGCCACTGGCGAGGTGCTGGAAGGCGCGGCCAATATCGGCATCCGCCCGCAATTCGAACCGCCCAAGGAACTGCTCGAACCCTATTTCTTCGACTTTGCAGGTGACCTTTACGGTCAGGAGATCGAAGTCGCCTTCCACCACTTCCTGCGTCCGGAGGCGAAGTTCGATAGCCTCGATGATCTGATCGCGCAGATGGAGAAGGATTGTGCCGAGGCGAAAAGGCTCTTATCGGCCCGCTCATAATGAGTGAAAAGCCCGACTATAAAGACACCGTCTTCCTGCCGAAGACCGACTTCCCCATGAAAGCGGGCCTGCCCGCGAAGGAGCCGGGCATTCTGGCGCAGTGGCAGGACGAGGATCTTTATGGCCAGCTGCGCGAAGCGCGTGCCGGGCGCGAAAAATTCATTTTTCATGATGGCCCGCCTTACGCCAATGGCGAGATCCATATCGGACATGCGCTCAACAAAGTGCTGAAAGATATGGTTGTGCGCAGCCAGAGCCTGCTCGGCAAGGATGCGCCCTATGTGCCCGGCTGGGATTGCCACGGCCTTCCGATCGAATGGAAGGTGGAAGAGAAGTACCGCAAGAAGAAGCTGAACAAGGACGAAGTTCCGGCCAAGGAATTCCGCGCCGAATGCCGTGCCTATGCGCAACAATGGGTCGATGTGCAGCGCGAACAGTTCAAACGGCTCGGCATCCAGGGCGATTGGGACAATCCCTATCTGACGATGGATTTCGACGCCGAAGCGACCATCGTTTCGGAACTGATGAAATTCGCCGAAGCGGGCAACCTTTATCGCGGGTCGAAACCGGTGATGTGGAGCCCGGTCGAAAAGACCGCGCTGGCCGAGGCCGAGGTTGAGTACGAGGACATTACCTCGACCCAGATCGATGTGGCGTTCGAGATCACCGAAAGCCCGATCCCGGAATTGGTCGGCGCGCATGCGGTGATCTGGACAACGACGCCGTGGACTATCCCGGTGAACCAGGCTTTGGCTTATGGGCCGGATGTTAAGTACCGCCTTGTTTCTTCAAACGGAAAGCGGTGCCTTGTCGCTGAAGACCTTTATCAATCCTTCTTGGTTCGCACTGGAGCAAGCCCAAGTCTGTCAGAAGCTCTTGGGGAAGAGCCCGAGAAGGACCGAAAACATCACTTCGCCGGTCGAGTAGATGGCGAGCCACCACTCATCAAAGGCTCCGACCTTGCCGGAACCGTCGCCCGCCACCCGATGCACCATCTCGGCGGGTTCTACGCCGCGCCGCGCCCCTTCCTGCCCGGCGAGTTCGTTACCACCGAAAGCGGCACGGGCCTCGTCCATATGGCGCCCGATCATGGCGAGGATGATTTCGATCTGTGCAAGGCGAACGGCATCAACCCCGTTTTCGCGGTTATGGATGATGGCCGCTACCGCGATGATTGGGGTTGGCTAGGCGGTAATGATGATCGTCGCCGGGCCGTCATCAACAAGCCATTCAATGCAGCCGAGGGCCCGATCTGCTCCGACTTGCGCGAAGCAGGTGCGCTGCTGAGCGCGAGCGACGATTACGAGCACAGCTACCCGCATTCCTGGCGCTCCAAGGCCAAGGTCATCTATCGCTGCACACCGCAATGGTTCGTGCCGATGGATACAGACCTGCCGTGGCTCGAGCCCAAGTCGAAAGAAGACAAGGCGTGGGAAGGCGAAGGCGGCGCCATCGATCCTAGTGAGGAAACGATCTGCGCTGCGCCAACACTGCGCGAGCGGGCGATGGAAGAAATCGAGCGGGTTGAATTTTTCCCCGAAAAGGGCCGCAACCGCATCCGCTCCATGGTCGAAGGCCGCCCCGACTGGGTGCTGAGCCGCCAGCGCGCCTGGGGCGTGCCGATCACGCTGTTCGTGAAGCCCGACGGGACATATCTGCAAGATCCCGCAGTCAATGCCCGCGTGGTCAATGCCGTGCGCGAAGAAGGCGTCGATGCGTGGGACGAGGGCCGCAAGGCCGAGTTCCTCGGCAATGATCACAGTCCCGACGATTTCGAGATGGTGACTGACATTCTGGATGTGTGGTTCGATTCGGGCTGCACCCATGTCTTCACGCTGGAATCAGGGCGCTGGCCCGATCAGCGTTGGCCCGCCGACCTCTATCTGGAGGGCAGTGACCAGCATCGCGGCTGGTTCCAGTCTTCACTGCTGGAAAGCTGCGCCACGCGGGGTCGCGCGCCTTACGACCAGGTCCTGACCCACGGCTTCACCATGGATGCCAAGGGCAAGAAAATGTCCAAGTCGCTCGGCAACACGGTCGATCCATTGAAGGTGATGGAGCAATATGGCGCGGATATCATCCGGCTATGGGCGCTCAGTGTCGATTTCACCGAAGATCACCGTATCGGCGATGAAATCCTCAAAGGCGTGGCCGACCAGTATCGCCGCCTGCGCAACACATTCCGCTATCTGCTGGGCGCGCTGGACGGGTTCGTTGGCGATATGGGCGATGCCTCCGAAGTGCCCGAGCTGGAAATCTATGTGCTGGCGCTGCTGGCCGATCTGGATGGCAAGCTGAAGGCGGCGCTGGAAAGCTACGATTTCAACACCTACACCCGCCTGCTGGTCGATTTCTGCAATGAAGATCTGAGCGCGTTCTTCTTCGATATCCGCAAGGACAGCCTCTATTGCGATGGGCCGGACGATCCCAAGCGCAACGCCTATCGCACCGTGCTCGACCTGCTGTTCCACGCACTGGTCCGCTACGCCGCGCCGGTGCTGGTCTACACGTCGGAAGAAGTGTGGAGCACGCGCTATCCCGATGGCGGCAGCGTTCACCTGCTCGAATGGCCCGCAGTGCCCGGCATATCTGCCGATGGCGAGCGCTGGACCCGGTTGCGGGCCTTGCGTGAAAAGGTGACCGAAGCGATCGAACCGCTGCGGCGCGAAAAAACCATCCGTTCGAGCAATGAAGCCGATGTCGTCGTTCCGGCGGCAGATGTGCCCGAAGGCTTTAGCGATGAAGATCTGGCCGAGCTGTTCATCACCGCGTCAGTCACCCGCAGCGATAGCGACACGGTGACTGTCACCCGTTCGAGCGAATCCAAATGCGGCCGTTGTTGGCGCTTGCTGCCCTCCGTCAGCGAGGATGGCGGGCTCTGCGATCGCTGCGAAAAGGTGGTCGGCTAATGGATAATATCTGGAAACGCCGCTGGATCGGCCTGGGCTTTGCCATCCTGATCTGCGCGATCGACCAATATCTCAAATGGGTCGTGCGGGTACAGTTGGACCTGCGTAACCAGCCCGGCGGTCTGTATGAATTGCTGCCCTTCTTCGACCTGCGCTGGACCCAGAATTTCGGCATTTCGCTCGGCATGTTTGAAGCGACCAGCGTGGAAATGCGCTGGGCGTTGGTGCTGGTTACGGCCTTGATCGCATTGGTCGTGTTCATCTGGATGCTGCGCGAGAAAGCCAAGGGTGACATTCTGGGCCTGTCGATGATCCTCGGCGGTGCGCTCGGCAATATCTATGACCGTTATACGTGGGGCTATGTGATCGATTATGCCGACCTGCATTTCGGCACCTTCCGCCCCTTCCTGATCTTCAACGTGGCCGATGCCGCGATTACCATCGGCGTGTTGATTATTCTTGCCCGATCCTTCCTCGTGCCCGACAAGACGGCTACGAAGAGCGACGAAAGTGAACCGGCCAACACGCCGGCAGAGAGTTGAACGTGATGAATAAGACTTCCAGCCTGATCCTCCTCGCCTCGATGGGCTCCATGCTGGCCGCGTGTGGTAGCGGCGGCGGCATTCTGGGCCGCGAGCGTCCGGACGAATTTGCTGTCCAGCGCCAGGCCCCGCTGGTGGTCCCGCCTGATTTCAACCTCGTTCCGCCTGCCCCGGGTGCCCCGCGCCCGGCAGAAGGCACTGCAGCAGAGCAGGCCCTCGAAGCCTTGTTCGGCGGCCCTGCCGCACGAAGCGCTGTCGAGTCCGCCGCGCTCAGCCGGGCTGGCAATGCCGATCCCGGCATCCGCTCCTCCGTCGGCGATGCCCAGACCAACACGGTCGCCAAAGGCAGTGTGACCCGCGACATCATCGCCGCGCCCGAGGGCGACGGGCAAGCCGCACAGGCTGTGATTCCCGGGTAATTTGGGATTGCTTTTTTTAGTCCTGCGGGCGGCTGGCGTCCGCCAGCCTTGCTGCCTCGCATAAGCTCGGGCGGCCGGTCGGCCTTGCGGTTTGCGAGTCGCAAACCGAAATAGCGCTTCTTTCGTAGCCTTGGTGGCGGAGCACGGCGCGTAGCGCCGCAAGGGCGACTGCCCGCCCGCAGCACCGAAAGTGCGAGGATATCGCGCGCCGGAGGGCGTGCGGAAAACAAAAACTCCACGCGAGCAAGGTCCAGGCTTTCAAGTTTTGGGCTCAAGCCAGACCCTCAGCCCCTGCGCTACTCTGCTTTGCTGACCATCAATTTGTCGATCTTGCGACCGTCCATGTCGAGCACTTCGAAATGCCAGCCTTGATCGGTGAAACTTTCACCCTCGACCGGCAGTTTCTTGATCACCGCGAGAACATAGCCAGCCACGGTCGCGAATTCGCGTGATTCGCCGTAATCGAGGCCCAGCCGGTCAGCCAGCGCATCGGCGGGGAGCGCGCCCGAGACCAGCAGAGAGCCATCGGCGCGTTCGATCACCTCGGGCACATCGCCCTGATCCTGGTCGCTGACAAATTGGCCAACAATAGCTGTGAGCAAGTCGACCGGCGTCACGATCCCGTCGAGATGGCCGTATTCGTCATGCACCATGGCCAGTGCGATTTCGGCCTGTTGCAGCACGCGCAACGCGTCCATCGCATCGAGCTGGTCGGGCACCACCTCGGCCTTCTTCATTAGCGCGGCCAGATCGACCGGCTTGCCCTGCACCTGCGCCGCCAAGACTTCGCGGACCTTGACGACGCCCAGCACCTTGTCGGGCGAGCCATCGGCTACCGGCAACAGCGAATGCGGGCTTTCGGCAATGGTGCGCGAAATCTCGCTCTCATCGGCATTGGCATCGATCCAGTCGATGTCGGTTCGCGGAGTCATCACTTCGCGGACGGTGCGCTCTGCCAACCGGACCACGCCGGTCAGGATCGCGCTTTGCTCTTCCTCCAGCACACCTGTATGGGTCGCCTCGGTGAAGAGCATGTGCAGTTCCTCTGCCGTCACGCTCGATTGGCCTCCCGGTCGTACACCGAACAGGCGCACAATCGCCCCGGAAGACGTATCAAGCACCCAGACAATCGGCGCCGCGATCCGTGCCAGCAGGCGCATCGGCTTGGCCATCAGCAAGGCAATCGGAACCGCTGCGCGCAAGGCCAGCTGCTTGGGCACAAGCTCGCCGATGACGAGGCTGAAATAGGTGGTCAGCACGATCACCAGGACAAAACCGGCCTGCGCCGCTGTCGCTTGATCCAGGCCGAACATCGCCTGCAACCGCTCTCCCACAGGCCCGCCAAGGCTGGCGCCGGAATAGGCACCGGCAATAATGCCAACCAAGGTTATGCCGATCTGGACCGTAGAGAGGAATTTGCCGGGATGTGCCGCAAGATCGAGTGCCGTCTGGGCCGCGCTGCTGCCCTTGTCCGCTTTCGCGCGCAAGCGTGCAGGTTTCGCCGACACAATTGCCAGCTCCGACATCGCGAAGACGCCGTTGATGAGTATTAATCCTGCAATGATGAGCAGGTCAGGCCAAGGAAAGGGTGTCACAGCCATGGTCCGCTAGCACAATTCGACGGCCATGCCAGCCATTCGCGCTCCAAGGTCACAGTTTCGGAACGGATACCCCAGGTCATGAATTGATGCTAATGAAGAGGCTGGTGGGAAGCTTCGATAACCCGGGGCGCGGGGGTTACCGTGCCATAGAAGAGGGACTTCCAATGAAAAGATCACGCATATTCGTATCATCGCTCGCGGCAGTTTCGATGCTGGGCCTGTCAGCCTGTGTCACAGACCCCAACACTGGGGAGCGCAAAGTCTCGCGCACTGGCATTGGCGCCGCGGTCGGCGGCACACTGGGCTATCTGCTCGGCGGCGTCATCGGTGGCGACACGGCGCGCATCATCGGTGCCGGCGTTGGCGGAACGGCAGGAGCCGTAATTGGCGATCAGTTTGATGACCAGATCCGCGAGCTCGATGAGCAAACCGCCGGCTCCGGCGTTGATGTCGAGGAAATCGGCAACCAGGACGCGATCCTCGTACGCCTGCCCGACGGCGTCACATTTGCGACGGGATCATCTTCGATCAGTCCGGCATTCCAGAACACTCTGGATACAATCGCAGACAGCCTTGTCCGCTATCCCAACAGTCTGATCGATGTGTACGGATTTACCGACACCACCGGCTCCAACGCGCTCAACCAGACCTTGTCTGAAGAACGCGCGGCAGCCGTTGCCAACTACCTGGTGTCGCGCGGCGTATCGCGCGGGCGCATTGCAACACGCGGTTATGGCGAAACCAATCTGCGGGTTCAGACCGGAGACAATGTGGCCGAGCCGCTCAACCGTCGGGTGGAAATCAAGATCACACCGATCAGCCAGGAAGATGTCGCCGCTGCACGCGCGCAGTAAGACCGGATATTCACCTGCCCTGGGGCAGAAACGAAGGGTCGGCAGCGATGCCGGCCCTTTTCGTTTGGGCGGCGCTGGAGTTAGTCTGGCTTTGTGATCGAGAAATCACGCGCCCGTTTCTCGAGATGCGCGACGGCATCGGCATGGATAGCCGGAGCCGTCACCAAAAGGCCGAAACTGCGCGGATCGCGCTTGTTGTAATCGAGCGGCTGGCCAAAGGCATCGCTGATCGCCGCCCCCGCTTCGCGCGCAATCAAGGTCGCCGCCCCGATATCCCATTCATAGCCCCAGCGCAGGGTGGCGACGATATCGGCCTCGTCTGCACCAACCATCGCAACCCGCAGGGCTATGCCGTTCGGCTTGTCGACCGGCGACAGGATCTGGTCTTCCTTCATCAGCGAATCGGCGGGCACGCGGGCACCACTGAATTCGGTCCGCCGGGATGCTTTCAGGATCGTGCCATTGCGTTCGGCACCCTGCCCGGCAATGGCGAGCCATTCTTCGCCGCGCGCAGGGGCACTGAGCATTCCGATCAGCGGCCGCCCTTCGCTGATCAACGCGACGGAGACAGCCCATCCGCTCCGACCGCGCACGAAATCGCGCGTCCCGTCGACCGGATCAACAAGCCAGATCAGCCGATTGCCCAGCCGGGCCGGGGCATCGACCGTTTCCTCCGAAAGCCACCCGGCCGAGGGCAGCAATGCCTGCAATTCGCGCTTGAGAAACTTGTCGACCGCAATATCTGCCTCGCACACCGGATCGCCGGGATTTTTCTCCCAGCTTTCCAATGCATGGCCCGCGCCGGGCCAGAAGGAATGGGCGATCGCACCGGCTTCGCGGACGATCGCCTGGAGGCGTTGATGGTCGATCATGATGTGCTGATCGGCCATGCTCGTAGAATGGCTACTTTTCAAGCGCGCCGATCCATGCTTAGGCGCGCCGAGAAATTCTTCCGGACTCATGACCGACAGGACACCGACCCCATGAACATCCACGAATACCAGGCCAAGGAACTGCTCGCGAAATACGGCATTGGAATTCCCGCCGGCCACGCCGCACTCACCGTTGAAGAAGCGGTCGAAGGTGCGAAGAAGCTGCCCGGGCCCCTCTATGTGGTGAAGGCGCAGATTCACGCCGGTGGCCGCGGCAAGGGCAAGTTCAAGGAACTGGGCCCGGATGCATCGGGCGGTGTGCGCCTTTCGAAGAGCATCGAGGATGTCGAAGCCAATGCCCGCGAAATGCTCGGCAACACGCTGGTGACGATCCAGACCGGTGACGAAGGCAAGCAGGTCAATCGCCTCTACGTCACCGATGGTGTCGACATCGCTAAAGAATACTACCTGTCCATGGTGGTCGACCGTGCCAGCGGGCAGGTCGCCATGATCGTCTCCACCGAAGGCGGCATGGATATCGAAGATGTGGCGCACAACACGCCCGAGAAGATCACCAATATCACCATCGATCCGGCGCAGGGCTTCATGCCACATCATGGTCGCGCCGTGGCCTTCGCGCTGAAGTTGTCGGGTGATTTGAACAAGCAATGCCAGAAACTGGCCAAGCAGCTCTACACCGCCTTCATGGATCTCGACATGGAAATGCTCGAGATCAATCCGCTGGTCGAAACCAAAGCCGATGGCGACGGCAATGCCCAGCTGCTGGTACTCGACACCAAAATGAGCTTCGATGGCAACGCGCTTTACCGTCACAAAGATGTGGAAGCGATGCGTGACGAGACCGAGGAAGATCCGGCCGAAGTCGAAGCAAGCGAATACGATCTCGCTTACATCAAGCTCGACGGCAATATCGGCTGCATGGTCAATGGTGCTGGCCTCGCCATGGCGACGATGGATATCATCAAACTCAACGGCGCGTTCCCGGCCAACTTCCTCGACGTTGGCGGCGGCGCGACCAAGGAAAAGGTCACTGCAGCGTTCAAGATCATCCTGAAGGACCCGGCTGTCGAAGGCATCCTGGTCAACATCTTCGGCGGCATCATGAAATGCGACATTATCGCAGACGGTATTGTTGCAGCGGCGAAGGAAGTGAACCTTTCGGTGCCGCTGGTGGTCCGTCTCGAGGGCACCAATGTGCAGCAGGGCAAGGATATTCTTGCCAATTCGGGCCTGCCGATTGTGGCTGCCGATGATCTGGGCGACGCCGCCAAGAAGATCGTGGCTGAGGTGAAGCAGGCGGCCTAGAAGGCACCCGGGCCGTACGCGTTGGCTTTTGCACCGGCTTTGCCCCTGACTGGCGAATGCCTCTGCGGGCGCGTGAGCTATGTTTGCAGCAAGCCGCCAGTGTGGTCATGCAGTTGCCATTGCAAGGCCTGCCAAAAGCTGAGCGGAGCGCCGTTTGTATCCGCTTTTTCAGTGCCGTCAGCTTCGGTCGAGATTTCTGGCGAGACCATTTCTTTCACGCGGGAGTCTGATGCCGGAAACCGGGTCAGGACCTCCAGCTGTGCCCATTGCGGCACCCGGGTTTTTGCCCAATCGGACGGCGCCAAGCATCTGATCAATATTTTCGCAGGAACGTTGTCAGATCCGTCCGGCTTCAGACCGGTTTCGAATGTCTATCTGAGCGAAGCGGCGAGCTGGATCGATCCTCCCGAGGCAGACTTCAATTTCCCGGGGATGCCCGCTGCCTAATCTAACGTAGTGAAACGGAAAACGAGCTCTTGCGGTTCTGGCTTGCTACTCCTCATCCTGACCGCGGCCAGCAGGCCGTTCTCGCCATCACAGCGTAAGGTCAGGGCGTTGAAATAGGCCGCGCATTCTTCAATCGCGACGAGGCGGAAGGTGAGCATATCGTCCTTCTCCTCCCATCCGGTCAGGTCGGCATTGAAGTGTTTTAGCCGCAGCACCAGCGTGCCCTCTTCTTCGGTCAGATAGAGGATCTCGGTGAACTGGATCACACCTTCGCTGGTCTCCTGGACAAAGGTGCCCACCATTGTTCCGCCGGTTGGCGGCAACCAGCTTTCCATCGCGGGCGCACCGCCGATCCCTTTGCCAACCCACTGGCCCTGCAACCAATCCATCTGCCCGATTGTTGCAGGAGGCGATTCGAAACCCTCTGCACCGATGCGTGTTTCCTGGGCCGACAGGGGCGAGCACATCAGTGCAATCGCGCCCAGAACCCAACAAATTCCGGCTTTCATGCCAATTCTCCCTCTCCTGTAGGCCCATAGCACACCCTAGCCAAAAGGCAGGCTTGACCTGACTGCCACGGGACGCGAGGGGTTGCACGCGAAGTGGACCGAAATTCAGGCCCTGCTGCTGCTTGACGTTTACGTAAACGCGAGTTAGGCGGGCGCCGAGATTCTTACGAGAGGAAGGTAGTTCCATGAAAATCCTCGTGCCCGTCAAACGGGTGATCGATTACAACGTAAAGCCGCGCGTCAAGGCGGATGGTTCGGGCGTCGACCTGGCCAACGTCAAGATGAGCATGAACCCGTTCGATGAAATCGCTGTCGAAGAAGCGATCCGAATCAAGGAAGCGGGTAAGGCCGAAGAGATCATCGCTGTCTCCATCGGCCCGGCCAAGGCGCAGGAAACCCTGCGCACGGCCCTCGCCATGGGTGCAGATCGCGCGATCCTGGTCGAAACCGATGAAGACGTCGAACCGCTGGCGGTGGCCAAGATCCTCAAAGCAATCGCTGCCGAGGAAGGTCCGGGCATCATCATGCTCGGCAAGCAGTCGATTTCCGACGACTCGAACCAGACCGGCCAGATGCTGGCGGCCCTGATGGAGCGCCCGCAAGGGACCTTCGCCAACACGGTCGAAGTGGACGGTGATAGCGTGGTCGTGAAGCGCGAAGTCGATGGCGGTCTCGAAACCGTCAAGCTTTCGCTGCCTGCCATTATCACCACCGACCTGCGCCTGAACGAGCCGCGCTACGCTTCGCTGCCGAACATCATGAAGGCCAAGAAGAAACCGCTCGATACCAAATCGCCGGCCGATTTCGGTGTCGATATTGCACCGCGCCTGACCACCACCAATGTCAGCGAGCCTCCGGTTCGCCAGGCCGGTGAGAAGGTCGAAGATGTAGATGCGCTGGTCGCCAAGCTCAAAGCTCTGGGAGTCGCCTGATGAAAACCCTCGTATTGGTCGAACATGACAACGCGTCGGTAAAGGACGCAACGCTGGCCGTCGTTACGGCTGCTGCAAAGCTCGGTGAAGTCCACCTTCTGGTTGCCGGCTCGGGCTGCGCCGCCGTGGCGGACGAAGCTGCCAAGATCGCAGGCGTGGGCAAGGTCCACCTCGCGGATGACGCGGCTTATGCCAACCAGCTGGCCGAAAATGTCGCCCCGCTGGTCGCCGGCCTGATGGCCGAACACGACGCATTCCTGGCCCCTGCCACGACCACCGGCAAGAACATCGCCCCGCGCGTTGCCGCTTTGCTGGACGTGATGCAGATTTCGGACATTCTTTCGGTTGAAGGCGAGAAAACTTTCACCCGTCCGATCTATGCCGGTAACGCCATCGCCACCGTCGAAAGCTCGGATGCGAAGCTCGTGATCACCGTCCGTGGTACCGCCTTCGACAAGGCTGCCCCGGAAGGCGGATCGGGCACGGTCGAAGCGGTCTCCGGCCCGGGTGATGCTGGAACGTCCAGCTTCGTCAGCGCGGAAATCGCCGAGAGCGAGCGCCCCGAACTGACCAGCGCCAAGATCATCGTTTCCGGTGGTCGCGCGCTCAAGGACGGCGAAACCTTCGAAGCTACGATTACGCCGCTGGCAGACAAGCTGGGTGCCGGCATCGGTGCCTCGCGCGCTGCGGTCGATGCAGGCTATGTGCCCAACGACTATCAGGTCGGCCAGACCGGCAAGATCGTTGCGCCCGAAGTCTATATCGCGATCGGTATATCGGGCGCCATCCAGCACCTTGCCGGCATGAAGGATTCCAAGACCATCATCGCCATCAACAAGGACGAAGACGCCCCGATCTTCCAGGTTGCAGACATTGGACTGGTCGCTGACCTGTTCAAGGCCGTGCCGGAGCTGACGGAAAAGCTCTAGCGCCCTAGCCGCGAACAAGTCTTCGGATCTGCCGAAGCCTGCTTAGAACCCCTGCCTGGCCAATCTACTGGCCAGGCAGGGGTTTTTGCTATGAGGAATGTGATGTTGTCTGAGGAAGCAGCGAAAGCGTGCTGCCTATGGCGCGCCTGTTTCGTCGTTAAATCTTCGCAACTGACGGCTTTCCACCGTTTGAACCAATGTCGATCCGAGATTTGCAGACGTGCTCAAGACAACTCACTCCGGTTCGTCGTATTGCTCTGTCATTATCGCCACAATTGCCGGATCGGGATCACGACCCAACCGCTTCATATTGGCCAGGTATTGCTCCAGCACTTTGTTTCTCCGCGCACCATAGCTGCTGGCCACCTCATCAAAGGACGTAGCAGCCGCTGCTGCCGTGCCGTCCTGTGCCGATGTTGCAGTTACACGGAACCCCTCCGATCCCGTCAAAACCACACGGGAAAAATCGATGCCAAGCTGCTCGGCATGCTTGATCGCCGCCTCCCGTGCAGCCCGATACCCCTGTGGTTGGGTCTCACGCGCTAGTACGCCTTGCGCATAGCCATAGGAATAGACCCACAATTGGTCTGCCATTCTTTGCTTGTCAGCATCGCTTGTCGACGCGAGCTTGCCCGATTGTGTCAGGCCAAATGCAAATTGCGCCTTTACCGGTTTGACACTCTGAGGGTCGGGCGGTGAGAAATCACCGCTGATGATGCCATGCGCATTGAGGGCCCAGACCGTCATCGCGTCGGCCAGATTATTCGTCTTCAGTCCATAGGGTCGCAGTTGCGCTTCCCATTGTTGGATGATGGACTGACCGTTGTTTTCCCGTTTGATCTGCGCCTGCAATTGCGCATTCAAAATGCGATCATAAACGCTCTGACGGATTGCGTTGGACGTCTCGAAACCAAAGATGGCGGGCGGTATTGCGACCGTTGCCGCCGGGGGCGACCAGACTGGCACGTCACGGGTTTCGTCTTCATCCTCGCCATAGCAGGCATCGCGTTCTGCTTGAGAGCCACTGGAGAGTGAGCAGCTTTGCGGTTCCCACAAACCATAGGTGTCCATCCCGCCGCCATAGAATTGGGCTTGAGCGGGTAGTGCCGCCGCTCCCACGACCAACAGCCACAAGGTTTTGAGCGCTTTCATCATTCTCTCCCTTCCGGTTGGGACGAGACTATTCATCTCACTCGGAAATTGCCAATTGGCAGAAATGGTTGCGAATGCGACAGGAGCGTACCCGGTCGAGCCAATCGGGCTTGACCCCGCGAATAATAGATAAGGACGCGGTCGTGCTTGCCCTTTGATATTGCTTGGCTATTCTTGCCCCATGACAAACAGGGTTCGCAAACTTACGGCGCTGGCCACTGCCGCGCTTATGATTCCTCAACCAGCGGTAGGGCAGGCCCGGATGCCGGCGCCCAAAGTGGTGCTGGAACCGACCGGGGCATGGAATCTCAACTATGCCGATGACAGCTGCCGCCTCGCGCGGTTCTTTGGCGAGGGAGAGCAGCGCACGGTCCTCTATCTCGAGAGATACGGGCCCGGCGATAGCTTCCTGATGGTGGTGGCTGGCCAGCCGATGCGCGGTAGCGGGCGCAACGAGGTCACCTTCCAGTTTGGCCCTGAAGGTGGCGGGGAACCGCGGCGACGCACAGTCGATGTCGGCGATCTGGGCGAATACAAGCCCGCGCTCGTTTTCACTTCCACCACATTGGCCCCGGTGGAGGGGATTCGTGAGAATGGCGATGCGCGCCGAGATTTCGACCAGGAAGAGGCGTCCGCGCCCCCGCGTGGTCCCACAATCCAACCCGCAATCGAAGCGGGGTTATCCTACCTCGATATTCGGCGGAGTGGTGGCAAGCCGATACGTTTCCAGCTTGGCCCGATGGGCGATCCGATGCAGGCAATGCGTAATTGCACCGACGAACTGCTGATGCATTGGGGCATTGATGTGGCGGCGCATAGCAAGCTGACACGGGCGGCCGCCCCCGCAAGCAATCCGGGCAGGTGGCTGACATCGCGCGATTATCCGGGCAATCTGTTGGCGAAAGGCGAGCAGGGTATCGTGAAGTTCCGCCTGTCCGTCGATGCCGAGGGCAAGCCGTCGCAATGCCATATCCAGCAATCGACCCGCCCGGACGGCTTTGATCGCGCGGTTTGCGACAAGCTGATGCAGAGAGCCCGGTTCAAGCCGGCATTGGGGGAAGACGGAGAGCCGCTTGCCTCCTATTGGCGTTCGACTGTGCGGTTCCGGATCCCGGGCTAGAAGATTTCGATCAGACCGTGAATTGTCAGGCCGACGAGGCCACCGACCAGGGTCCCATTGATCCGGATGAATTGCAGGTCACGCCCGACGGCACCTTCGATCCGGTTGGTTACCGTTGTTGCATCCCAGCGCTTCACCGTCTCCGACACCAGCTGCACGATCTGGTCGCCATAACGGGTTGCGACCCCCACTGCGGTGCGGCGGGCAAACAGGTTGATCTGCGATTGTAGCCGCGGGTCATCCTGCAAGGCCTTGCCCAGCTCGGCCAGGCCTTTGCGCATTTCGCCGCCAAGGGCGCTTTCAGGATCACGGGCACGGCGGATCAGCGACTGGCGAATACGCTCCCAAACCCCCATCCACCATTCGGCAACGGCGGGGTTTTCCAGCAGGTCGCGCTTGAGCTCTTCGACCCGTTCACGCGTGGCCGGATCGGTTTGCAGATCGCTGGCCAGCTTGTCCAAGCCCTCTTCGATCTTGCCCCGCAAAGGATGATCGGGATCAACCAAGACCTCGGCCAGCAGCCGGTAAAGCCCGTCCAGTACCGAACCTGAAATGCGTTCATCCAAGCCGGTCCAACGCAGCACCGCATTGGCGCGTTGGCGAATGATATCGCGCACCGTCTCTTCATTATCTTCCAGCGTCAGCCCGGCCCAGCGGATAAGCCCGTCCATCAGCGGCAAGTGGCGCTTGTCGGCAATCGCGCCTTCCAGCATCCGGCCTACGAGCGGCGCCACGTCGATCTTGGCAACCTGGCCCGCCAGGCCCGAACGCACCTGATTGCCCAACCGGTCCGGATCGAGCGATTCGAGAATTTCGGCCATCAGCTCGGCAGCGCCACCGGTAATGCGCGAGCGTGTTTCCGTGCCTGGCGCGACCAGAAAATCCCCGGCTGCCTGTGCGACATTCATCCCCTGCATCCGCCGCGCGACAACCGCCGGCGTCAGGAAATTGCTGCGCAGAAACTGCGCCATGGTGTCGGCAATGCGATCCTTGTTCTCCGGGATGATCGCGGTGTGCGGGATCGGAATGCCGAGCGGGTGGCGAAACAGAGCGGTGACGGCAAACCAGTCGGCCAGTCCGCCAACCATCGCGGCCTCCGCAAAAGCGTTGGCATAGCCCCAGGCGGGATGCAGATCGAGAAGGCGATGGGTAGCGATGAAGATCGCCGCCATCAGGACCAGCATCAACGTGGCCGTAATGCGCATCGTGCGCGCACGATCGGCCAGCAGATCGCCGCCCGCTAGTGCATCTGACTGGTCACTCGACGGCTTCACTCGGCCGGGGTCGCCTCCGGCCCCGCATCGTCCGGCGCCTTGTCGCCATCGGCATCACCGGGACGATAGGTAAGGAATTTCTGCCGCATCCACGGGCCCATCCGCCGCTCCAATCCGTCCGCAAGGCTGAAGCCTGGCGGAACGATCAGCAAGGTCAGCAGGGTCGAGAGGATCAGGCCCCCGATCACCACCGTGCCCATCGGCGCACGCCATGCACCATCGCCAGAGATCGAGAGGGCAGTCGGCACCATACCCGCTGTCATGGCGACCGTGGTCATCACGATCGGCTGCGCACGCTTGTGGCCCGCATCGACAATGGCTTCCAGCTTGCGACGGCCGGTTTCCATTTCCTCGATCGCGAAATCGATCAGCAGAATCGAGTTCTTGGACACGATCCCAAGCAACAACAGGATGCCGATCAATACCGGCATGGAAAGCGGCTGGCCGACGATCCACACCAGGAAAATGCCACCAAGGGGTGCAAGAGCCAGAGAGGCCATGTTGACCAGAGGGCTCATCAGCCGCTTGTACAGCAGCACAAGCGTCGCAAACACCAGCAGGATGCCGGCAATCAAGGCAGTCTGGAAATTGGTCAGCAGCTCTACCTGAAGTTCGTCCTCTCCCACTGCATCGCGGATCACGCCCGCAGGCAAGTCCGCGAGCGTCGGCAGGGCATTGATCTGCTCCATCGCGTCACCACGCAGGACTCCCGTAGCAAGGTCGGCCCCGATAAACACACGGCGGTTCTGGTTGTAACGCTGAATGCTGGTCGGTCCGGAACCGAAGCTGATTTCGGCCACGCGCTCCAGCGGCACCGAGCCACCATTGGCAGTCTGGACTGGCAGTTGGGCAATCGTTTCCAGATCGCGCCGCGATTCCAGCGGCAGCTTGACGCGGATCGGAATTTGGCGGTCGGAAAGCGAGAATTTCGCAGCATTTTGCTCGATCTCGCCCAGAGTTGCGATCCGGATCGTCTGACTCAACGCAATCGTCGTAACGCCCAGCTCGGCTGCAATATCGGCCCGTGGACGGATAACGATTTCGGGCCGCGGAATGTCGGCGTTGATGCGCGGAGCTGTGACCATGTCCAGCCCCTTCATTTCCTCGACCAGGTTGGCTGCGGTGCTCTTCAGCAAGATCGGATCAGACCCGGCCAGCATAATGGTAAGGTCACGGCCGCTGCCGGGGCCACCCGGGCCGCCCTGTGACTGGAACCGTACACGGGCATCGGCAAACTTAGACAATTCCGGCGCAAGGCTGCGCTCGAACTCGAACGATTTCTGCTGCCGGTCTTCTGCCAGCGTGATGTAGATCGTGGCCTGACCTTCGCGCACGCGCACCAGCGCACGATCAACTTCCTGCTGTTGATAGAGCAATGCGGCGACGTCATCAGCCACACGTTCGGTCGTTTGCAGCGTGGTTCCGGGGACCATTTCGATTTCGATACGGCTGTTATCGTCATCGGTTTCCGGCTGGAACTGGAACGGTGTGCTCATGAACAGCAGGATCGTGACCAAGAACGAGAAGAACCCGATCGTCAGCATCCATACGCGGTGATCATAGAAGCGCGCTTCGAGATAGCGCCAGCGATCAGAGATTTTTTGCCCGAACAGGCGACTGAGCAAGCCAAGGCCCAACAGGGTCAGGACAGCGGCAACAAAGCCAAGACCGATGACAAGGGCAAGCTGCAACAAGGCGACCACGCGCGAAAGCAGGAAGCCGATGCCGGCCAGCGGATCAGCACCGACAGCCAGCGCCGCATTGTCCGGAAGGTTCATCTCCGAAACCATGCCCCACAGCGTCAAAACAACGGCACCAGGTACCAGCATCATCACCAACAGCAGCAGGATGGCGGCCAGCGCATAGAGGAAGCGGTTGCGTGGCGGATGTTCAATCCCCTCGCGGCGGGCATACATTTTCCCGCGATCGAGCGACCAGCGCAGGACGCTCATATAGCGGTCCATCCACTTGCCTTCGCCATGGGCGGCCTCGCCCTTCGACTGCAGGAAATAGGCCGCCATCATCGGCGTAATCATTCGCGCAACTGCGAGGCTCATCAGAACTGCAGCCACAATCGTGAGTCCGAAATTCTGGAAGAATTGACCGGTAACACCGGGCATCAAACCAACCGGCAGGAAGACGGCAACGATACACATGGACGTGGCCACAACAGCAAGACCGATTTCGTCGGCGGCGTCGATAGAGGCCTGATAGGCGGATTTACCCATCCGCATATGCCGCACGATATTCTCGATCTCAACGATCGCATCATCGACCAGCACCCCGGCGACCAGCCCGAGCGCCAGCAAGGACATCTGGTTGAGGTTAAAGCCGAGCAAATCCATGAACCAGAATGTCGGGATCGCCGAGAGCGGGATCGCGACCGCTGAAATGACCGTTGCGCGCCAGTCGCGCAGGAAGAAGAACACCACGACCACCGCCAGGATCGCGCCCTCGATCATGGCCGCAATTGAACTTTCATACTGGTCTTCGGTATATTTGACCGTGTTGAACAACGGGATGAAACGCACCCCGGGGTTCTCGGCTTCGATCTTCGCGATGTCTTCCAGCGCCTTGTCGAACACCGTGACGTCGGATGCGCCCTTGGCGCGCGACATGGCGAAGTTCACGACTTCCTTGTCACGCACCTTGCTGATCGAGGTCCGTTCGCTGAAGCCGTCACGCACAGTCGCGACATCGGCCAGCTTGATAGTGCGACCTCCCCCAAGGCGGATCTGGCGCTGGGATAGCTCGTAAGCACTGTCATTATTGCCCAGCACTCGGACCGATTGGCGGGTCCCGCCCACTTCGGCCACACCGCCGCCGGCATCGATATTGTCGAGCCGCAATACGTTATTGATCTGGCTGGCCGTGACGCCCAGCGCCTGCATTTTTGATGGATCGAGAATCACCTCGATCTCGCGGTCGACCCCGGCGAACCGGTTGACCTCGGCCATGCCTTCGATCGACAGCAATCGCTTGGCCACCGCATCATCGATGAACCAGCTCAGCTGTTCGATGGTCATATCGTCAGCTTCCACGGCGTAGATCGCCAGGAAACCGCCAGCGATTTCGACCTTGTTGATCCGCGGTTCGAGAATCCCGTCGGGTAAATTGCCACGGGTCGAGTCGACCGCATTCTTTACTTCGGCGACCGCATCATTGACGTCGGTGCCGATTTCGAATTCTACGAATGTATTCGAAGAGCCTTCGCGCGCGGTCGAAGAAATATTGCGAACGCCATTTAGCGACCGGACAGCCGATTCGACCCGCTGGGTGATCTGGTTTTCGATCTCCGTCGGCGCGGCACCCGGCTGGGCGATGGTGATATTTACGCCCGGAAATTCGATATCCGGGTTGTTCACCACATCCATACGGGCAAAGCTGAGCATCCCTGCGAAAAGCAGCGCGGTGAAAAACACCAGCGGGATCACGGGGTTCCGGATCGACCAGGCAGAGATATTGCGGAAGTTCATGGCGCTTAGCCCCCGGTGCTCGTTTCGGCCTCAGCCATTTGTGGCGAAACCGATTCACCTTCGGTCAGGAAGCCGCCTGCACGCAATACGACCTTTTCGCTACCGTCGAGGCCGCTGTTGATCGCAATGCCGGAATTCGTGACGATGCCGGTCGTTACACTGCGGCGCTGGGCCTTGTTGTCGGCGTCGATAATGTAAACAAAACTGCCTTCGTCATCGGCCAGAATGGCTGATTCGGGCAGCATCGGCGCAACGATAGTGCCACTCTGGATGGTGGCCGTGGCAAAACCGCCCGGGCGCAGTTCAGGGGCATACGGCAAGGAAATGCGCGCGGTCCCCTGGCGGGTCTGGGCATTGATTGTCGGCTCCAGCTGCCAGATCTGACCGGCAAAGCTCTTGTCCGTGCCGGCCGGAATAACCGTTGCCTGCACACCTGTGGAAAGCTGGGCGAGATCGGTTTCACCGACTTGCGCCATCAACTCCAGCTCGCCGCCACGGGCAATGGTAAAAAGAGGGCCTGAGCCAGCGCTGACCGTCTGGCCCGGCTCCACATTCCGTTCCAGTAGAAGGCCGGATGCGGGCGCGACAATATTCAGCCGGGCGTTACGGGCCCGCAATTCTGCCAATTGGGCCTGCGCCACACTTACCCGTGCGCGTGCAGAATCGCGTGTGGCAGTAAGGCGATCGATATCTGCTTTGGAAATAAACCCGCGCTCGACCAGCTGCAGGGCGCGATCCAAATTGCTTTGCGCCAGGCTTGCATCGGCTCTCGCCACTTCGATTTGTGCTGCCTGCGCGCGGGCTTGCTGGCTTTGGACCGAGCGATCGATCGAAGCCAGGACCTGCCCGGCATTGACCCACTGACCTTGCTCTACCGGCACGGCGACCACCCGGCCGCCCTCGCCCACTACGCCAACCGGCATCGCGCGTCGCGCTGCCAGCGTACCTGTGGCGCTGATAGTGCCCTGAATGGTTCCGGCACCGGGAGCGACCACGGTAATCCGGGGTGCTTGCTCATCACGATCCGCCACGGGTGTCGCCGTGCCAGATCCGCTACCCATGAAGTACCACGCAGCCACCAATGCCCCGACAATCAGGATGCCGAGGATGATCCAAGGAAGCTTCGATTTGCGCTCCTCGCCATATTCAACGGTCGACAGAGATTCCCCGTGCACCTGGGCCGGCGTATCGCTGCGAATTTCATTCGGCTGGTAGTTCATGCTGTTCCCATCACCGGCACAAGGCTTCAAAGGCCGCTGTATTATCTAACTAAGTCACCCCGCGCAAGAGCGCTTGCCCCTGCATTATCAGCCCTAGGACGGAGCCTCGACCGGCGCAATCGCGCGCTCTACCAACCGACAAGGCGGCAGGACGAAGGAATTGGGCGGTGACCTGCACTCTTGTAACGCCCGAAAACGCAAAACGGGGCCGCTTCGCAGCGACCCCGTTGCAGATATTCGATTTGTCAGGCGTTTAGCGCACGCGCCCACGCTGGACGAGATTGACGATGCCGAGCAATACGACGGCGCCAACAACGGCGATGATCAGACCGGTAATCGAGAATTCCTGGACGCTGCCGCCAATACCGAGCAGCGGGCCCGCAATCGCGTTACCCACGACCGAACCCACGCAACCGACGACGATGTTCCAGAAAATGCCCATCGAGGCATCACGGTTCATCACCAGGCTGGCGAGCCAGCCCGCAATGCCACCGACGACCAATGCAATAATCCAACCCATGTTTTCCTCCTAAAATACAATGCTCTATACCCTCCACCTACGCGACGGAGACGGCATTGTTCCCTCAAAGCCGAAGCTTATCGAAGAGGGGACTAGGAAATTTCGGGCGGTTTGGCCAGCGGCCTCAATATTTGAGCTGACGCTCGTAGAGGTCGCGATAGTGCTGGATCCGGGTGACCCGCAGGCCCTGCATACCCGAGCGATCGACCGCGCGCTGCCAGGAAGCAAACTCTTCCAGGGTCAGGCCATAACGTTCGAGAACATCGTCGATGCTCAGCAAGCCACCATTGACGGCTGCAACCACTTCGGCCTTGCGGCGCACGACCCAGCGTTTCGTCTTGGGCGACGGCAAGTCATCAATGGTCAGCGGTTCGCCTAGCGGACCAATGACCTGGGCCGGACGGATTTTCTGGTTCTCGATCATCGTGTCTCTCGGTCGCCTTGCGCCGCTCCATCAGCGGCACCAGCGGGTTTGGCCCATGGATATTTTCCATCGGCTAAAGCATCTGGGTTAATTTCCCGTTTGTCATAATCAGGTTGCGCCAGCCGGGATGCGGCATCGGCATTGAAACTAGCGGCCGTTTCGCGGGCGCGGGGCTGCAATACGGCGCGAATGTCGCGTTGCGCGGTCAGGCGTGCGGCCAGCTCGGCCCACGCCAGCGGACGCAATCCGCCCTCTTCTGAACCGGTTTCGCGACCCGGAAAGCTGTGGTTGTTCTCGTACATGACGACCCCTTTAGACTCGCGACGGTCAAGATCGGGTAAAGCCGGCATTTACTGCGCCTTAGGATTCCGCAACGCTCGCGGGGCATCGCAGGAACCCTTTATTCGCAGCCGAAGGGCGTGTAGGGGCGCGCGCATTGTGAATGCCTTTGCCCCCCTGACCCGCGCCGACGAAGCAGCGGACCTGTTCGACCTGCCGCGCGCCGCCTCAGAGTGCCGTATTGTTGTGGCGATGTCGGGCGGGGTCGATTCCTCTGTAGTCGCCGCGCTTGCCGCTGCGACCGGGGCCGAAGTGATCGGCATCACGCTACAGCTATACGACTACGGAGCCGCAACCGGGCGCAAGGGCGCTTGCTGTGCCGGCGACGATATTCGCGATGCGCGCGCCGTGGCCGACAATCTGGGCATCGCGCATTATGTCTTCGACCATGAAAGTGCCTTCCGTGAGGAAGTGGTCGAGCAGTTTGCGGATGATTACCTTGCCGGGAGAACCCCGGTGCCGTGCATCCGCTGCAATATGGGCCCGAAATTCACCGACTTGCTGCGCATGGCGAAAGAACTTGATGCCGATTGCCTCGCGACCGGGCATTATGTGCGCCGGGTCGCCGGGCCAGCCGGGCCTGAATTGCACCGCGCACTCGATCCGGCCCGCGACCAGTCTTATTTTCTCTACGCGACGACCGACGCCCAGCTGGATTATATCCGCTATCCGCTGGGCGGGTTGCCCAAGAGCCAGGTCCGCGAGCTTGCCGAAGCCGCTGGCCTGCGCAACGCGGCGAAGCCTGACAGTCAGGACATCTGTTTCGTGCCCGACGGCGACTATGCCAAGATCGTCAAGAAAATGCGTCCCGAAGGCGGCACTCCCGGCGCAATCGTCCATGCCCGCAGCGGCGAGGTGTTGGGCGAGCACAAGGGCATCGTGCATTATACTGTCGGCCAGCGGCGCGGCCTCGACATCGGAGGCCAGCCCGAACCGCTGTATGTCGTCGGGCTCGACGCGGCGTCAGGCGAAGTCAAAGTGGGCCCCAAACAGATGTTGGCCGTGACGGCAGCACAGATCATCGAAACCAACCGGATTGGCCCGCTGCCCGAAGTACCATTGACGGCCAAGGTTCGCTCTCTCGCCAAGCCGGTGCCGGTGACCGTAGAAGGCACGCTGGGCAATGGTGGCGAAGTCACCTTGCAGTTCGCAACTCCGGAATATGGCGTAGCGCCCGGACAAGCGGCAGTCATCTATGCCGGCGAGCGCGTGGTGGGCGGCGGCTGGATAGCCTCCACTACCAAGGCAGTCTGAGCGCGTCCATGTATGATCTGGCAGGCAAGCGGATCTATGTTGCGGGGCACCGCGGCATGGTCGGCTCGGCCATCGTCCGGCAGCTCGAGCAGCACGATTGCGAAGTTCTGGCAGCGCCGCGATCCCTTGACCTGCGCCAACAGCAACAGGTGCGTGACTGGTTTGCAGCGAACACGCCCGATACGGTCGTTATGGCCGCAGCCAAGGTCGGCGGAATTCTGGCCAACGACACCTACCCGGCCGACTTCCTGTACGACAATTTGATGATCGAAACGAATGTGATCGAAGCCGCCCATCGCCATGCCGTCGGCAAGCTGCTCTTCCTCGGTTCGTCCTGCATCTACCCCAAAATGGCTCCGCAACCGATCCGGGAGGACGCGCTGCTGTCCGGTCCGCTGGAACCGACCAATGAATGGTATGCGATTGCCAAGATCGCCGGGATCAAGCTGTGCCAGGCCTATCGCAGGCAACATGGGTGCGATTTCATCAGCGCGATGCCGACCAATCTCTATGGTCCCGGGGACAATTTCGACCTGCAATCGAGCCATGTGCTGCCCGCGCTGATCCGCAAGGCACATGAGGCAAAGCTAGCGGGCGCCAGCAGCATTGAGATCTGGGGAACGGGCACGCCACGTCGGGAATTCCTGCATGTCGACGATCTGGCCGAGGCCTGCCTGTTCCTGCTGCGCAACTATTCCGGCGAGGAACATGTGAATATCGGGTCGGGCAGCGATCTGACGATTGCCGATCTGGCCAGAACCGTTTGCGATGTGGTCGGCTTCACCGGCTCTATTACCTATGACACGTCAAAGCCTGATGGCACACCGCGCAAGCTGATGGACGGATCGAAGATTGCCGCCTTGGGATGGCGTCCGCGCACAGAACTGCAAGCGGGCATCAGTACTGCGTATCAGTGGTTTCTCACTCAAAGCGTGGCGAGCCGCTAGCTGTCCCAGCTGTCGAGCACGCAGCCGTAGCCATCGCGCAAGCGGGCGGTGTCACTGGCGATAAGCGGGAAGGTGGCCGTAACGCTTTGCGCGTCTTCGTCTTCGCTCAACGAGACGAGCTCCATTCCGGCGAGTTTGTCCTTGGCGCAATCCTCCAGCGTCCGGCCCGCGACAAACCGGCAAGAGCACGCCACGCGCGCTGCATAGGCCGAGCTGACATTGGCATATCCTGTGATCGGCGTGCGATACCATGCGAACAGCGCCGCAGCGATTACCAGCAACGCCAGCACAAGCCACGGCCAGCGACGTGATTTGCGTGTCGACCTTGCAGAAGAACGCGCTGCACCTGTTTTTGCCATTGCCAAGCTGAAATCCCTTATGCGACAGGATTGCCCCATGCACCGTCGCCAAGCCACCCTTATCGCCAGCGTCACCCTTCTCACAAGCCTTGTTGCTTGTGGCGATGTCCCTCCGGTGGAGCGCGAACTGACACAGGAAGCAATCGCCGCCGTGGCGCAGGAGCCCGGCGCGCCAACGCGCCAGCTGGCCCGGCAAATTGACGATCTGTTTGTGGACGAGACAGTGGGCGAAACCCGTGCCGCGCTGGTCATGCACAATGGCGCAATCGCAGCCGAACGCTATGCCCCCGGTTATGATGCCGACACCCGGTTTGTCAGCTGGTCGATGGCCAAGACTATTACGGCAGTGATGATCGGGATGCTGGTCGCCGATGGCCAGCTCCGCCTTGATGACAGCCCGCCGATCCCTGAATGGCAGCGCCCGGGCGATCCGCGCGGAGAGATTACCGTCCGGCAATTGCTACAGATGCGGTCAGGCCTGCGCCACACCGAAGCGGGCGATCCACCCTATGATTCGTCAGAGGTCCGCATGCTGTTCCTCGACGGGCGCGACAACATGGCGCAATGGGCCAAGGAACAACCGCTGGAGGATGAACCCGGCGCGAAATTCGAATATTCCAGTAATACGACCGTCATCCTGGCCGACATTGCCGCGCGCGTCATCGCCAAAGACAGCGCCGATCCCGACACCCGGCGGCGCGCCGTTGCCGACTTTCTCGACGCCAGGCTGTTCGGTCCACTTGGAATGGAATCGGTGGTGGCCGAATATGATGCCAGCGGAACGCTGATCGGTGGCAGCCTGATCCACGCCAATGCCCGCGACTGGGCCAAATTCGGCGAATTCCTGCGCAATCGCGGCTCGGTCGACGGGGCCCAGCTCGTGCCCAGCAAATGGGTGGACTTCATGACCACATCCAGCCCGCGCGCAGAATTCTATGGCGCGCAGACCTGGCTCAATTTCGGCGCCGAAGCAGAAGACAATCCGCTCCACCCCATCGCTCAACCCGAGGGGGTTTTCGCAGCCATCGGCCATATGGGCCAGTATGTGCTGGTCTCTCCCGGCCAACGCCTGACGATCGTGCGCCTGGGCCATTCGGACACTCCGCAGCGCAAAGAGCTGCTGGCCCAATTGCGCGACGTCGTGGAGCTTTACCCGGTCAGGTAGAAGCTTCCTTCAACCACCGTGACGCATGGCCCGGCCAACCATGCGCGATCCCCGTCCAACCGGCAGGCCACATGTCCACCCCGTTGCGAAGCCTGGAATGCAGTGAAGGTCCCACGCCCGAGTTTTGCAGCCCAGAACGGAGTCAGGGCAGCGTGTGCCGAACCGGTGAAACTGTCTTCATCCACGCCGCCGCCAGGTACAAACACGCGGCTGACCACGTCAGTATCTGTGCCTGGAGCCGTACAGATGAACTGGTCATCTCCGAGCGCGCCAAGCGCTCTGACATCCGGATCGAGTGCACGGACTTGCTCCTCGTTTTCGAACAGATAGATGCCGTAGCGATCCGGGCTTAGCCAGACCTCGACCGGCGTCGCACCCAGCAAGGCAATGGCTTCCGGCCACTCGCCGAGCTGTGTGGCAATCGCAGGCAAAGCCAGTTCGTAGCCACTTTCGGCCCGCTTCACCTCGAGAATGCCGGCCTTGCGCGTGCGGAATGTCACCCTGTCCCCGCCATCGCGTTCCAGCACCACATGCCCGCTCGCTAGCGTGGCATGACCGCACAAGCGGATCTCACAGGTCGGCGTGAACCAACGCAGCTCATAATCCGCTGCACCGGTTGCATCCGGAACGATAAAGGCTGTCTCGGCGAAGTTGTTTTCCTCGCCGATGGCCTGCAACACATTATCGGGCAGCCACGCCTCGAGCGGCATGACGGCCGCCTGGTTCCCCGTGAAGGGCCGGTCGGCAAAGGCATCGACATGCCAATAGGGGATGGTGGTACCGCTCATTCCTTGTCCTCCAGCTTGCCTTGCTCCAACCGGGCAAATTCGTCCTGCTCGGCCAGCGTATTGCCCGGCTCGTCCACATGTCCCTCGGGATCGATATGGATCAGCACATCCGCATCGGGAAATTCACGGAGCAAGTCAGCTTCGACCCGCTCGATGATATCGTGGGATTCTCCTACCGTCATATTTTCGGGCAGATCGACATGAAATTGCACGAAGTCACGGTTTCCCGCTGTGCGCGTGCGCAAATCATGCAGATTGGACAGTTCCGGGTGCCGCGCCGCGATTTCGACAAATCGTTGCCGCTTGTCTTCGGGCCATTCGCGATCCATCAGATTGTCGATTGCTTCGCTTGCCGCGCGCCATGCTCCCCACAGGAGCCAGGCAGCAATCGCCAGCCCGAACAGTGGATCAGCCCGTGCGAAGCCGAGATATTGGTCCAGTACCAGCGCCGCGATGACCGCCGCATTGAGTAGGAGGTCGGACTGGTAGTGTACGTGATCGGCACTGATCGCGACGGATTTAGTCCGCTTGATCACGTAGCGTTGCCAGCCGAGCAATAGTACAGTGGCTGCGATCGCTATCAGCGACACAGCAATACCTTCCGGCGCGGCCCGCGTTGTGCTGCCTTCGACCAGATTTTGCAGCGAACGGAACCCGATCGCCGATGCCGACAAGGCAATCAGCATGACCTGAAACATGGCGGAAAGCGATTCCGCTTTGCCGTGCCCGAACCGGTGATTCTTGTCGGCCGGCTGGGCCGCAATCCAAACCCCGACCAGCGTCGCAATACTCGCAATCAGATCAAGGGTGGTGTCGGCGAGGCTGCCGAGCATCGCCATCGAGCCAGTCTGGGCAGTTGCCCAAAATTTGAGCCCAATCAGAAACAGCGCCGTGGCAATCGATGCGATTGCAGCGCTGCGAGTCAGGAAGGCGCGATCATCGCTCACGGATAAAGCAACGTGTCGGTCCAGTGCAGCGCATCGCCTGCGCCGTTCAGCGTGAATTGGCGGCGATCATGCAACCGGTTGGGCCGGTCACGCCAGAATTCGATCCGCCGCGGGATAACAGTAAAGCCAGTCCAGTGAGGCGGCCGTTCCACTTGCCCGCCCTCGAACCGGTCGGTCACGTCTTTGAAACGGTCGATGAAGGTCTGGCGCTCGGGCAAGGGACGTGACTGATCCGATGCGACTGCACCGAGCTGCGAATCCCGTGCCCGCGAGTGGAAATATGCATCGGCGACACCGGGCGCGACCTCGCTCAAGGGCCCTTCAATGCGGATCTGGCGGCGCAGGCTCTTCCAGTGAAACAGCAAGGCGGCCTGTGCATTGGCGCGGATTTCGCCACCTTTGCGGCTTTCGGCATTGGTATAGAAAGTGAAGCCTTCAGGCCCGTGCCCCTTCAACAGCACCATCCGGACCGACGGTGCGCCACTCGCAGTGGCGGTGGCCAGCGCCATGGCGTTGGAATCGTTTGGCTCGCTTTCGCGCGCCTCCGCCATCCAGGCATCGAACAGCGCGAACGGGTCGGTATTCGGGATTTCGCTGGTTGCTTGGTCGACTGCAGAATCGCTCATCAATCCATCCTTGTCTTGCCCGTCCTGCGGTGCCGCCTACAATGCCGCACGCGACGCTGCAATTGCTCACCTTTTTTACAGGGTTTTCATGCTAGGTGCGATGCCATGACTGAGTTGATCCATCCTGTGATCCTGTGCGGTGGCGGCGGCACACGGCTTTGGCCGCGCAGCCGACCGGATCTGCCCAAGCCCTTCCTGCCCCTGCTGGGCGAACGCAGCCTGTTTCAGCAAACGCTGGACCGGGTACAGGATACCACAATATTTGCCGGTGCAACGGTGGTTGCTGGCACCGGCCATATGGCTCTGATCCGCGCCCAAGCGGATGCCGCCTTGGGCCTCGGCCTGATTGCGGAGCCTATGGGCCGCAACACCGCGCCTGCCATCGCGCTCGCGGCTCACCTATTGCCAGCCGATGCCGTGATGCTGGTATGCCCGAGCGACCATTATATCGCGGACACCGATGCATTTGTGGCTGCGGCGCAATCGGGGGCAACCCTGGCGCGCGACGGGTTTCTAGTCAGCCTGGGCATTACCGCCGACAGGCCCGAAACGGGCTATGGTTATATCAAGCGGGGAGAACCTGCGGGGGCAGGATACCGCGTCGATCGCTTTGTCGAAAAGCCTGACAGCGACACAGCCAGGAAATTTCTCGCCGACGGAAGCTATAGCTGGAATGGCGGCATATTCCTGTTCACTGCGAGCCGCTTCCTCGAAGAATTGACCCAGCACCGGCCTGCCATGGCGCGGCAGATCGAGATTGCAGTGCAACAGGGCGAGACCACAGACGGGATTTTCCGCCCGGACGAGAAAGCCTTCGCCGCTATTGAGGGGGACAGCATCGATTATGCCGTGATGGAACCGACCGGGCGCGCTGCCATGGTGCCGGTTTCCATGGGCTGGTCCGATATTGGCAATTGGCAGGCTCTGGCCGAAGCGCGTGGCGGTGCATCACGCGGGCCGCATGACCTGATTGATGCCGGCAATATCGTGGTCGACAGTGACGGGCCGCGGGTTTCCGTCGTCGGTCTCGACAACTTGATCGTGGTGGTCGATGGCAACGAAGTGCTTGTTACTACACCCGAAGGCGCGCAAAAGGTCGGCAAGTTGCCAGGGGCGCAAGGTACGTGACGACACTCCTTCCAATTCATCGTGTCGAGAAAGTCTGGGGGCGCGATGAGCTTCCGGCACCCTTCACCAATGTTACAGACGCGCGTGTTGGCGAAATCTGGTTCGATCCCCCTGCCGCCATGCCCGATCTCTTGGTGAAATATCTGTTCACCAGTGAAAAGCTCTCCGTCCAGGTCCACCCTGACGATGCGCAGGCACCGGACGGGATGAGCGGCAAGGAAGAATGCTGGTTCATCCTCGATGCCCAACCAGGTGCCCGGCTGGCGATCGGGCTCAAGGAATCCTTGTCCAAGGAAGAATTGCGGGCCGCTGCGCTGGACGGATCGATCGAGGAATTACTGATCTGGCACGAGGTAGCTGCCGGAGATTTCTTCTACCTGCCTGCCGGGACCATCCATGCCATCGGCCCCGGCATTTCGCTGATCGAGGTGCAGCAAAATGCCGACATTACCTATCGCCTGTATGATTACGGGCGCCCTCGCGAGCTTCATCTGGATGACGCACTGAGAGTGGCCAAGCGTCAATCCTACGCCAGGCGCAAGCGCGATATGATCCCGGCAGCGGGCGAATTTACGCTGCATGAAGGGCCGCATTTCCGGCTCGACCGGATCGACGGTGTCCCCAGCCCATCGGCGGCCAAGCGGTATGCCGGACGCCTGTTGTTGATCCCGGTCGAGGGCGACTATGTGGTGAACGGCCAAAAAGTAACCGCCGGAAGCTGTTCACTGGTTGACGATATTTCCGCCATCACGTGCAACAGCGGCAAGGCACTGATCGCCCAACCCAGTTAGTCTTTGGTAACAGGGTCCCGGCGCATGATTTCCATGTCGGCAGTGACCATTTCGCGCGCCAGTTCCCGCACGCCGATTTTCGCTTGCCAGCCCAGCTTGCGCTTCGCCTTACTGGCATCCCCGATCAGTAAGTCGACTTCGGCCGGACGGAAATAGCGCGGATCGACCTCGACCAGGATACGACCGGTCTTGTTGCAAATTCCCTGCTCTGCCTCGCCCGTTCCGCTGAATTCGAGCGTAATCCCCGCATCCTCAAACGCCCAGCGCGTGAAATCACGCACCGATGTCGTTGTGCCAGTCGCCAGGACATAATCATCCGGCTGATCCTGTTGCAGCATGCGCCACATCCCCTCGGCATATTCGCGTGCATGGCCCCAATCGCGCTGGGCATCGAGATTCCCGAGATAGAGCTTGTCCTGCCGGCCCAGCACAATCGCTGCGGCAGCGCGTGTGATCTTGCGGGTAACAAAAGTCTCGCCGCGTAATGGGCTCTCGTGATTGAAGAGGATGCCGTTTGACGCGTGCAAGCCGTAGGCTTCGCGATAATTGACCGTCATCCAGTAGCCATAGAGCTTGGCCACGCCATAGGGGCTGCGGGGATAGAACGGGGTCTGCTCGTTTTGCGGGGTTTGCTGGATCAGGCCGTACAGTTCGGACGTGGAGGCCTGGTAGAACCGTGTGTGATCCTTGAGCTTCAGGATCCGGATTGCTTCAAGCAGGCGCAGAACACCCACTCCATCGGCATTGGCCGTATATTCCGGCGTTTCGAAGCTGACCTGGACATGGCTCTGCGCTGCCAGATTATAGACTTCGTGAGGCTGGCATTCCTGCATTATGCGGATCAAATTGGTCGCATCGGTCATGTCGCCATAATGCAGGATCAGGCGCGGATCGGGATCGTGTGGGTCCTGATAAATATCCTCGATCCGCCCGGTATTGAACGATGAAGATCGGCGCTTGAGCCCGTGCACCTCGTAGCCCTTCTCGAGCAGCAATCGCGCGAGATAGGCCCCATCTTGCCCTGTCACACCTGTGACCAATGCGCGCTTGCCATTGCCTACCGTCAAAAATGCCTCCCGATGCGCAGTCTGCCCCTCGCGCTAGCCATAAACGAACGCGGGCCGGGGTAAAGCGACGCTTGCGCCCATCCACTGTTGCACCTAGCTAACACGCCATGGCCGATCCTTATGCAATCCTTGGCATTTCGCGCACTGCCTCCGAAAAGGAGATCAAGAGCGCGTATCGCAAACTGGCGAAAGAGCTGCATCCCGATCGTAATAAGGACAATCCCAAGGCGGCCGAGAAATTCAGCCAGGCGACGAACGCTTACGATCTGCTGTCTGACAAGGACAAACGCGCGCAATTTGATCGCGGCGAAATCGATGCGGAGGGCAATCCAGCCAATCCTTTTGCCGGAATGGGCGGCGGCTTCAGCGGGAGGCGTGCAGGCGGCGGGCAGAGCGGATTTCGCCCCGAAGATTTCCAGGGCTTCCAATCCGACGATGTCGATTTGGGAGACATATTTGACGGGCTATTCGGGGGTGGCGGAACGCGCCAACGCGGCGGCGGCTCACCTTTCGGACGTCGTGGGCCACAACCCCCACCGCGCAAGGGAGCCGATATCGCCTATCGGCTCAAAGTGCCGTTCATCGATGCTGCCACAATGCGCGACCAGCGGATAACCTTATCCGACGGCAAAACGATCGACCTGAAATTGCCAGCCGGGGTCGAAGACGGCACGCAAATGCGCCTGAAAGGCAAGGGCGAGCGCGGAGCCGGAGGCGCCGGAGACGGGATTGTTACGCTTTCTGTCGACAACCATGCCTTTTTCGAACGCGACGGCAACAATGTCCGCCTCGATCTGCCGCTAACCCTTGATGAAGCAGTACACGGCGCGAAAGTGAAAGTGCCCACGGTCGACGGGCCAGTCATGCTGACTATTAAACCGGGCATGTCAGGTGGCACGGTGATGAGGCTGACTGGCAAGGGCTTTACTGGCAAGAATGGCAAGCGCGGCGACCAGCTGGTCAAACTGCAAATAGCGATGCCCGATGATATGGAAGAGCTGGCCAGCCGGTTGAAGGATTGGAAAGATTCCTCCAATCCCCGGGACGGGCTCGGCGTCTGACAGCGCATTGATCGGGGAGCAGCCGCATTCGCAAATATCCGCTTCCAGATACCAAAGAGCGAATCGTCCATTCGCCGACACCGGAGTTGCGCCGCAAGGCTGCCCTGAAGTTCCGGGGGAAGATCACGTCGCGAGAAGAGCTGAGTGATCGCGCCTGGGAAGTGGTAAAGCGGGTCGCGATCGGCACTTTCAACGATGGCTTCATCCATGCCGGCAATCTTGCGTACCTCGCAATGCTCGCCATTTTCCCGTTCTTTATCACCGGGGCTGCAATCTTTTCCGTGATCGGCGATGCGTCCGACAGGGCTGCGACAATCAACGCTGTCCTGCTGGCCCTGCCACCAACAGTTGCCGAAACCATCGAACCGGTCGCGCTCAATGTGATCGATGCGCGCAGCGGCTGGTTGCTGTGGGTCGGGGCCGCCGTCGGCGTCTGGACTGCTGGAAGCCTGGTCGAGACCATCCGCGATATCCTGCGCCGTGCCTATGGTACCGAGCCCGTACGCGCTTTCTGGCAATATCGCCTGCTCTCGATGGGCATGATCCTGGGGGCCGTGCTTCTGCTGATGCTGTCGCTGCTGGCTCAGTTCATGCTGGGGGCTCTGCAGCAATTCGTCAGCCCCTACATTCCGGAATTCGAGGCCATGCTGGACGAACTGGCGCTGACCCGGATCCTCCCGGCATTTGGGTTGTTCGGCTCGATCTACCTGCTGTTCTTCTCGCTCACCCCGACGGCCTATCGCAAGCGGCGTTATCCCAAATGGCCAGGCGCCTTGCTGGTCACCACGTGGTGGGTGGTTGTGGCCACGGCCCTGCCGATCGTCTTGCAGCGGTTCCTGACCTACGACCTGACATACGGATCGCTCGCCGGGATCATGATTGCCCTGTTTTTCTTCTGGCTGGTCGGACTTGGTATGGTGGTCGGCGCAGAATTGAATGCCGCACTGGCGGAACCGCAGGACGAGGAGAAGCTTGGAGTGGCGGCAGACTAGTCCTAAAGAGCGTTTCCGGACGTTAGGAGAATTCGCAATGGCAGGGTTGATGGCAGGCAAGCGCGGGCTGATTATGGGGCTCGCCAATGACAAGTCGATAGCCTGGGGCATCGCCAAACAATTGGCCGAGCAAGGTGCCGAGCTGGCGTTTTCGTATCAGGGCGAGGCGCTGGCAAAGCGCGTCAAGCCGCTGGCCGAGCAGCTGGGTTCCGACTTTACCTTCGATTGCGATGTTTCGGACATGGCGGCGCTTGATACCGCTTTCGACACCTTGCGCAGCCGGTGGGACACGATCGATTTCGTAGTCCATGCGATCGGCTTTTCCGACAAGGCGGAGCTGCGCGGGAATTATGTCGATACCAGCCTCGACAATTTCCTCATGACCATGAACATTTCGGCCTACAGCCTTGTTGCCGTGACGAAGCGCGCTGCCGAAATGATGCCCGATGGCGGCAGCATCCTGACCCTGACCTATTACGGGGCAGAGAAAGTCATCCCGCATTACAATGTCATGGGCGTTGCCAAGGCTGCGCTGGAAACGAGCGTCAAATACCTCGCCAACGATCTTGGTCCACGCAACATCCGCGTGAATGCGATCAGCGCCGGGCCGATCAAGACCCTGGCCGCCAGCGGGATCGGCGATTTCCGCTACATCCTGAAATGGAATGAACTGAATGCACCGATGCGGCGCAATGTCACCATCGACGATGTCGGCGGGTCCGGTGTCTATTTCCTGTCCGATCTTTCCAGCGGAGTGACGGGTGAGACCCACCATGTCGATGGCGGCTATCATGTGGTAGGCATGAAACAGGAAGACGCGCCGGACATTGCACTGAATTAGTCACACTGGAAACTTGGGTATTTGCTTCTATTGACAACAATAATTCTGGAAAGTCTCGAGACC
Source organism: Parerythrobacter jejuensis (assembly GCF_039536765.1). Taxonomy (NCBI): domain Bacteria; kingdom Pseudomonadati; phylum Pseudomonadota; class Alphaproteobacteria; order Sphingomonadales; family Erythrobacteraceae; genus Parerythrobacter; species Parerythrobacter jejuensis. Next base: position 1,819,460 of record NZ_BAAAZF010000001.1, read on the forward strand.
CGAACATAATGCCAACCAAAATAATCCTTCAATGGCTCAATGTGTTGTCGGGGCTCCCCCGCAACGGCAAACGCGCGATCGTTGTTTCGATTGACGCCACTCTTCTGCTCATTTCCATTTGGGTGGCCTATTCCCTGCGGATTAGCGTCTGGGTCTACTGGGACTATGCCATTCAATCGCTCTTGATCGGCACACTTCCAATAATGCTCGCCTCATTCGCCCTGAGCGGCATGTATCGATCCATTTTCCGGTTTGCGGGCATCGGGATGCTTCGCGTCATCGGAACGGCGATGCTTGTATACACCGTAATAACCGCAGCACTTTTCATGGCTTGGGGCTTCGAGGGAATCCCGAGGACGCTAGGCCTTCTGCAACCGATGGTATTCTTCCTTCTCGTCCTGGCATCTCGAGCGTTGTTCCGGCTTTTGATGGTAGACGTTCGGGGCCGTCGAGATTTTGTCGGTATACAGAAAAGAGTCTTGATCTACGGTGCTGGTGTATCGGGACAGCAGCTGGCCAGCTCGATCAGGTCCGATCCTGAAATGCGGGCTGTTGGCTTTGTCGATGATGACTTGCGGCTGGTCGGGCAAAAGCTGGATGGGGAACGCATCTACGGCTCGGACAGGCTGGCAGACGCCATTGAAACAACCGGTGCTACGGATGTCCTTCTGGCCATGCCAAGTGCTTCAAGAAAACGCCGCAAGGCCATCGTCAGCTCACTTTCCGAATACGAAGTGACTGTGAGGACTCTCCCCCACATCGCGGACGTTCTAGGGGGGCAGCTTTCCATCAGCGACATTCGTCCGCTGGAGATTGAAGATCTTCTGGGTAGAGACCCTGTACCAGCCAATGAGATTCTCTTGCGCCGTACGGTTGAAGGCAAGGCAGTTCTCGTAACAGGTGCTGGCGGATCAATCGGCAGCGAGCTCTGTCGGCAGATCGTTCAGATCGGCGCGGCGACGCTGGTTTTGTACGAGATGACAGAATTCGCGCTGTATGCGATTGAACGCGAACTCGCAGAAATTGCGAGAAATCAACCAGGGCGCCCAACAGCAATTCGTGCGATCTTGGGAACTGTTGCCGATCGCGAAGCGCTCGAAGATGTGATGCGCCAATACGAGATCAAGACGGTATTCCACGCCGCCGCCTACAAGCATGTACCCTTGGTCGAAGCGAACCCTATTGAAGGGGTGCGGAACAATGTGATCGGAACTTACAATTGTTGCATTGCGGCCAAGCAATCTGGCGTCTTGGACTTCATCTTGATCAGTACCGACAAAGCCGTCCGGCCAACCAATATTATGGGCGCATCCAAACGCGCCGCCGAACAGATCATTCAAGCCATGAACGCTGAGAGTGACGGCTTCCGTTGCAGCATGGTTCGGTTTGGCAATGTGCTGGGATCCAGCGGCTCTGTCGTGCCGCTATTCCGCGAACAGATTGAAGTCGGCGGGCCCGTCACTCTGACCGACAAGCGCATCACCCGGTTCTTCATGACCATTCCAGAAGCTTCAAACCTCGTGATCCAAGCCGCCGGCTTGGCAAAGGGCGGCGAGGTGTTCGTGCTGAACATGGGCAAGCCTGTCAAAATCTTGGATCTGGCGAAGACCATGATCCAGCTTTCTGGCTTGTCTTTGCGGGACGAAGACAATCCTGAAGGCGACATTGAGATTCAGGAGATCGGACTAAGACCCGGTGAGAAACTCTATGAGGAACTGTTGATTGGCGAAAACCCGGAAAAGACGGTTCATTCCGAGATCATGAAGGCACACGAGACGTTTGTGCCTTGGCCGGCGCTTTTGGAATGGGTCAGCCGCGTCGAGCAAGCCCGAGATCCCGCAGACGTTTTGAGCTTGCTGCAAGAATTGGTGCCAGAGTTTCAGCACAGGCGAAACAATCACGCGGCTTGAGCCAAACACGTACAGCCCGGCGGAAACTGGTCGCTCTATCGATCCAGGGACTCGGACGTTTCTATTTCTCGGATCGACCGGTTTCCACCCAGAACCCGCCGAGCCGATCAGGCAGCTTACGGAGATGAAGAACCGTGTGAGCTTGGGGGGTAAAAGGGCGACTATCCTGTAGCAACATCCGGCCAGCACTCGCACCGCTGGAAACAACCGTACCCGATCCTAGAAAATGCAGGCTCAATTCTTGCTCTGACGCTCCGCCCACTAGCCTGTCGAGCCGTTGCTGACCTGTTCCCGCCACATAAATCAAGCGCAGTTGGCTGGCATTCAATCGGCCTTCCTGCGGTGTTGCTGTAGTTCCGTCCAGCGCGCTCTGGCCGATTACCATTCCACGACGAGCTTCAAATCGCGCGATTGGGCGGAGCATGTCACCCGGGTCAACCACAGCGAGCCCGGCGCTTGCGCTGGCTCTGAACCCTGGAACCTTTACTTCCTCTCCATTGGCGCCGGTCGGTATCAGCCTGTCGATTGCATCTCTGGATATCCCGGCCGCCGCGCGCTCCGACACAAAGTTGCCTGGATGAAAGGAAGAGACCTTGTGCCTATAGCTTGCAGACAGATCACCAAGACCGAGCAGGACATTGCCACGCTCCGTCACTCGCAGGATGGATCGGTCAGCAGAATCGACGATCCGCCAGCGAACTGAGCCGTCGACCAGATCACGCCCGAATTTTCCGGTTGGCGGTGAGCGGCCCGTGAGGCCCGCATCCAATGACTCCAAGACCAAGCTGCCCGTGGTGCGGAACACCCCTGGTTCGGCAATGCGCTCTTCGGCAGACCATCGTTCATATCGATTGTGAATGGCCGCCCACGGAGCCAGAGATCGCAGCCTCAGCGACCATTGATCGCGGCCGTCCTCTTTCCCGAACTGCAGCAAGGCACCTCCCCTATTCCCCCTTTTCGACGGACCATTGGCAAAATCGCCGGCACTCCACAGCAGTGAAGCAAGCCGCGCCTCTCCACTTCTCGAAGAGGATACCCCGAAATTGTTCAAGTTGAGCACGGGATGGTGGCCGCTGCCAATCTGCCAATGCGTATCGCTCGTTGCTCGGTCTCGAGAAAGCACGCCGAGAGACTTGGTGGTCTCACCCTGGGTAGCGAAGCCATTCACCAAAGAAAGATCAAGCAAGACCTTCTCCGCAGGCAGCGACGCAAGAACCCGTTGTCGATCGAAACGACATCCAGCTGGCACGATGATGAGATGACTGGCCCTATCGCCGGCTGCAAGAATGGCATCACTTGCATCTCTGAGCCCCTCACATTGCACGGCAAGGAGAGATTGGGCCTCCTCGGTTGGTGGGGTTGGCTGAGCAGCATAGGTCGCCGCGAACCCAACAATTGCCATGCAAGCAAGACTCGAAGAGATAGACAGGATTAGTCGCATTGTTCTTCCTTGCTGAAGCCCCCTGCCTCACTTCGTTCACGAGCCTATTCGGTCCCCTTGCCCACGCCCCAGGAAAGTTGCGAACACGACGCTGATCTCGCTCAAGATGGATCGCTGCATAACATACCGGCGATCCCATTGAGCCAGCAGCTTGGGCGTGCTCATGTCAATCTCATGGACCTGAGCGAGCCCGGTGATACCAGGCTTCACGTTCAGGACACCGCGGCGGGAGCGCTCTGCGATCAGTTCGGATTGGACCGGCAAACATGGTCGTGGGCCGACCAAGCTAAGTTCATTCTTCAGAATGTTTAAAACTTGGGGCAATTCGTCGAGCTTGGACTTGCGCAGGAAACCGCCAACGCGGGTGATGGATGACGCGCCAACCTCGTGTGTGCCTCTTTGTGTGGTCCCCTGAGCCATGGTTCGGAATTTGTAGCAGACAAAGGCTTGTCCGGCTCGCCCGACACGCGTCTGAGCGAAAATCGCAGGTCCGGGGCTGTCAATTCGCACGGCCAGCCAAAGAATCGCGAAGAGCCAGAAAAACAATATCGCCACCGCAAGGGCGAACACCAGATCTATGGTCCGTTTGACAGCTAGAAACAGCAGGTTCGAGTGCTGCCCATCAGACAGTTCCGTCACTGTATCCGGCCATGTTGCTGCATCGGTCGCGAGAAAATGGGCAACCGTTCCCACAGACACAGTCGGCCGCAAGGCACTGGCCAGGGCGAACAGGGGAAACTGCAAGAAACGCGGCAATCGGGCGAGTAGCCTGAGTTTGCCCTGTTGAGCGATGCCATGAATTGCCGCCAGCCTGATGGATAGGGCAAAGCCCCCCCCAGACCGCGTCAATTCTTCGTCCGCTCGCGCCTTGCTAGCCGCATAGAGCGACTTTTCCGGAGTGGCAGCATGCAAACTGGAAAAGTTGACGAACCGATCAACCTGCGCCTGCTTGGCTAGGTCCATCACTTCCAAAGCGTGATCCACGTTGGCGGTTTGAAAGTCTGCTTGGGTTCCGGCCTGATCATTGTTGCGCGCAGCAAGGTTCACCACCAGAGAACACCCTGCAGCAAGGTCCGAGATCTCATCGTAGCTGCCGACATCGCAACCGGGATAAAGTTGGGCCAGTCTTTGGACATCACGGCCCACAAGTCGCACTTCAACACCTTGCTTACGCAACAACGGGACCAGTGCCTGGCCAACCACACCACTCGCGCCGCACAGGAGAAATCGCTTCGTCACCGGTTCACCCTTGCGCAACAAAACTGACCAAGTCGTCGGCCATTCTGTTCATGATTTCTGTCCGGGCAAATTTCTCCCGAAACGTGCGCACAGCAGCGAGGTCAACAGGGCCAAGCTGGTCGAATGCTTCGACCAGCTGGTCCGGACGACAAGGTTCAAACACACGCGCATAAGGCAATTCTTCCTGAACCAGCTTGGCACTCACGCCATTCAGCCCGGCCAGAATTGGCTTTCCCATGGCCCCATATTCGAAAATCTTTGACGGAAGAACTTTCAGGAAGGCCGGATAGTCATTGAGGTGGACAAACAAGATGTCAGCCTGCGCATACTCCTGCAGCAGAACCGTTCGCGAAACCGGCGGCACAAGGGTGACGTTGGGCAACCCTGATACACTTTTCTTGAGCTCGGCAAGCCCGCCTCCGTGCCCAACGATACGGAATTGCGCGCGCGACCCCAATGAACGCGCAGCCTCGGGCAAGATCCGGTGCAGACCCTGCCCTTCGCCCACATTGCCAGCATACAAGATTGTCGGGGGCCGTTTCGTGGCGGGAAGCGATCCGGCGGGATCGATCGCCAAGAACTCTTCATCGATGCCGTTCGGCAGTTCGCTCAATTCAGCAGCAGGAGCAATCCGATGCACGTGTTCGGTGAAACCTGGTGAAACGACATTGATGTAGGAAGCTCTGCGGAAAGTCCAACGCTCAAGTAGATTGAAGAGTGGCGCCAGTACCTTAGCTGTTCCTCTGCCCAGGACATTAGACATTGTCTCGGCAAACAAGTCCCGAATGTCGAGATAAAGGGGGACTGATTTGGCGGTCGACACGAAAGCCCCCAAGGTCGCCGTCATCAAACGGGAGGAGGTGGCAAAAGCGCCATCGAAGGGGCCAGATCGGAAAACTATGGGCAACGCCTTGCCTGCAAATGTCAGAAATGATCTGGCTTGGTCGATCATCCCGCTGTCATGGGCCGGCAAGGCGATTCGATGGACGGTGACCCTGCCAATCTGTTCGCACTCAGGAGCCTCTGCTATGGCTTCCCTGTATCTATTCGGCTGGGTGGTGACGACTACGGCAGTCATACCTTCTGGCATGCGCTCGTTCAAAGCGGCAACCAATGCTCCGCACCGGAACGAACCTGCGCACAAGTCAGGCGGGAAGTAAAAACTCAAGATGAGTAGTTTCACTGCGTCGTCCCCGCCTTGGGCTAATTCTGGGCCTGTAACGCGCCACAGAAATCAAATACCTGTTTGCCCTCCAGGCGGCGCATGAATTCTTCGGTCTTGAATTCCTTATGGCTTACCAGCAGGGCGACGATATCGCAGGCATCCAATGCTTCGTCGAGCGAATGAATCGGAAGCTCATTGTGTTGTTCGATGTTCGGCTCAACGTTCATCGTTGCCACGCCGCTGGCACGAAGGGTTTCCGCCACTCGCAACGCCGGCGCTTCCCTGAGGTCATCTATGTCTGGCTTGAAGGCCAGGCCAAGACAGGCAATCTTGGAATCTCCCGAAACTTTGGCAGCCGATTTGATACACTCGATCACCCAGTGCGTCTTATAGTCATTAATCTCACGCGCTTGCCGAATGAGCTTTGCATTCTCGGGGTCTCGAGCAACAATGAACCATGGATCTACTGCTATGCAGTGTCCGCCCACACCAGTTCCAGGCTGCAGAATGTTGACCCGGGGATGATGATTGGACAGCCGAATGAGTTCCCAGACGTCTATGCCTTCCCGCTCACACAAGAGAGACAACTCGTTAGCGAAAGCTATGTTGACATCGCGAAAGCTGTTCTCGGTCAGTTTGCACATCTCCGCAGTCTTCGCATCGGTCCGCAAAACTTCTCCTTGAACAAAGCGCTCATAAAAATCAGCGACCTGCTTGGTAGCCTCGGGTGTATATCCACCCACGATCCTGTCGTTTTCTACCAGTTCAGCCAGGATCTTCCCCGGCAAGACTCGCTCAGGGCAATAGGCAAGGGAAATTGATTCAGGCTCGATCCCGGCCTTCTGAAGCTCTTGGGCAACCATTGCTGTCGATCCCACCGGCGACGTGGATTCAAGAATCACGATATTCCCTGGCTTGAGAAACGGTGCAATGGCACGCGAAGCGGAGAGCACATAATCAAGATTCGGCTCAGGGTACTCCCCCCCGTCACGAAACGGCGTGGGCACACACAGCATGAAGACATCTGCCTCTGCCGGAGACGTTGATGCTTTCAGCTTTCCGGTCTCCACAGTCCGTTTTACCAGTGCGTCAAGATCGGGTTCGACAATATGTACGCGACCGTCAGAAATGACGTCCACCACATGCTGGCTCAAATCTACGCCGTGCACGTCAAATCCGGAATCAGCCATCAAAGCCGCGGTGGGAAGGCCGATATAGCCGAGGCCCATGACACATATGCGTTCGATCATAGCGATGCGTTTCCTGCCTGAGGATTGAGATAAACTGGAGGGAGAGGGAGAGTGAGAATTGAAGAGTCTGTCATCTTTGGCCCGACGCAATTTCGGACCTCGGGGAGGCGCCTATTGGAGGGGCTGCCATACAATGCGAAGATGCGCGTGACCACCCACAAGCCGAACGTGCAAAGCCGCCGTATCTTCTTTCCTGCCAAACTCGGCGCTGTGCTTGCCCGTTGTAAGCTGCGCGTCGCCACATAGAGCATCGATCTTTATCCTATCGAGATTGAATCCAGCTGGCCCACTCACCGAAATTCTGCGTGCCGGATGAAAAAGATACTGGGCGACGGCTTCGCTCGCCGGCATGACTTCGTCGGACACCGTCAAGCTAGAACCATCAAGCTGCCATGTACGTTTGTGGCGCGGAGAGCCTGGCAGGCGCGCATAGCCATCATGAGCTGCAGACACACTAACGCCGGTTGCGCTCTCTTCTACCTTTACCCCTATCGGCCTGGCCCGGCGCGCGACACGAAAGCCACCCCAAACTTCAGAGGAATTGGCCGCTCCCACCGTGACAGTACTATGGGCGCGCGTTCCTCGTTCCGCCAATCGCTCGGCGCTCGTGCCATAGCACGATGTCCCGCCATTCACGATCAGGCGTTCGCCGTTGACCGACAGCTCGAAGGATAGTGTGTCTGCATGTCCATGGGCCGGCAAGTAGTCAGGTCCGACCTGTGCGACATCGCATAGCAAGACAGCCCCTGATGACTCGATGCGGACATAGCCACTATCACGCAGCCAGATGGCGGAATCGCCGACCGCAACGACACCGCGTCCAGGATTCCCTGAAACTCCCAAGGCATCTGCATATCTGAGCAATTCATCGACCGGTGGTGCAATCCCGAGGGCGGCGTCATTGAAGTTCGAAATCTCACCATCCGGATGGCACATGCTCTCCAGCCAGAAACGCATCTCTGCCGCCGTGCGACGCCAATAAGCGACGGTTCTGCTGTCTATGAGTTGCGGTTTTGCAAGCGAAAGATTGATCAAGTCCAGGACATCTTCGAAACCCAGAGCATGATACATCGTGCTCAGTTCGAAATTGCCTCCATCCGGCAAGACCTGTTCAGGAATTTCCCGAGCAAGGATCTTGAGACCACAATTCCGCCACTCTTCCGCCTCGGCGGCTTCAAAGACTGACCCGGCAAACACCAGTGCTTTGGCGTTCGCAAGAAGATGATTGCCGAGCAGGTGGTATTCCAAATCCTGGGCAAGATGCCGCGCCTGAACTGCCATCGACTGCATCATCTCGGGTCTGGGTGAGTGGCCGGCAAAGAGCCACTTGCACCAGTTCACCAGGCGCAAGGATGTGGGGTAAGGATCAAATGCCGGCCGATCACCCGCGGAATTGTCTGCCAGCCAGTTATCAATAAGATCTTGGTGCATGTCGGCACGCTCGGCCGCGTGCAAGGCATTGAGATCGTCGAAATAGTGTTGGTTGTAACGCCACAGCAATTCGCGTCGGTCGTCTTTCCAGCCGATTTCGGCGAGATCACCAGGCTGATTGAGAAAGTGAAAGCTTCCCGGGGCCAGCAAGCTCTGCGCGCGTGCGGCAGGTCTACGCCATGCAGCAACTTGCAGATCTACAGGCGGGGCAGCCGCAGAATCGACCTTTACCTTTCGAAAACGCAATAGCAGTTGGTGCCACACCTGCTCCAGCCGCATGTATCTGAGCGTATGGAAATATAGGCTTATGCGCGCCAACATGGCCGACCTCACTCAGGAGTCATGAACAAGCTGGATCGAAGTTTCTGCAATCTCGAAGATCTGGTCGACCGGGATAGGAGGCGCGCCCTCTCCCGAGACAGCCTCCACAAACCCCGCAGCAAACGCTCGCTGACCCTTGTCCTGACGCATGAGCCGATCATTTCTGACGCCAGGCCAACCGAAGCTGCGCAGTTTACGAAAATTGTCGAGCTGCAGGATGCTCTCGCCCGCGAAGATCTCAAGGCGCTCCTTGGGAAAGGACTTTGATCCATTGGCAAAGTAGTGGACCGTGCCGATCGAACCGTCTTCAAAATCCAGGGAGATTGAAACCGTGTCACCACATTGCGACTCCATTGAGCTCATCGATGCGTTCTTGATCGGACTGTCGGCCAGATGGCGAAGCAAATCGATGAAGTGGCATGCTTCGCCAATGACGCGGCCCCCACCTGCATTCAGATCCTGTGTCCAGTGATCGCTGGGAATAGCTCCCGCATTGACCGTCATCACCATTGCCTTTGGCCCCTGCTTCTTGGCCAGGGCCTCGCGTGCAGTCCGCACATGCGGGGCAAAACGACGATTGAAACCGACCGACAAGACAGGGCCGGGCCCGGCCTTGTTGGCAGCTTCGTAGGCGGCCCGGATTTCGTCGAGTTCTGACTTGTGCAGGCAGAGGGGCTTCTCAACAAATACGCTCTTGCCGGCGTTGAGCGCACGTATGACGAACTGCGCGTGTGTATCGTGCCGCGTTGAAATGACAATCGCATCAACAGACGTGTCTTCGAAAACCGAGTCCAGATCGGTGGTGCTTGCACTGAAGCTACTCTTCTTGCCAACCTGATACGCGCTTAGGCCTCCCGCAGAAGCAATGACCCCCAGCTGCGCCCGCGTCGCAGCGAATGCTGGCGCCAAGACAGCGTTTGCGTAATTGCCTGCCCCGATGAAAGCGACTTTTGGAGCCGCAGGGCCATCAAAGAGCGAGCTTTCCGCAGCGGAAGCCACGGAGACTGTCTTCATGCCACGGTTCAGAGGAGTCGATGAATAGTCCAGCATAACCCCGAGCGCGGGTTTGCGATCGGAAATGAGCTGGTACGCATCCGCCGCATTCTCGATAGAAAAACGATGTGATATCAGAGGTTTAATATCAATTTTTCCGTCAGCCATCAACCCAAGGACGGCTTCGAAATTGCGCTGCTCCGTCCAGCGGACGAAGCCTAGAGGGTAGTCATTCCCGCCCTGCTCATAATTGGGATCATACCGGCCGGGGCCGTAGGAGCAGGATACTTGGAAGGAGAGCTCTTTCTCGTAGAAATCGGCACGCGATAGCTCCAGGCCGGTGACGCCCACCAAGACAATCCGGCCGCGCTTGCGGCACATTTTCGCGCCTTGGCTTATCGGATCATTGCTATCGGTGGAGGCGCAAATGACGACGGCATCAACGCCACGCTGCCCGGTTAGCCCAAGCGCATCGGCAACAGGATCGCTGCTGGTCGAAAGATCGATGGTCTTGGCACCGAACGTCCGCGCTAGCTCCAGTTTCTCGGCATCGAAATCCAGACCGATTACTTCGCATCCATTGGCCTTCAACAATTGCACGCATAGGAGACCGATGAGACCAAGCCCGCTGACAACAACTGTCTCTCCCAAGGTGGGATCAGCTAGACGAATGCCCTGGAGCCCGATTGCAGCCATGACTGTAAAGGCAGCTTCGTCATCACTCACAGCGTCGGGAATGCGGGCCGCGAGGTTGGTGGGGATAGCCACATACTCAGCGTGCGGTCCATTGCTAACGACACGATCACCCTCGGCGAAGTCCGACACACCAGAGCCCATTTCCACCACGGTGCCAACGTTGCAGTAGCCAAGCGGCAACGGCTGATCGAGCTTGTTCAAGACCGCTTCAACGGTTGGCTGAAGACCGTCGACCCGAACCTTGTCGAGAACCATCTTGACTTTATCTGGCTGCTGCCGCGCTTTGTCGATCCAGCCTGCCTTGCCGAAATCGACAAGCATTCGCTCTGTCCCGACTGAAACCAGGCTGGTCGATGTTTGCACCAAGAGCTGGCGTTTGCCAGGCTGGGGCACCGGTACGTCCGCAACCTCAGTCCGGCCATCTTTCAGGCCCTGTAAAACTTGCTTCACTGCAGCACCTTCTTAGTCTTTGCCGATTAGCGCGGCTTTTTGCTCGTCGACCGGGTAGTTGATGAGCACCGCCCGGTATTTGCCTTTGAAGACAAACAGGCTGCCAGCGGCAGCTCCGATAATTGGGAACCGATCTATCAATTCTCTCAGGTGTGCCAATTCGCCCGCCCCCCCCAGGGCGGTCAGTGGCACGGATGTCGCTTGACGGACGTCTTCCATGAGATCGAAATCGTAACCGCTCATCTCGCCATCGCGGTTTATATTGTTGACTACGATCTCCCCGACGCCAAGAGATTCCAGATGAGCCGCCAATTTCGCTGGCGCCAAACCTGTTTTTTTCGATCCATTGTGGGTATGCACTTCGTACTTGCCGAAGATGCCTGTCTTGCGAACATCCAGTACCGCAACGATACTCTGACTTCCAACCCTCGACACAGCTTCCGAGATAAGCGCTTCACCGTCAATCGCCGCGCTGCCTATCGCAACCTTCTCCACACCGAGAGATACGATCCGCTCAAACTGGTCTGCCGTCTTGACTCCGCCAGCATAGCACAGCGGCATGCGACACTCCGCTGCCAAATTGCGGATCATGTCGTAGTTGGGCTCCTTCCCGAGAGCAGACGCATCAATGTCGGCCACAAAAAGTTCGTCGACTTCCTTCTCGTTGAAGATCCGGACTGCATTGATTGGATCGCCAACATATTTTGGCTCGCCGAACCGCCGAGTTTTTACCAGCCCCCCTTGATGGATCAAAAGGCACGGAATGATGCGTGGTCTCAACATGATCAAATGCGCGCAAAATTGGCGAGAAGCGACACACCCCAGTGGTGGCTCTTCTCTGGGTGAAACTGCGTACCGAAGACATTGCCCTTGCGAAGGGCGCATGTGAAGTCGATGCCGTATGTTGACTGAGCCAGCGCATCTTCCGGGCTTTCAGGCACAAAGTGATAGCTGTGCAGGAAGTAGAAGCGGGGGCATGGAAGATCGACAAACAGACCATCTGCGCTTGCCGGCGTAACATCATTCCATCCCATATGTGGAAGATGCGTTCGATGGTTGAACGATGATTCATCGAAGCGTTTCACCTGCCCAGGAATCCAACCCAGCCCGGCGCATTCCCCCTCTTCGCTTCTGTCAGCCATCATTTGCATGCCCACGCAGACACCCAGCACTGGCACCTTCGTGTCAATCACGGCTTCATCCAGGGCTTCGCGCATGCCCGATTCTTGGAGGCGCTCCATCGCGCGGTCAAAAGCTCCTACGCCCGGGAGGATAATCCTCTCAGCGCCTGCAAGCTCATCAGCCCTAGTTGCATTCTTGGCAGGAATGTTGAGGCGCTTGAAAATATCGAGGAACGCTTGAACATTGCCCAGGCCGTAATCGACCACAATGATCAACGTTTGCCTCCAACTTCCAGCCCGAGCGCCTTCGCGGCCTTTGCACCGGCATCGTAGATCCACATCTGCGATTTGTAGTCACGATAAGTCTTGTTCGGCGCGTCAAAATATCCGCGCAGCTCGTCAACGGTAATCCCGAGCTTGGTCGCTACAAATTCGAAATCCTGATGAATTGTCTCGGGGTCGTATGCGGGAGATTTCAGCTTTTCGAGCGCCTCTTCACGGGTCATCTGACCTGTCAGGATCAAGCTCGAATATTGCACCTTGCGCGTATCAAATCCGAATTTCTCGGGCAGCCAGTAAGATTCGTAGAACCGCGTGAAGCGCGATTCAAAGTGCTTTTGCGGATACGGTTGCCAGCCGAACTTTTCCTGCAGAAGCTCCATGGCTTCCGTCTTCACATATGGAATCAGATTGAGTGGCCTCCACGTCCGGATGCCCTTGACGTAAGGAAGGTACAATTTGTGCCAAAGGATCGATGTGACGGGGAAGTTCTTCAGCGGACGCTCGCCAAACTGCGAATGAATGTCGCGCAATTGCCGCGCATCCGATTGGTAGTACATCCACTCGATCGGATTGCGCACGCACTCGGTAGACAGATTGCCACCTGTCAGGATGTCGCGGACGCCATATTGCGTCGCAAACTTGTACATGGTCGCGAAGAAGGCGTGGTCTTGCGGTGTATCCACATGGGGAACGCCGGAACGGAAGAAGGCCAGTTGCAGGTCCTTGATCTCTTCCCAGTCAATCACGTCGGTGTAGAGATCCAGTCCTAGATTATCGACCAAGCGCTCGATATTGTTGACTGCAATCTGGGAATTCCACCCTGCGTCGACGTGGAATACAAGCGGCCGCAAGCCGAACATTTCTTTGGCCGCATAGACCAGATACGAGCTGTCGATGCCGCCACTCATACCGATAATGCAGTCGAAATCCCGGCCCTCGCCGTTCTTTCGAATGCGCTCAATCATCCGGTTGAGCTCGTCCGCTGCCGCATCGCCCTGCGGCCAGTTGGGCAAAGTATGATCGCGAAAAGACCTGCAGTGATCGCAAACACCTTGGTCATCAAAGGTGATCTTCGCGTCTGTCTCGTCCATCACGCAGTTGGTGCAAACTCTAGTCATTGTCGCTCTTGTCGTCGCCGAGTCGGTTGATGAACTCTTGTGGATCTTTGAAATAGGCTGCGAAACGCATCAGCTTTTCATCGGGAAAATCCCACCACATTGATGCAAGCAAGTGATGGATCGTTTCTTCGTCAAAGCGATGCCGCACAAGCTTGGCTGGGCAACCCGCTGCGACCCCATAGGGCGGTATGTCTCGCGTTACAACAGCTCCTGCACCGATTACCGCGCCATGCCCGATGGACACCCCAGGGAGCACAATCGCATTGCGGCCGATCCAGACGTCATGGCCTACCTTGACCTTTTCTGGCGGAGGGCGGTCATGTTCGGAGAATTTGGCCTTCACGCTGTCGCGGCCGCTGTAAAAGACAGGCGACATACCCACCCACTCCATAGGATGGCGACCTCCGCCCAGAACCACTCCATTGGCAATCGACACGAAAGAGCCGATTTCGGCATGTGCCACATCGCAATCGTAGCCGCAAAAGGAATGGCGGCCCATGGAACTGGAAACGAAACTCGTGCCCGGTTCGACCTTGCTCGTGGCATGCACTTCTGAGTCCACTATTGCCGCGAGGCGCGCTTTCTTGAGCAACTTGGACCACAGGTAAGATAGGCGCTTCATGCTATCCCTTTCCTGGGTCGCGAACTCTCTGCCGCATCTCTTGCACGAAAGAACATCAGGATCATCAGGAAGAAGAAGACATCCAGCAGCGTCGGGAAGAGCACCGGTTCAGTCGCAGCACGGACAGCCGCCATACCGACATAGAATCCAATCGGCAACTTGAGCGACCAAGGTCCGCGAGCGAAGAAAATAATGAGAGGGCTCAGGGCAGCCATCAAAGTGGGAAAAATCCCGAAGAACGAGTGCGTCCTTATGTAGGCGATGTGAGGATTACCCTCGTGCTTGAACTCGATAAGCGTGCCTGAATAGTCAGCCCCTATGAAGAACGTAAAGACGTCGATCTTTGAAAGATAGCTCGCGATGATGGCTTCACGGTTGCGGTCGGAAATGCCGACGCTCAGCTTGGTGTAACGGCTCACGTAATCGAAAAGCTCGACGGCATAGATCGCCAACTGCGCCATCGCCGCAATCGAGATTGCCATGAGCAACAAGCGATAGATGAAGGGCACTTTGCGCGGGAAAAGATTGAATGCCAATCCGCCCATGACAAGCAGGCTTCCGACGACCAAAGAACCACGTCCGCTACCGTAAAATGCAATGAGGAACGTTATGATCGGAGTCACTAACGGGGCACGCCCATGCATGACGAATGTCGTCACGCACAAGAATGTTTGCACGATGATCATGTATGCCGGGATGCCGTTGGTGCTCGAGCCCTCGATCACCTCGGCAAAAGGTGTTGGCGAACCCCAATAGATGTAGAGGACAATCCCGACCAGAGCGGCGAGCACGAAGTACAGTATCGTCGCCGCAAGATGCAAAGCTGCAGCTGAGAAGCGCGACATTGTGTAAGCTGTCACGAACGTGACTGCGGTGGCAAAGAAGTAGAATACAGGTGAAAAACCGTGGCCTGGTTTTAGAAACGCCGGGAAGAACAATAGCAAGACCATCAAGCAATTGGTGACAGTTCGGCTACTGACCGGCAGCAAATGCGCGTGGCGCACTACAAACGCCAAACAAATGGCGACCCCGCCCACCAAAGTAATGATGGATTGTAGCGCAAATGCGAGAACGATCGTTATGCTGAGTCCGGCAAGCTCGATGCCCTGCCAAAATTCAGCAGAGCTCTTATCGGCAAAACGGGCAGTGATCGCTGGCGCTGGTAAGGTTGCCACTACTGATACTCCGATCTGATCACTGTCGAGATTTTGTCGACATCGATTATTCGGTCCGGATCATCATACAGAATCTCTGGCCTGATCGTCTCGGTCCTTATCAGGAATTTGCGTCCTTGGAATCTCGGATCGATATGAGTTGTCGAATAGAGTGACAGAAGGATGGGATCCGGCAGCGATTGAATCTCATTGATCGACTGGACCATTGCGAACCCGTCTGGTGCTTTCGGGTTTCGATAGTTTGGGTGCGGCTTGAACATCAGCGCAATATCCGGCTCATCCGCCGCGAGGCGGCGCAACTCTGTCACAAGTTGGCGTTCAGACTGCGCGATAAACGTCAATTCATTGCCGAAATCCTGGCTCACAATCACAACAGCCTTTTCCGGACCGGATTTGGAAACATCGGGAGCTGTGTCAAAGGCGGCGTTGATCGTGTGCCGCCCGTATTCGCAAGGGACCGACGCCGTATAGTAGGCCTCTTGGCGATCAATCAGAGTGTCGAATTTGGCGTAAGCGTGAACTGGGAAATACTTGCCGACGCCATGGGCGACATTGTGGGTCAAGATGTTCTTCCGCGACAAATACCGCGCGAAATGCAGGCTGCCGATGTTGAATTCATCGGAGAGTTGCACGAGCGACGGCGGCCTAGCAGCGATGCGAATGGCGCGGCGAAGTTCGCTTCGCGCCTCGAGGCGGGCAAGGCTTTCGTAATTTCGTCGCCGCAGGAAACCCAGCGTATCCCCAAGGCCATACCTGTTGCCGTCGAGAAAGTAGCGCAGGCCATTGCGGCGCAGGTAGCGGAGATATCGCCATTGCCTGCCAAGGCTTATGGGGAAGGGATACACCGCGCGCCAGACGACACCTTCATCAGCATCAAAAGCAAGTTCGATATCGTCAACATAGGCTTTGCGATACGTCCAGTCGCCATTCGTTATGCGCCTGCGTTTTAAGGCGCCGAAAAGGGCGAAAAGACTATGCGCAACGACCTTCACGATTGTTCGAACAACAACCTTGTTCGGAACACGGCGGGGGAACACATCTTCGAGAACCGACGGAGGGCCGGCCGCTTGAGCCAGATAGGCGTCCGGATCAGCCAGAAAAAGGTTCGCCTCTGCCTCATAGAAGGCCGCCGCGTTTCGCCATGACCAATTGGCCCGCCGAAACGCCCGGCTTCGATGCTCTCCGTGCGCCTTCGCCGCCGCAACTAGGCGATGGGAGAAGGCAACGGCACCGCGCAGCATGGGCACTTCGATAGTCATGCGTCTGTTCGCCAGGCGCTGAACCAAGGCATCGGCATAACAGCGTTCGAAAGCACCCAAACTGCTACGAAAAGGACGATATTCGTGATCATGAAGGATAGTCCTGCCCCAAGAATCCCGAATTGCATGATGAGGAGCGCCGACCAAACCACAGCAGCGGCCACAACACCACACGTGACAAAGGAGAGCTTCCCGGTCTTCTCGGCATAGAAGATGTAGTTGACCACGCCATAGTACATTCCTTGGAAAGCCATGCCGACCGCTACCGGAACGATGATCTGCTTGGCGTCAGAAAATTCATCCGAAAAAAGAAGGTCGAAAACACTCACAAACAGAGCCGCCGCGATCATCGAAAGAGCCAGCAAGCCAACAAACAGCCCATAGGTAACTTTGACTATCAGTCTCTTGTCGTCTTCGGAACCATCTGTGAGCTTCTTAAAAAGCCACGGAGCAAGTGTGCGATTGAGTGGCTCGATCACAAGGCTCAAGGCCATTCCGAGCTGAGATGCAACCATGAAGATCCCGAGCTTCTCAATACCCAGCAGGTACGACACCATTATCCGGTCAAGGTTGGTGAGCATTTGCCCTGCGAAGACATGCGGTACCAATGGGATACCGAAACGCGCTACGCTCTCGAAAGCCTTCTTGTCCGGAGCTGTCGCGAGGACACGTTTCTTGACCAAGAAGGCCAAAGCACACAGCGCGCTCGCGGCAATGGCTGCAACATAGGACCAAATGCGGACATCCGGACCCGCAACAATGAGCTGCAAGAGTGCAAGGCAGCCAAGAATTTCGATAGCCGACTGGAGCATACGCAGCAGCAGGTAGATGCCGGGGCGCTGACTTGCCTGCATGAAGGCAAGTCCGATCAAATTTATGCTAAGTGCCACACCTACGGCCGCAGCGCCCAACGAGTAAGTTCGCGTAAGTCCGGTGAATGCGCTGAGAGGCACGAGCCCGGTAGAAATTACCAGCCCGGCTAGCAGATGAACCAAAAGAATTACGGAGATCGCCGCAGCAACGATGCGCTGGAACCCGACAAATGCGTCTTTGAAAAACCGGACGGATACAAGGCCATGCACGGTCAGTCCGCATGTGTTGGCAATCATGGCCACTAGAACGATCCACGAAGTCGCCTGCCCAAACTCGGCCGGAGAAAGGGCCTGCGTCAGAACCGGCAGGAGGACCAATGGTGTGAGGCCGGCAAAGCTGAAAGCGATGGCATATAGTGCCACCGAGCGTCCAATGGAGGACTGCAGCCCCACCCAAGCTTGCCGCAAAAGTATCGAAGGTGAGAGCGCGCGCATACAATTCCACAAGCGACTTGCCCGCGATCACCCGGTAATCGTTTGGTCGGCTCGGGCCAGATCGTCTGGCCTGCCTACATCCAGCCAGTCCTCATGCATAGGGAAAACGACTGTGCGTTCTTGGCGGTCACGAATGCGTCCGAACAAGGTAGGCATATCGCAATAAGCATTGGTCTCTAGCAGATCGAGCGCGCTTGGGTCGATCACATAGATGCCGGCGTTTACGTAGGATTTTACGACAGGCTTTTCTTCGAACCCTGTGATTTCAACCCCATCGGTCAGAACAACACCGAATTCATTGCGCATTTCGTGACTGCGGACGGCCATGGTTGCCACAGCGCGATGGAGATTATGATAGTCGACCACTTCCGCGAAATTCACACTCGAAATGACGTCGCCGTTGCAGACAAGGAACGGTGCTCTAGGTCGCTCTTGGAGCAGACTCAGTGATCCGCCTGTGCCCAAGGGCGTTTCTTCACGGACATAGTCGATCGAGACACCCCATTTCGAACCATCACCGAAATACTCTTCGATCATGTGTCCGAGATAATGAACGGAAACGACAAAGTTCGTGATGCCCGATGCTCTTGCATTCTCAAGAATGTGTTCCAGCATCGGCTTTCCCGACACCTCGAGAAGGGGCTTCGGGCAATTCTGAGTGTGGGGCCGAAGCCGGGTGCCCTTACCGCCCGCCATGATGACCATGAGATTGGGCCGTTCTTGTGCAGCCCCCATCATATCGGGAATATATAATCCCACCAGAACTCCGGAATCATCAATAATCGGCATTTGCCGGATCTTGTTGGCTGACATCAACTGCCGCACAGTTGCTTCTGGCAAATCACTCGGTGCGACCATGGGTGAGCGCTGGATAATCCCGTCTATCGAGCTTTCCAGCGTGTCGCCGCGTAATAGGCCCCGCCGAATGTCGCCATCGGTGATGGTTCCTTCCAGCACACCGTCGGCATCGGCCGCCAATACGATTTGCAGGCCTGATCGATCAAGCGCAGCAATCGCATCGCCAATGGTGGCACTCGATCGCTGCAACAGCGCCTTTCGCCAGCCAGGGTGCGTCTCAACCATCAGACCGATCCTTCGTCAGTCGGCAGATCATATGCAAGGTCCAAAAACGCTTTTGAAGACCCGCGTGGTGTCCAGTCCTCGATCTCTTTCACAATTCGCTCAGAGGCCCCGCCCTGCCCATAAGGATTGACAACATCCTTTACCTGCTCACGAAATTCCGACGCGAGGATACGCTTCAGGCCCGCGGCGATTGCGCTGCGATCGGCTGGGCAATCGACAACGCTTGCTGCGCGCAACCTGCCATCCTGACGCGCGCCGATATTTAGCGTTGGAATCTTGAATGCAGGAGCCTCGATCAATCCACTCGATGAATTGCCAACTACGCCATCAACAATTGCCATTGTCGAAAGATACCGTCTCTGCCCAAGCGATACATGAGCACAGGCCCGATCCGGATGCGCTGCGACAAATTCATCGATCAAGCGGAAAAGCACTCGCCCGCCCGTATCCGCATTGGGCAATGTGAATATAATGCTGGCGTCAACACTCTCTAGCGCCGCCAGCAGCTCCAGCATCTGCCCGGCCGGATCGTTCGCCGTACTTGTTTCCGGATGGAAGGTGACCAGCAGATTTTTCTCCCCGAGTGGGAAATCAAGCGATGCTTCGAGTTCCTCCCGTGTCATCAGATCGGCGCGAAGTATCCCATCGATTCCCAAGCCTCCGACGTTCCATACACTGCATGGATCCTCTCCCATCTGCACCACGCGCCTCCGATAGGGCTCTGCCGCTGTGAAATGCAGGTGCGACATCTTGGTGATGGAATGACGAATCGGATCGTCACATGCGCCGACCGTCAGCTCACCGCCATGCAGATGCGCGATCGGAATATTGGCGATCATGGCAGCTGCTGCAGCGGCCAACATCTCGAAACGATCACCAAGAATCACAATCAAATCAGGCTTCAATTCGCTGAGAGCATCAGCATAGCCAATCATGCCAAGTCCCATCGACTTGGTTATACCAACCGCACTGTCAGAACTCAGCAGCATCTCGACCTTTCGGTCAATCTTGAAGCCATCAGCTTCTATCGCCTCCCAGGTCGCTCCAAACTCAGGCGACAAGTGCATGCCTGTCGCAATGATCTGCAGTTCGCATGAAGCCGAATGCTGAAGGCCTTCGATCACCCATCGCAAAAGGCCATATTCGGCCCGCGTTCCCGTTATTACGCACACTCGCTTCATCGCGCGCCCTCTCCGCAATGTTTGAGCCAAACCTGCACTTGCGAATGCAGCCTTGCTTGGCGAGGACAAGAAAACTCACCTTCTCGCAAACCCCGATTGGAGCTTGCTTTCACGAGAGAGGTTGTCACACGCCCTCCCTCCTGTTGCCAGACGAAATCTCGATCATTTCATCAGGGACATAGTTCTTCTGCGCCACTTGCCCGATCACTGCATCCCAGCGCATTGGAGAAACGCCATCACCAGGGCGTTTGGTGGTTAGGTTCTTGACCGTGAATGCCTCACCCTTCGATATCGGGCATGCCGCGACTATCGACTTTCGCACTATGGACCGATTGCCAACTTCGCTGGGCGAAGGGCGCTTGATACCGTCGCCAGACATGGCAGCCTCGATATTCCGGATAGAACGCACCATCGCGCGCAATTCTTCGGGCTCAAGACTCGCAGCATGATCTGGGCCTGGGAGCGTACGATCGAGAGTAAAGTGTTTTTCGATTACGCTTGCCCCAAGCGCGACTGCCGCAATGGAGACTTCGATACCGGCGGTATGGTCGGAATAGCCGTGAGAGGTGCCTAACGCTCTGCCGATATTGGCCATCGCACGCAGATTAACATCGTGCATAGGGGTCGGGTATTCAGTGTTGCAGTGAAGGATCGTCAGATCTTCGCGATCTGCACCGCCGTCTTCAAGGACATCAACCGCTGATTCAATTTCGCCAAGATTCGCCATTCCGGTCGAAAGAATGATGGGAAGGCCTCTGCCAGCAACATGGCGCAACAGCGGCAAGTTCGTGATCTCTCCAGAGGGGATTTTTACTCGGTCGATCCCAAGCTCGAAAAGGAAATCCAGACTGTCGATATCGAAACCGGTCGAGAAGAAACCGATGCCACATTCCTTGCATTCCTGCATCAGATCGTAGTGGTCCTCGCGAGAAAGCTCGAGCTTTCGAACCATCTCGAGTTGGCTTTCGTCCGTCCCTGTCGATGTCTGTTGATAAGCAGCCTTGGGGGCATTTGCGGAAGCAATCTTGCTCGCTGTGAAGGTTTGGAACTTAACCAGGTCAGCGCCCGCATCTGCCGCCGCCTTCACCAGTTTACGGGCCACCCCCATGTCGCCATTATGATTTACTCCTGCCTCGGCAATGATCAGTGTCACAAGAGTTTCTCCTTGGCTGGGACGCCGACTGATGTTGCACGAGGCCGGACATCGTGGACGACCGCCGCCCCCGAACCAACAACAGACCAGGCACCAATCTGACGCGGTGATGCATCCGTACCTTGATTCACCACAACCCCCATGCCTACCCAAGCTCCTTCGGCGACAAAAACATTTCCGGCCAAATGAGCGCCAGGCGACAAATTGACGAAGTCATCCAGCACACAATCGTGCGAAACCGTAGCATTGAGATTGAGGGTGCAGAAATCACCGATCTTGCAACCACCCATCACTCTCACCCCGGGGAATACCACGGTACCAGCGGTTTTAGACAGCATGTCAAACATGCCGCGCGCAAGCGAGCTGTCGGGATCGATCAGGGCGGGAAATCTTAACTGCTGCCGGTATTTGTTTGCGGCCAACCGACGCGTTTGGTTGTCTCCGATTCCGATGGCGAACGCTGCGTCACCCTTTGTGACAACCTGATCCTCAAGCGCGATTTCATCACTGCCCTGCCAACTCTCTATTTCAGCTTGATCGCGCGTCACAAAGATCGGTCGCCAATCAAGCCGGAAAGCGATTTCAGCAATGTCCCGCGCTTGGCCGCCGGTTCCCAAGATAAACAGGTCACTCACTGGCTCGATTTGTGCCGCGCGCGCAGCAGCATTTCCGCGAACTTCCAATCGAGCATGTCGTCCACGTCGACGGAGTCCTCCGCTTCCATAATATAGGCCCGCGTATCTTGGCTGACCAAGGCTCGATGCTCCAAAAACCAAGCCACGCTGACCCAATACAGCGCACCGTTGAGGGAAAACAACTGTTCAAGGTCCTGCCTTCGGGTAGCCTTCTTTTCACCGGCATAAGGGACCATATCACCGGCTTCGCCGCAATGATACATGATTGCCGGATGGTCACGAACTTCCGTCACTGAAGTAGCCGACAAGGTCTTGGTTCGACGGCTAAGCTCGAGAATTCCTTCGATATGCTCCGAAGTCCGCAGGGGCGAAGTCGGTTGGAGCAGCACCAGATCCTTATATTCGGGCAATTGTTCACATGCATGTGCGACAACGCTTTGGCTTGATGCGTTATCATCGGCCAATTCGGCAGGACGCATAAAGGGCACATCAGCGCCGTACTGGCGGGCGACGGATGCTATCTCTTCGTCTTCTGTCGAAACCACGACCCGCGCAATCGATCGGGAAGACAGGGCAGCTTCGATAGTCCAGGCTATCAGTGGCTTCCCGGCAATCATCCGAATATTCTTGCGCGGAATACCTTTTGACCCGCCCCGGGCTGTGATCAATGCCAGGGTCACACATCACCCCCAGCCCCGGCAGGCGCCGCGAACAGCTTGGGGCTGCTCGGGATGTTGATGATTTGCACTGCCAGGCGTTCGGCGCACGAAAGGTCTGCCCGTGGTGCATCCGCAAACATGGGCAGCCGATGCATCAGGGTCCAAACAGGTCGTGCCATCAAGCCCGCATCGTTAAGTGCCGAAAGCACCTCTGTGTGCAGCTGATGATCAAATTGTTCCAGTACCAGCGTGCAAAGCCAGTAATTGCTCTCGGTGCCCTGCGGCTCTTCAAGGAGCCGCACACCCGCAATGTCTTTAAAGAGCGCCTTGTATCGCATCGCAAGCGCACGCTTGCGTTGCAACATGTCAGTGATACGCTCTAACTGTGCGCATCCGAGGGCGGCATTGAGGTTTGGCAGACGATAATTGTAGCCGATTTCGTCATGAGTAAAATTCCACCCGTCTGAGATACGCGCGGTAGTGGTCAGATGCTTGGCACGATCAGCGATCGCGGGATCATTCGTGAGTATGGCGCCACCACCTCCGGTGGTGAGGATCTTGTTGCCATTGAAGCTGAGGGCTGAAACCAGGCCGAAGCCGCCCGTGTGGCGGCCTTGGTAGTATGAACCAAGAGACTCAGCAGCATCCTCGACGAGCGGGATCGACCATTCCCGGCACAATTCCAGCAATGGATCGAGTTGCGCGGGATGGCCGAACGCATGCATGACGACAAGGGCAGCAATCCGGCGGCCAGTCTTGCGATTGAAGCAGCCACCATCGCGTTTCTCCGCGCATTCTTCGAGATGGCTTCGCAGAGCTTCGGGACAGACAGCCAACGTGGTCGCTTCACTATCGACAAAATGCGGAATGGCGCCTGCGTAAGAGGTCGCGTTTGCAGTCGCTACAAACGTCAGAGTGGGCAGAAGGACCTCATCCCCTGCTTGGACACCTGAACACTTCAACGCGATATGGAGCGCAGCGGTGCCGTTGACGGTCGCAACCGCTCGGCTGCAACCGGTGAATTCTGCAAGATCCGCTTCAAAACGGTCTACGAAAGAGCCAACACTCGAAACCCAGCCAGTGCGGATGCAGTCGGCAACATAGTCCTCTTCTCGACCCGCAAACTCAGGTTCGTGCAGCGGGGTGAAGGCCTCGGGGAATCCAGCGCCTTCGCGAACCGCCTCGAGAATGGAGTTGGTGAGTGTCGTCATGGTCTGAGTGCCATCCCATTCCGAGAAGGATTATATGTTATAAGTATCGGCTTTGTAGCGGGCCAGATTGGACGCATCGATGAACCATTCGATGGTTTCATCGAGGCCGCGGCCAAAGCCCTCATGATCCCCGTAATCCGGCGTCCAGCCTGCAAGATCTCGCGCTTTTTCATTGGAAGCCCAAAGCCGCTCAACCTCGCTCTTCTCCGGCCGCATGCGCTGGTCGTCGCTTGTGACCTTGATGCTCTTACCCATACGCTCAGCGATGAGCTTAGCGGTATCGCCAATGGAGATTTCGTAATTGCTCCCGACATTGATGACTTCACCAATCGCGCTGTCAGCTTCGGCGACCGCGCAAAACCCGCGCACAGTATCACGAACATAATTGAAGTCGCGCGTCGGATGCGTGGCTCCGAGTTTGATTTCCTCCTTGCCGGCAGCAAGCTGGGTGATGATTGTCGGAATGACCGCACGGGCGGATTGCCTTGGCCCATAGGTGTTGAAGGGACGAATTGTGGTCACCGGCGTATCAAACGACAAATAGAAGCTTTGAGCGATCTGATCTGCGCCGATCTTGCTAGCAGAGTAGGGCGACTGGCCTTGAAGGGGGTGCGCTTCATCGATGGGAACGTAGCGCGCGGTGCCATAAACTTCGCTCGTCGAAGTGTGCACGACGCGCTCAACCCCAAGGTCTCGAGCAGCCTGGACTATGTTCAGAGTGCCTTTGACGTTGGTATCGACGTAGCTATCTGGCGAGTGGTAGGAGAAAGGGATAGCGATGAGCGCAGCGAGGTGCATAACGACGTCGCAGTCTTGCATGGCAGTCCGAACACCGTTGGGATCACGAATGTCCCCGGCAAATACATCGATTGAGCGCCGAACGGTTTCAGAGCTCTGGTCAAGCCAACCCCAACTGTTGAAGCTGTTGTAGTATACAAACGCCCGGACGTCCGCCCCCTGCTCCACCAGATACTCGACGAGATGAGATCCGATAAAGCCATCGGCCCCAGTCACGAGTACGCGCTTGTTCTTCAGTTCCAATGTCTCGCCATCCACATTAATAATTCTGACTTCGAGGGTCAGCCCGGGCCTATAGCGATTTCCGAACCAGTAGCAATCGCTTTCCGGGTATGTGCGGCTAGCTCAGGATCTGGTCAATTCGACCGCATTGATGATGACCGCAGCTGGCTCGGAAGCCCGCGTGTTACGACCATAAACCTGGACCATCTGGAACGGGCAAGAAGCAGGGATGACAACAGTCTCGCCAGTTTCGGAAGTCCATATGTCTGGGAAGGATTGCCCATCTGCACAGCGGATCCGCCAAAGCAAACTTCCGCCATTCTCGGACGTTTCCCGCCTGTCGATTTGATAGCTGCCAGCCGGAAGCGCCATCAATCTTGACAGCGCAAGCTCTTCAATTCCGGCGCCAATGTCGATCTTCGCAAGTGGCACGTCCTCCGCCTGGCCCGGCTCAAGATTCAGTTCGGCCAAAACGTTTTCTTGCGCGCCAGCAGTCCAGGCAAAGGCGCCAATTTCAGGATCGACCGTCTCCGAAGCAAATCCAAACTTCGCCAGAAGCCTCGTATCTTTGGTCGGCAGGGCCTCCAGAAGTGAAAGGGCTTCAGGATACTGGCCCTGCGCAATAAGTTTTGAAAGCGTGCGTCCTGCAATCCTCGGAGTCAGCTCTTGGAGCACATCTGGCTCAAGCTTTAAAAGCACCTTCTGAACTGCATCAGCCTCGGAAGACTGATCCACGGCATGAATCAAGAAAGGCGCGGTCCAATCGCGCCCTTCATTGAATTTCGGCGCCAAGGCAGCACGAAACTCCTCGAAGCGCAAAGCCTGCGCGATGAGGCCAAACAGGAGCGGCTGACGATCACCAGCTGTCCTCACCGCCGTATCCAAGTGTTTGATCGCTTGGTCGAAATCGCTCATTTGCAGATTGGTCTGGAACAAAAGAAGCTGTCCGCCAAGGTCGCGACGGTTGATACGGTCGGATAGCAAGCCAAGCCTTAGGGCATCATCATAATCTTCGCTGCCATAGCGCTGCATAGCAATTGCAGTAATGCCGGTTGCGTTGAGAGGGTTTTCCAGCAGCGCGCCCCGGCCGACAAGCGCAAGGCTTGGGTCAGACTGCTCCAACTCTTCGGCCGCGATATCGCGCATCGTCGAATTGAGACGTGCCTGACCGACACTTGTGAGGCCAACGGATTGCGTCAGTTGGGGGTTGGAAAAGACAAATACCTCGCCGACAGCAGCCATAAAGGAGATAACCGCGAGCAAGACGCCAAGAAGGATCCCAAAGGTCTTGCGGGCTGGACTGATCCCTGTCGCTTCTTTGTCAAGGCTCATGGCGGAAGCAGCCTAAAGGTCCTGATCGCCGGAGTTGCCATAGCCATAGCCATAGCCATAGCCATAGCCGTGGGCTTGCTCATCAATCTTGGTAAGGACTACTCCCAAAACGTTAACCTGAACGGCATGGAGGCGATTGATAGAGGCGTTTATCTCACGTGCTGGCGCGCCAGCCACTTCGGAAACGAAGACACAACCTTCTACCTCGCGCGCAAGGAGCGGCGCATCGGCAAGTCCAAGCACCGGAGGCGCATCAATAATGACAAGATCGTATTCGGACGACAGGCTATCGATGAGCTGCTTGGTGCGGTCCGAGCTCAGCAGTTCAGCTGGGTTCGGAGGTTTCGGTCCTGTCGATATGACAGACAGGTTCTTGAACGAACTGTCCTGTACAAGGCCACGCCAATCATCATCACCCGCGAGGTAGTTGGCATATCCCCGTTCGTTGCTGGTGCCGACAAATAGGTGCACGGATGGTGAGCGGAGATCACCGTCCACCAAGAGCACACGCTTGCCGGCTCTCGCAATGATAAGCGCCAGGGCCGTCGAAGAAATGGTCTTGCCTTCATTCGGCTTAGTGCTCGTGAACACAAGCGATCGAGGCAATCCTCGAGGTGACGAGAATGCAAGGTTGGACCAAATCGTCGTATATGCCTCTGACAGTTCACTCTTCGGATCTTGTAGATCGGCAAGCGTGAAGTCCGCGACGCGCGGCACTCCGCCGAGCAGTGTTTGGCCCAGTAAGTTTGCCACGTCGCGGGGACTCTCGAGACCCTCGTCTATCTGCTCGAGAGCGAAGACCAGGCCGCCTGACAGTATAAGACCCGCCAATAATGCCAGCGCCATATTGATTGGCAGATTGGGTGACGAAGGCTCGTCTGGAACCTCTGCCCGGTCAACGATTGAGATATTGTTCAAACCAACCCCTGCTGCACCAATCTCCTTGAAGCGTTGCAACAAGCCATTGTAGAGTTCGCGGCTGGTATCAACATCTCGCCGATAAATGTTGTATTGAATCCCAGCGCGGCGTTGGGATTCCAGTTCAAGTTTCAAATCTGTGACCCGCTGCCGCAGATCATTTTCTCGCCGCAGGGCTTCGCGATACTCGTCCGCCCTGGCGCTCGAGCGTATATTGCGCACTCGCGCCTCTTCCTGCGCAATGCTGCGGTCAAGCTCACGCAATTGTTGCTGCGACGCCTCTAGCGCAGGGTAACCCTCCTCGAACTGTGTCTTCAGCCGTTCAACTTCGGCAGAAAGCTCCGCTCGACGCTGTCGAAGCGTACCAATCGAAGTGTTTGCAAGCAGCTCTGCACTTAGCGAACTGGAGGCCTCCTTTGCTCTACTCTCAGCGCGGACGCGTTCAGCGATTGCACCGACCAGGGCTTGGTTGAGCGCCTCCAAATTGCTGGCCAGCAAAGTCCGCTCGCCTTCAACCGTCCCATCGCTCGATCCGACGACTGTTATGATGTCATTATTTGCGGCGTAATTGACGATGTTTCGCTCGGATTCCTCCAGGCGCACACGCAGTGTCTGCAACCTCTCCTCGAGGAATTCACGCGCTGAGGAAGCCGAAGAATATCGCCTGTCGAGGTTCGACTGGATATACTCTTCAACCCAGGCGTTTGCGATGGACGCCGAAATTTCCGGAGAGGTGGACCTGTAGGCTACGTCGATCAATGCCGATCCACGCAAGGGTCTGATGCTCAAATGGTCCAGCAGAAGCTCAACCACTTGCTTTTCGCGCTCCGCGCGGTCCGCCGCGCTAAGCGCTATGTTGGCAGTCGCAAAGTCATTGCCATCTTCAGGCGCGGCACCATGCGTGTCAAAAAATCGCTCGTTGGCGGCCAGTTTCAACTTCTTCGAAACACGCATCGCCAAAGAGCGCGATTCCAGCAGCGAATATTGAGTTTGGTAGAATTCAAGATCGCGACTCGCGTCGGAAGATTCCAAGCCGTCGCCCGTGCTGATTTCCCGCTTTTCTCTATCAATTTCAATTCGGGATATCGCCGTATACTGCTTCGGCATGAGCAACGTCGCGACCAAGCCCATCATGATGGCCCCGACCACAACACCGGCAATTACGAAACGCCTGCGCTTGAGGATATTCCAATAGTGCAGGAGGGCTGGCCCAAGAGCCGCCCCTTGTGGGTCGGCCGTGAGCAGAGCCGGATCAGCCTCGAATTGAGTAGACTCGGCCTCTGAGCGGGCGTTCTGTGACATGGCTTTCGTGACCTATCGGGTAAGCAAGATTACAAGAGGGCTAAGGAGAGCAGCGCCCTGTACGATCATGCTGAACGCCCTGCGAGATGGCGAATCTCCGACAACCACGACATCATTGGCAAAGATCGAGGGATCAGAATAGGTCCCTGCCCGCAATGCGCGCAGATCATATACCCCGACCATGCGCTGATCGCCGACATTTCTAAAGACAAGAACCTCGTTGAGGCGAGCGAACTCAGATGGCCCTTGCGCCAAGGCCACAGCTCTCAACAGTGTCATGTTTCCTTCGACAGGGAACATCCCCGGCTGCTTGACCTCACCCTCGACAGTGACGAGCTGGCTCCTGATATCCACTGCATTGATCGCCACATCGGGATTACGGACCTTCTTCTGCTTCAGTAAGCCTTCGATAGTGGATGAAAGCTCAGAAGGCGTCCGGCCGGCCGCTCGCACTGTTCCCGCAAGCGGCACTGCAATGTTGCCCGCTGTATCAATCTGAACATCTTCAGCAGACAGAGCTCCAATACCAAAGACGACGACGTCGATCTTGTCCAAAGGCCCAAGCACGAATTCCCGCGGTGCCGGGCTCGTGTCTGCAACCCCGGGGGCTGGCAGGCCTTCGCCACGAACAATTTCCAAGCCCGCACCTGGAGCAAGCGCTGAACCGCCTCCAAAGCAGGCAGAGAGGCTCAACGCCAATCCAACGGCCGCTATCATTCGTAGCTGTTCAAACACGTATTTAGAAATCCTCAGATGATGAGTGAACTGAGCCAAGCCTCAGCCTCTTGCCAAAGGTTTTTGCCTCCTAAGGCAGACCAAGGCAAAAGCAAAGAGGCAAGACAGGATCGGCGTCCGCAATGGATAGTCAAAAACACTGGTAAGCGCGAGGAAAGAGATCAACGCAATCGCTAGATAGCCGAGCAGCGCGCCCTTCCCGCGGTCATTCCTTCGAATGAGCTCGATTGCATTGGTGCCAACGACAACCACAAGCATCGACAGCAGAAATAGGCCCGGCAACCCTGCAACCATGACAACTTCGAGCCAATCATTATGGGCGTGATTGAGATACTTTTCACTGAGCAACGCATCCGGCTCGTAGACTTTATAGACCTCAACAAATGAACCGATCCCAGAGCCAATCGGAAAGTGATCCCACGTGCTCGCAAGAATTGGCCGCCAGACCTGGAAGCGGATATTGTCCAGAGCACCATCTTCCGAACCAAGCCGATCAAATGTGGTGGTTTGCGCAGCCACGACCGTCACAATGCCCAGCAAAATGACAGCGAGAAAGCCCGCCACCATCAGCTTGCGCCGCTCTTTTGCTGGCAAATTCCTATCACCTGCTTTTCGGCCGGATACCCGCTGGTAAATCAATACCGCAGCAAGAATGCCAAGAACCCCAACGACCAATCCCATGCGGGATCCGGTAATGATGATAAGCGGCACAAGCGGAAGTGCGCATATCATCGCGAGCATGCTGCGAAAGCGCGCATGCTCGACGGTACGCGCAGGCCAAGCGGCAAAGACACCGAGCATTGGCAGGAGCATGGCCAGCAAGAATGCCTGGTGGTTACGGTTTGCAAACAAGCCAACGGAAAATTCAGGATTGGTGATCCGATAGGTGTAGAAGGCGTCGCCTCCCGCAGCCTGGATAATGCCAAAGGCCGCACTAACGCCCCCCAAGGCCAAAATCAGTGTCAGGAGCCTGAACAACGAGTCATGGTCGAGCCGTATCAGCAATAGAAAAAATGCAGCAGGAACCATCAATGAGAAGAGGGCATTGGCGGCCTCGCCAGGCACCGGAGAAATGGGTCGCCAAACCCCTTCCAATCCAATCGTCGAATCGATCTCAGCGATCAGTTCTCTGCCCGGCAACGATTGCCAGATCGCGGGAGGCAAAGGAATAAGATGGATGAATGCCAAGCCAGCCGAGGCGACAATTATGAACCAAATTGCCCGGAGACCTTCAAAGTCAGCCCTGAGCGACGTAACAATGCCGTAGGCCAAGAGCAGTCCTGCCATCGGACGCAGAAGAACAAGCGATGAGATGTCAGACCGCGAGCCACCCCCCATGGCAAAGACTGCCACAAGAAACGCTGCTGCCAGCGAAAACGCAATCAGCTGGCGCTGCGATGCTGTTTTACTTTTCAACATATGATCTGGTGAGTGACTCTAGCTAACCGCTCGGCCAGAACGCGACCTACCCGTCGTTCACTAGCAGATCGCATTCCCTTTGCAAGGCGGCAGGGCTGGCACCAGGGGCCAGAACAGGAGCCAGTCAGCCTGCAAGCATATCCGCAATCCGCAGGGCCGATTTGCCATCGCCAAACGGATTGTGCGCCCGCGCCATCTCGGCATAGGCATTCTCGTCATCAAGCAGGCGCTCGACTTCGCGCACGATCGCTTCTTCGTCGGTACCGACAAGTTTGGCCGTTCCGGCCTCGACGCCTTCGGGCCGCTCTGTCGTCTCGCGCATGACCAGCACCGGTTTACCAAGCGCAGGCGCCTCTTCCTGCACCCCGCCGCTATCGGTCAGCATCAGCGTGCAGATATCGAGCAGCCGCGCAAAATGGGGATAATCAAGCGGTTCGAGCAAGGCGACATTGTCCAGCCCTTCCAGCTCACCCTGCATGATTTCGCGCACATTGGGATTGAGGTGGACCGGGAATATCAGCGCAACATCCTCGCGCGCCGCGAGCCGCCGGATCGCATTGGCAATCGCGCGCATGCCGTCACCGAAATTCTCACGCCGGTGGGACGTCACACCGATGATCCGCTTGCCGGCAAAGCGCGCTTCGACACCGGCCAGGTCTCCGGCGAGCTGGGGTTCGGCGGCAACCTTGGAAGTGATCCAGTGCAAGGCATCGATCACGGTATTGCCGGTCACATGCACACTGGCAGGGTCGACATTCTCGCGTTTGAGAGCGTTGGCAGAGGTTTCGGTCGGGGCGGCGTGCAAGGCGGCGAAACTGCCGATGACCTTGCGATTCACCTCTTCAGGCCAGGGGTGATAGATATCGCCGCTGCGCAGGCCAGCCTCGACATGGCAGACCGGAATCTTCCGATAGTAAGCGGCAAGCGCGCCGCACATGGCGGTGGCAGTATCGCCCTGGACGATGACCCAGTCGGGCTGTTCCTTATCGAGCACTTCGCCGATCCCAGTCAGCAGGCGTGCGGTCAGCGCATCGAGTGACTGGTTAGGCTGCATTACATCAAGATCATGATGCGGCTGAATGTCAGCGATTTGCAGGACCTGGTCGAGCATACCGCGATGCTGGCCGGAGACGAGAACGCGGCTGTCAAACCGGTCATCGGCATCCAGGACATGCACGAGGGGGAAGAGTTTGATCGCTTCGGGACGCGTGCCGAAGACCGTGATAACTTTGCGGGTTTCGCTCATGCGCGCAGCCTTAGTGGGGCCAGTGGGCCCACGCAACGCACAAGTTCAAGGCAGGTGCGCTGTGGAAGGGGGCGGTAGTGCGGCTGCCGGGATCAGCTGGTGCCAGGGTCCCGATCAAGACCGGAGGCATCTTCGCCGCCATCATCAACCGGGCCGGAGCTTTCCGGGGCCGGTAATGCAGCCCCCTCCTCGCCGGGCACTTCAGCTTGACGTTCACGCTCCAGGCGTTCCATATATTCGCGCTCGATCGACTCGACGCGCTCCTGCTCGGCAGCAGCATCAGCATCGATGGTCGAAAGTCGTTCAGCCCGGGCCGCTTCGATCAGCTGGCTGAACCTGACATTGGAACCTTCGCGACGCGCACCATAGGCCGCATCGATCAGGTCCTGGGTGCAGCCGGTAATGCCTCCCGCGCCGCTGGGGGAGCAAGACAGCGTGCCGAAATCGCCGACAAAATCGAACCGCTCGACCCGCTGGGCCCAGGCACTGTTGGCCGGATCATCACTCAGCCTTAGTTGCTCGGGAATGCGGTAGCGTTCGCTTTCCGGCATGGTTGCAACCACCAGGATTTCGTCACCTTCGGCCTCGGGGCGCGCATCATCGCCATAGATGATGACCATGCGCACCTTGTCGCCCGCATCGGTTTGCGCGTGGGCTGGCGCAGTCATCGCCAGAGCTGCCATTGCGGCAAGGGAAGCGGTGGCAAAACGGATCATGGTCGAAAGCCTTTCAATCTTTGGCCAGTTCAGGGATTCACCCAACACCGGCAGGCGTGAATAGCATATGAAGCGCTTACAGGCATTGTCCGGACGGACAACGCCGGTCAGACGCGCTCGCTCACCTTGATGGCGGCGCGGCAGCCGAGCCTGATAAGGCCGGACAAAAGCGGATAAGCAGGGGCATTCTCCGCGCCCGCTGCCAACGCCGCATCGCGATGCTCGCGCTCGTCCTCGCGGAACTCGTGGATCATGGCCGCCAACTCGGGATCGGCGCCTGATTCCTCAAGCTCGTCGAGCTGGTCCGAATAGTGCTTGTCAATTTCTGTTTCGACCGCTGCGGTGCAGGCCATCGCGGCTTCGGGCCCCAGCAAGGCCGTGCCTGCACCCAGTGCGTATCCGGCAATATTCCAGAAGGGCTGCAAGGCGGTCGGGCGAACGCCGCGCTCTGCCATCAGGGCATCAAACTTGGCGCGATGCCCCTCTTCCTGGCGGGCCATCGCGGCAATCTCACCCGAATGCGGCCCGCGGTCGCCCATGACGGCCAATTGGCCTTCATAAATCCGCGTAGCGCCGAATTCGCCGGCCTGGTCGACACGGATCATACGGTCGAGATCGGGCTTGGTCATGCACGGCTCCTTCTGGCCAAGAGGACGAGTACTGCCACTCCAGCTAGTGTCGAAATCAGGAAATTCCAGCCGGCCAACGAAATTCCGAACAGGTCCCAGGGCGCCATATCACAGCGCACGATGGGGGCATTCATGATCGCATCCAGCGGATCGCCGCCCTGCTCGACGGCGTTGGCACAAGCGGTGATCCCTTCCCACCAGCCATATTCGACCCCGGCATGGAAGGCGCCGATGCCGCCCGACGCCAGGATCGCAAGCGCTGCAAGGCCGACCCACAATGTGCGGGGTGCCGCGAAAGACCCGACCAGCGCGAGGCCAACGGCGGCAAAATGCGGCCAGCGCTGCCACAGGCACATCTCACACGGATAGAGGCCAAAGCCGTATTGCCCGATATAGGCGCCCGCCAGCAGCAGCGCAGGGATAGCGAGCGCAATTTGCCGGGCCAGCCGCTCCGATGGTGTTTCGATCATGACGCTACCCCATAGGGTGTTAGTCGCGCAGGGCAACCGAGCTTGGCGTAGTCCGCCGCAGCGTCTGCAAGGCATAATGGAGCTGGAAATCTTCGATGCCCTGCTCCTTCAGCTCTGCTGCTGTCAGCTTGAATCGCGGATCGTCCTGTTTGTCCGCCTCCAGCTCTTCATCCTTGAGGCCGACTTCGTTGACCAGATGACCGCGCAAATCGGATTCGCGCAGCTGAAATTTCTTGCGCTTTTCCCAATCCGGATCGGAAATCTGGGGCACCGCAATATCGGGCTTGATGCCGCCTTCCTGGACCGATTTTCCAGCCGGCGTGAAATAGCGTGCTGTGGTCAGCTTCAGGGCGGCATCGCGGCCCAACGGCAACAGCGACTGGACGCTGCCCTTGCCGAAGCTGCGCTCTCCCATCACCAGCGCCCGGCGATGATCCTGCAGGGCACCTGCAACAATTTCCGAGGCCGAAGCAGAACCGGCATCGATCAGTACGATCATCGGCACGTCACTGGCGATATCGCCGCGGAAGACCGTTTCGGCATCGTAGAGTATTGTTTCGCCGCGTGCACGGCCCCGCTGCGACACGATCCGGCCCTTGTCGAGGAACAGGTCTGACAGCGCCACGGCTTCATCAAGCGAGCCGCCCGGGTTCGAGCGCAAATCGAGCAACAGGCCATTGACCCGCCCCGCCGATTTTTCGCGGATGGATTGCCATGCCGCCAGCACGTCTGCGCCGACATCGCGGGAAAATTCGTTGACCGTGATCACACCGATGCGACCGGGCTTGAGTTCGTGAGTGACCGGCTCCAGCTCGATCACGCCGCGTGTCACGGTCAGATCGAACGGCTCGTCACGGCCGGGGCGGAATACAGTCAGGCGGATAGACGACCCTGCGACCCCGCGCATGCGTTGTACCGCTTCGTCCAGATCGCCGCCATAAATCAGTTCGCCATCGAGATGCGTGATAAAGTCGCCCGCCTTCATGCCCGCCTGCTCGGCCGGGCTGCCACGGAACGGGCTGATGACCTTCACCGCGCCATCTTCCATCACCACCGACAGCCCCAGGCCGGAGTAATTGCCATCAATCAGCGTCTCGAGGCGCTGGAGATCACCGCCGTCGAGATAGGCGGAGTGCGGATCGAGCGATGCCAGCATCCCGTCGATTGCACCACGAATCAGTTTCTCGTCATCAACCGGCTCGACATAGCTCGCTTTGACCCGCTGATAAGTCGCAAACAGCTTGGCAAATTCCGGGCCAGCGCGCCCTTCAACCTGCGCAAATCCGGCGGTTGTCGCCGGAATCAGCGCCACGGCAGTCACCAGGGCAGCAGAGCGAACGAGGTTGGCGATTTTCATACGAATGTCTCTCTCAGCACAGGCGTTTTGTATCGCCTAGAGCAGGTTAATGCCAGATGAGGTACATCGGCTTTGATGTCGTTCGTCCCGGAGCGGGGCAACGCCGGTCGAAATATTACTCGCGCTACCGCCTGTTCCGCCGACCACTGCCGAACCTGAGAGGAGGCAAGCTTGACGAGACGTTTACCAGAGCTTGATAGGGAGCGCTGTAAGGGAAGTTCATCAGTGGACGGCCATGTTTCCGCCATGATCACTCGAGAAAGATTATTCTGATGCATGTCCTAGTCACCGGTGCCGCAGGGTTTATTGGCGCAGCCTTGTCTGAACGCCTTGCACAAGGCGGACATAAAGTGACCGGCTTGGACAACCTAAATGATTATTACCCGGTCAGCTTGAAAAATGATCGTCTGAAGCGGCTCTACAGCAAGGGCGGCGGGCATTTCGAGTTCCGCAAGGTCGATTTTGCCGACCACGCAGAATTGAATGCCTCCCTGGCAAACACCGACTTTGAAGCGATCGTCCACCTTGGGGCGCAGGCGGGTGTGCGTTACTCTCTCGAGAACCCACATGCTTATGTGCAGTCCAATTTGGTCGGGCATTTCAACATTCTCGAGTTGGCCCGGACGCGGTCGATTCCCAACACGGTCTATGCCAGCTCATCCTCCGTGTACGGGACAAACACGCCAGCACCATTCTCGGAAGAAGAGCGGGCCGATCGCCCCGTATCGCTTTACGCGGCCACCAAGCGGGCCGATGAATTGCTAAGCGAGAGCTATGCTCATTTGTACCGCCTGCCACTCACGGGACTGCGGTTCTTCACCGTCTACGGCCCTTTTGGGCGGCCTGACATGATGCCTTGGATATTCGCAGACAAGATCTTGCGGGGTATCCCCATCCCGGTGTTCAACAATGGCGAGATGGAGCGAGATTTCACCTATATCGACGATATTGTTGACGGCATTGTCGCTTGTTTGGCCAAGCCTCCAGTGGATAATGGCGCAGCGAAACCGGGAGGATCAGTTTCGCCGCATGCGGTGTACAATATCGGCAATAGCCGCCCTGAAAAGCTTCTCGACGTGATCGAAATTATGGAAGCAGCCTGCGATCGTAAAGCGGTTTTGGAAATGTTGCCCATGCAGAAGGGCGATGTGACGCAAACCTATGCCGATGTGAGCGCGATGAAACGAGATTTCGGCTATGCCCCTAAGATTTCGGTGCGCGAGGGCATGCGCCGCTACATCGACTGGTTCCGCAACTATCATTCACTCTAGCCGATGAAATCGAGCGGATTGACCGGTTCGCCTGCGCGCCGCAATTCGAGCGTGACTTCAGGCTGATCGACCCCCGCAACGCCCAATGGGCCGCCGCCGACCAGCTCCTCGCCGACATCGACATCAGTACGGGCCAGTCCCGTGATCAGGCTGGTCCATCCCGCGCCATGTTCGATAATCACGATCCGTCCAAATCCGCGATAGGGCCCGGCAAAAGCGACCCGGCCTGCTGCAGGAGCGATAACCTGCGCACCGGCCCGCGGCGACAATGTCACCCCTTCATTGCGCACGCCGCCATCGGAAATCGATCCAAACCCCAGCAAAGTCTGCCCCGTGACAGGCAATTGCAGGCCCACCGGAGCGAGACCGGCTCCGCTCGTCGGCGTTTCGGATGTAGTAGGCGCAACGGCCGCAACTCGGGCTTGCGCGGGGACGTTAGGCCGCAGGATCGGGCCGGGCAAAGCGGCGAGCTCGTCCCGCAAAGAGCCAGCCTCTCCCAAGCGGTCGATTAATCCGCCCAGATCGCGCGCTTCCTCCGCCAGCGCCAGCGCCCGTTCGGTCTCGCGCGCCGCATCGCCGCTGCGTTGGCGCGATTCAATCCGTTGCCGGGTTTCTACCGCCGCGAGCCGCTGGCGCCGTTGGCCCAACTCCTCCTGTTGGTCGTTGAGGGCAGCAACCGCCTGTCTTGCCTCTCCTTCAAGCGCCCGCCCGCGATCAATTTCAGCCCGCAAAGCCGCCGTGCGTGCGCGCACTTGCGGTATCGTGGTCTCCAGCATTGCCCGCAGATAGACAGTCTCACGCAGCGATCCGGGGCGCAGGATAGACAAGCCGAGCGGACGGCGTGCAAATTTCTGCAACGCCCCGGTTAGCCGGACCAGCGGCTCCCGCCGTTCCGCCAAACGCCGCACCAATTGTTGACGCTGGCTTTCAATCAGCCCGATCCGCGCTTCTGCGGCGCCGATCTTTGCTTCGGATTCCTGGATCCGCGCCGCCAGCGCTGCAGCCTCTTGTGCGGTCTTTTCCGCTTCCTGCGTCGCCAGACGGGCCGCCTGTTCCAATTCGGCCCCGCGGGACGCTGCCTCGGCCGCCTGGGCTTGGGCGCGCGCCATCGAGGCACGAATGTCGTTCGGATCTTCCAGGCCCGTTGCAGACTGGGCCATCACACCAGCAGTATGCATCGCAAGCCCGACACCGGCGGCGACAAACGCTACGGACAAAAAAGGCAAGGCATACCGGGTCATTGCGTCACCCTGCACGATGATACGGGTGGCCTGCAAGAATGCTGGTGGCGCGATAAAGCTGTTCCATCAACATCGCGCGGGCGAGCAAATGAGGCCAAGTGGCTGAACCGAAGGCCAGCAGCAGGTCCGCATCCGCGCGATCGGCAGGCGAATGGCCATCTGCAGCGCCCAGGACGAAGCGAGCTTCGCGTATGCCGCCATCGCGCCATTTCTCGAGTGTGGCCGCCAATTCCTGCGACGACAAGTCATTGCCGCGCTCGTCGAGAAGCACAGTTTTGAAAGGCGATTGGGGGTCGGGGATTCTCCCGCCGGTTTCAGGCAATTCGGTCAGCTTGACCGGCCATGTCAGCCTTTTGTCATAGCGGGCGACCAGGTCGGCTTCCGGCGACCGGGCAATCTTCCCGCGAGCAATGACATGCAACAGCATGGCCGCCCCTTACGTCACGCGCCACCGGGCGACAACGCTTGATCGGAGGCTGATCGGGCCCGGATCGGGCCCTGATCAGGCGGTGCCGGTTGGTACGGGCGGTGCGTCGCCGAAGGCCCACATGCGTTCGAGATTGTAGAAGCTGCGCACTTCCGGGCGAAACAGGTGGACAACCACGTCCCCGGCATCAACCAGCACCCAATCTGCGGCTGGCAAACCTTCGAGGCGGACAGGGCCGTGGCCGGCCTGCTTGATCGACTCGGCCAGCTTCTGCGCGATCGAGGCGACCTGGCGGGTCGAGCGACCCGAAGCAATCACCATGTGATCGGCAATCGAGGATTTGCCTTCCAGCGGGACCGAGACGACATCTTGCGCCTGGTCCTCGTCCAACTGCTCGAGAACGAGCGCGTGGAGCGTGCCGGGCTCTGCCTCAGCCATTGCGGGTGAAGCGCCGGGTGCGGGCGAGGGGGTTTGCGCCGGTGTCATGGGCGAGGTGGATACTCCTGTCATTCGGGTAAGGTGGGGATGGTCGGGGCCGATTGCGAGTCATGCAGCGGGCGCCGCCTGCCCACGGCTGGAACGGTCGAAAACCTGTCGGTGGGTGACCTGGTCAAACAGCGGGCCGGTGCCATACCGGCTCGCCCAGTCCGGATCGGCACGGCGGATTGCCGTGGCCGAACGTGGATCCGGATCGAAACGTAAATTCACCAGGCTCGGCGCGCTCCATACACCCCGTTTGCGAAAAACGGCTGGAGAGACGCGATGCCCCCGCAGCCATGCCATTGCGGGGCTTGCAACAGCTTGGGCATCATAACCAGGCCGGGCGATCACCGCAATCGGCATCATACGCGCAATATCCCGCCACGCCTTCCACCGGTGGAACTGGGCCAGATTGTCTGACCCCATCAGCCAGAGGAAATCGCGTTTGGGGAAGCGCCCGGTCAATGCGCGCAGAGTGTTCACGGTGTAGCGGGT
The DNA here is from genome assembly GCF_039536765.1 of Parerythrobacter jejuensis. Classification (NCBI taxonomy): domain Bacteria; kingdom Pseudomonadati; phylum Pseudomonadota; class Alphaproteobacteria; order Sphingomonadales; family Erythrobacteraceae; genus Parerythrobacter; species Parerythrobacter jejuensis. The sequence goes on from NZ_BAAAZF010000001.1 coordinate 1,858,220, forward strand.
GCCCAGCGTTTGCTCGATCGCAGTGACACGGATCGGCGCATTGCGCGCCTGTACCAATGCCGAGCGGTAGCGCGCAGCAATAGGCGCCATGCCCTTTCTCGGTTTGAGCGGATTGCCCGGCGAAACCAGCCACCAGACTTCATCCAGCCCCAATGCCTGCATCGCGAACAGGGAAATCCGGCGATGCCCGCCATGGGCTGGATTGAAACTGCCGCCGAGCAGGCCGGTGCGGACAGGGGCCGTCAAGGGCGCGCCTGACCCGTGCCGCGCACGATCCATTTGTAAGTTGTCAGCCCCTCAAGCGCGACGGGCCCTCGGGCATGTAAACGACCGGTCGCGATGCCAATTTCCGCGCCGAGGCCGAATTCACCACCATCGGCAAATTGGGAGGATGCATTGTGCATTACAATCGCCGAATCGACCTGTGCGAGAAATGCGTCGGCAACATCCTGCGCCTCGGTCACGATCGCATCGGTATGGCCCGATGAATGGCGCGCAATATGATCGAGTGCAGGCTCTATCCCGTCAACAATCGCGACAGACAGCACAGGAGCAAGATACTCGGTGTCCCAATCCTCGCCCGAGGCGGGCGTGATACGGGGGTCCAACGCTGTGGCGCGGCCATCCCCACGCACTTCACAGCCCGCATCGAGCAGCGCGCCCAGCACCTGCCTGGCAGCGCCAAAGCCGGCATCGATCAGCAATGTCTCCATCGCTCCGCAAATGCCGGTGCGGCGCATTTTCGCATTGGTCGCCAGAGCCACGGCCATGTCAGGCGACGCTTGGGCATCGATGTAAGTGTGGCAAATCCCATCGAGATGGGCGAGCACCGGAACCCGCGCTTCGTCCTGAACACGCGAGACCAGCGATTTGCCCCCTCGCGGCACGATCATGTCGATCTGTCCGCTGGCCCCCAGCATGGCGCCGACAGCGGCGCGATCCTGTGTCGGGATCAACTGGACCACGTCGGGGGACACGCCACCTGTGGCGAGACCTTCGACAAAAGCGGCATGGATCGCGCGATTGGAGTGCACCGCTTCACTGCCACCGCGCAGGATCGCTGCATTGCCGCTGCGCACGCATAGCGCAGCCGCATCGGCAGTAACATTGGGGCGACTTTCATAAATGATGCCGATTACGCCGATGGGGATGCGAACACGCGCGAGGTGCAAGCCGTTGGGCCGTTCCGTCTGGTCGATTGTCTCGCCGACGGGGTCGGGGAGCCCGGCAACCGCGTCCACTGCATCGGCGATCGCTGTCAGCCTGGCGCCATCAAGGGCCAGCCGATCGAGCAGCGCCTCCGAAAGGCCGCGCGCGCGTCCAGCCGAGACATCTTGCTGATTTGCTTCAAGAATTTGCGCGGACTGCCTGCGCAACGCGGTGGCTGCAAGCCGCAAGGCAGCGGCCCGTTCACCGGAAGAAACCAGCGCCAGCGAGCGTTGCGCCTCCCGGGCACGCAGGGAGAGATCACCGACAAGCGATTCGAATTCACAGGAAGATTCGGCCGGCGTTGAAATTCGGTATTCCTTTCAAGAGCTTGTTCAACCTAGCTTTGCAGGGGCGATTGGCAAAGCCGAGGGGCACATTGACAGCGATCCCTACCGCAGCGCGACATTCTGGCAAGGCCCCAACCATTCATCGCGGGACTCGCTCGACTCGGCGGTTACAACGGTTACCGGATTCGACCCCCGTCGATTCCCTTGCTAGCGGCCCTGCGGGACAGAAAATACCAAAAGTGGGGTCGCATTGTTCAATAGCGCTGAAAACGGCGGGTTTGCCGCAAAGGTGGCAAACTGGTTCCCGGACCGTGAATTTTTCATGCGGTCGCAGGGACAGGTCCGTTTCATCAAGGTCAGTTCGCGCATGCAGAAGATCGCCGCCTCCGTGGTGGTGATCGCGCTGTTGGTTTGGGCCATCAGCATGGCCGTGATGTCGTGGACGCAATATCGCGCGCAGGCTGACCGACTTTCTTTGCTGGAACGAGAAGCGGAAGTGGCCACCGCGCAAGAACGGGTGAACGCCTATCGCGATGATCTCGGCTCGGTCACCGAAGACCTCCAGAAGCGCCAGGAATTCCTCGAGGCGATGACAGCCGCCCTGCCGGAAGACATCAAGGCTGAAGACAGCAGCACCGCTGGCACAGTTACCGATAGTTCGTCCGAAGCCGCAGAAACCGTTTCCAAGGTTAGCTCTTCCATCCCAGAAGCCGCCGAACTTGCCCGGATCGAAGCTCGCCAGCTGGCTTTTGTCGAAAAGCTGACTCGTTTCGCAGACCGCCGTGCAGCCCGCGCTGAACGCGCCATCCGTCAATTGGGCCTCAACCCGACAGCCATGCTCAAGGGCGCTGACCGGGAGGCCATGGGTGGCCCGTTGGAGATACTTGCGACCGGCGCTAACGGCTCTATCGACCCGCGCTTTGAACGGCTTGGCCTGAGCCTGGCCCGCATGGCGGCGCTTGAACGTGGCCTCGACGCCATCCCGCAGATCACCCCGACCAACCTCAACGTCACCAAGGTATCCTCCGGCTTCGGCTATCGCCGGGATCCCTTCACTGGTGGTGGTGCAATGCATTCAGGCCTGGACTTCAAGGGTCCGCGCGGCGCGCCGATCTATGCCGCGGCGAAAGGCGTGGTCAGCTATGCCGGCTGGAAATCCGGTTATGGCAAAACCATCGAGATCACCCACGGCAACGGCATGATGACACGCTACGCCCACATGTCGCGCTACTCAGCCACCGCCGGCCAGGTGGTTGATGCGGGTGACCCCATCGGCGCCATCGGCAGTACGGGCCGATCCACCGGGCCACACTTGCACTTCGAAGTGCGTATCAATGAACGCGCGGTCAATCCGCGCCCCTTCCTGGAGGCAGCCCCCAATGTTCTCAAAGAAGCCCGCAGAACCGGCAATGGGGACAATACCCGTGGCTAAAGCATCCAGCTCCTCCGGCAGCTTTTCCGTGATTGGTGGCGATGTCACCATCACCGGCAACATCGCCGCATCGACCGAATTGCACGTTGATGGCACCATCGATGGCGACATTGCCTGTTCTTCGCTTGTCCAGGGCGAGACATCGAAAGTGAACGGGGCGATCAAGGCGGAAAGCGCCCGGCTTGCCGGTACGGTCGAGGGATCGATTGACGCCCGCGAGCTGGTCATCCTGCGGACCGCAACGATCAAGGGCGATGTCCATTATGATGCGCTCACCATCGAACAGGGCGCGGCTGTCGACGGACGCTTTGCCCCGCGTGGGCATGGCAAATCCGCTGTCGCACCGCCGGTGGCGGCCTCGGGAGATACGGGCGGTGATGACGAGCCCAAGCTCAGCATCGCGACGTAAACCCGCGATATTCTAGAATAGCAAGAAAGGGCGCGGCTTCGGCACGCGCCCTTTTCGTATCAGCCGAGCACTTCGGCTCTCAATGCCTTGCGATCAAGCTTGCCGATAATCGTCTTGGGCAGCTCGTCACGGATCACAACCTTGTCGACCCGCTCATGCTTGCCGACCCGGTCGTTGAGCCATGATTTGAGCGAGTCGCCACCGATATCGACATCGCCCGCCAGCGTGATGAACACCCGGGGCACTTCACCCAGATAATCGTCGGGCACCCCGATCACGAGCGCTTCTTTCACGGCCTCGTGCTCCAGGATCACATCTTCGACCTGGCTCGGGAAGACTTTGAACCCGCCCACGGCGATCATATCCTTGATCCGGTCCACAATCTGCAGGAAGCCGTCACCGTCAACCACCGCAACATCGCCCGTGCGCAACCATGATTTGCCCTGATGGATGATGAAGGCATCGGCGGCCGCCTCGGGCCGGTTCCAGTAACCACGCATTATCTGCGGGCCGTGAATGGCCAATTCCCCGGGCTCGCCTTCGGGGGCCAGCTTGGTCGGATCTTCCTTGTCGAGGAACAGGAATTCCGTCCTGGCAACCACCTGCCCGATCGTGCCGCGCTTGCGCGTGCCGGCATAGGGATTGACCGAAACCACGCCGGAACTTTCGGTCAGGCCATAGCCCTCAACCAGCCGGACCCCGGTCACCTCTTCGAAGCGCGCATGGACCGGGGCAGGCATTGGCGCACCACCGGAAATGCAGACCTTGAGCGACGAAAGATCGGTTTTGGCCAGATCGGGATGGTCGAGCAGCGCCTGGAACATGGTCGGCACCCCGGGGAAGCCGGTCGCCTGGTATTTCTGGATCGTCTGCAACACCTGCTTCGCATCGAAGCGCGGCACCATCGCGATCGACCCGCCACTGGCCACGGCATGATTGAGCAGCGCGGTATTGGCGAACACGTGGAAGAAAGGCAGCGCGCCCATGAACACTTCCTTGTCCGCCTCCCCAAACGGATTGATGGCAGCGACCTGTTGGGCATTCATCACCAGCTGCGAATGGCCCAGCATAGCGCCTTTGGGGCGGCCGGTTGTGCCACCAGTATATTGCAGCAGGGCGAGGTCATTTTCCGCATCGAGCGCGACTGGCTCCGGCGCGCTGTCAGGCGTGCAGTCACGCCATTTCAGAGTTGCCTGCGACCAGCCGACCTTAGCGATCTTGCTGCGACCGAGTGTCTTGAGCAGCAACCCTTTGCCAAACGGAAGCATATCGGCAAGCGCGCCGACCACCAGGGTTTCCAGGTCCGATCCCTCCAGCACTTTGGCGGCCGTATCAAACAGTTCCAGCACATCGACCGTGACAAGCAAGCGGGTTCCCGAATCGCCGACCTGCCAGGCCAGTTCCTCGACCGAATAGAGCGGCGAAAAATTGACCACGACGGCCCCTGCCATCATCGCCCCGTAATAGGCCGATACATAAATTGGTACATTGGGGAGAAACAAGCCGACCCGGTCGCCCTTGGCGATACCGCGCGCTTGCAAGCCTGCAGCAAACCGCCGCGCTTCGCGATAGATTTCGCCGTAGCTGTAAGTACGGCCCATAAAATGGAGGAAGGGCGCTGCGGGAGCGCGGTCCGCCGTACGCTGGAACAGATCCGGCAAGGTCAGCAGGTCAAATTGCGCATCCCACGGTGTGGGATGATGATAGGCGAACTTACTTACATCCATGTCAGTGGCATGAATGCAAAGCCCGCCTCTCGCAAGGCGAAAGACGGGCTCAGCGTAAAGTTTTGATGGTCCGACGCTTGCGCCGCGTTGTTACGCGGGCGGATCGCCGCCTTCTTCACCATTGGCCTCATCCGCGCGCTTGGCTTCGAGCCATGCCGCAGCTTCTGCTTCCTGGGCTGCTTCGGAGGCAGCTTTTTCGTTGGCTGCACGCTCTGCCCGCAGCTCTTCGATCAGCTTTTCCTTGTCGCTGATCTTGCCGCCAGCCGCTTCTGCTTCGGTATCGGTTTCTTCGGTCAGGCCCGCCTTCTTCGCTGCTTTGGCCACAACCGCATCAAGCTCGCGCTGAGAACACAGGCCCAGGGTCACCGGATCCTTCGGCTGGATGTTCTGAATGTTCCAGTGGCTGCGTTCGCGGATAGCGCCGATCGTGTTGCGGGTCGTCCCGATCAGTTTGGAGATCTGGGCATCGGATACTTCGGGATGGCTGCGCAGGATCCAAGCGATGCCGTCGGGCTTGTCCTGACGCTTCGATACAGGCGTGTAGCGTGGGCCCTTGGTGCGGGTGACTTCGACGGGCGCCTTCTGCATTTTGAGCGAATAGGTCGCCTCGGCTTCGCCGCGGGCGATTTCGTCCTGCGTCAGCTCGCCCGAATGGAGCGGATCGCGGCCGGTGTATTTGCTGCCCGCCAGATCATCCGCCATCGCCTGCACTTCGAGGATGTGCAGGCCGCAAAATTCGGCAATCTGTTCGAACGACAGCCCGGTATTGTCGATCAGCCAGGTGGCTGTCGCATGCGGCATCAGTGGTTTGGGTTGGTCGGCCATGAAAGTCCCTGTCAAAAGCTAGGGTGAAAATAGAAGGGCCGCCCCTTTCGGAGCGGCCGCTTGGGGGATGATCTAGGCGCTCGGAGCGATTCCGGCAAGAGAAAGCCTGCATTGCCGGTTGCCCGCACCCAATGCGAAGTCAACCGCCCGCCACCTCCAGCACGATCTTGCCGATATGATCGCCCGCCTCCATCCGCGCATGAGCTGCCGCTGCTTCTGCCAGCGGAAAGCTCTTGTCCATGACCGGGCGGATCGTCTTGTCCTCGATCAGCGGCCACCCGACTTGCGCAATCTCGTTACAAAGCGCCGATTTGAAGGCATTGCTGCGTGGGCGCAGGGTAGAACCGGTCAGGGTCAGGCGACGGCTCATGATGAAAGCCATATTGAGCTCCGCCTTCGGGCCGCCCAGGATCGCGATGGTCACATGACGGCCATCTTCGGCAAGGCATTTGAGATTGCGCGGCACATAGTCCCCCGAGACCATGTCGAGGACGAGCTGGACCCCCTCGCCATCGGTGATGGATTTCACTTCGTCGACAAAGTCCGCAGTCTTGTAGTTGATCGCATGGTCTGCGCCGACGCCGCGCGCAGCGTCACATTTCGTGTCGTCGCCACAGGTCACGATGATCTGCATGTCGAATGCCTTGGCCAGCATGATCGCCATTGTGCCAATGCCACTGGTGCCGCCGTGAACCAGCAATGTCTCTCCGTCGCGCGCGCAGCCACGCTGGAAGACATTGTGCCACACCGTAAACAGCGTTTCCGGCAAGGCGGCCGCCTGGTCGAGCGGCAGGTCCTTCGGTACCGGCAGGCAGTGTCCCGCCGGGACGCAGCAATATTCAGCATAACCTCCACCGGGCGTCAGCGCGCAAACAGTGCGGCCGCGATGTGCCGCATCGACACCCTCGCCCACGGCAACAATCTGGCCGGATACCTCCAGCCCGAGGATCGGCGATGCTCCGGGCGGAGCCGGATAATGGCCCGCGCGCTGAATACAATCGGGCCGGTTGACGCCGGCCCACGCGACGCGGATCAGGACTTCCCCCACGCCTGGTTCAGGCACGGAGACAGTCTCCGTCCGCAGCACATCAGCTGCGCCTGGCCCGTCCATGCCAATCGCCGTCATCACGTCTGGAAGAGTGTTCGCCATCTGCCCCTGCCTGTTGCGGTGAAAGAACGCGCCCTGTTTTTTGCGTGCACCTAGCCCTAGGACTTATTGACAGCAAGCGCTCTGGGGGGTGAGTATGGCCATTGTCATGGAAGACGATGACCTTCCACGCCCGCGCGGCGACGCAGCCAGCAAGCTGGCAGCAGAGGATCTTGGCCCCTATTCACAAGATGAACTGGCCGAGCGTATTCGCCTGTTGCAACTGGAAATTGCCCGCGTCGAACAACACCGGACTGCCGCCGCAAGCCACCGCGCGGCGGCCGACGCCCTGTTCAGCAGCAAGGGCAGGGGATGATTTCCCGCGACCCTTCACAGCGCGCCCTTCGCTTACCATATGCTGGATATCCCGCACGGCACCTTTCAGCATCCATCAACCGTGCCGTTACACAAACCCATCCACCGGAAGCTTTTTCCAGAATCGGATAGTCGCGCATGCCCAGTTTCGCCCAGAACCTCGAAAAGACGCTCCACACCGCGATCGATTCCGCGCGCGACCGGCGTCATGAATATGCGACCCTGGAGCATTTGCTCCTCGCGCTGATCGCGGACGAGGACGCAGCCGAAGTGATGACGTCATGCGGCGTCGACCTGCATGAACTGGGTGAGGTCGTGAAGGCCTATCTCGACCAGGAGTACCAGTCGCTGAAAACGGAAGAAGGCAGCGAACCGCAGCCGACAGCCGGATTCCAGCGGGTCATCCAGCGCGCGATCCTGCATGTGCAATCGAGCGGCAAGGATATGGTCACCGGGGCCAATGTACTGGTCGCGCTATTTTCCGAACGCGACAGCTATGCCGTCTACTTCCTGCAACAGCAGGATATGAGCAGGCTCGATGCGGTCAGCTTCATCAGCCATGGCATTGGCAAGGGCGGCAAGCAGCTGGAAAACAAGACTCCGCAAGGGGCAGATGACGCACAGGGTGACGAGAAGGCCGAGGGCGGAAAAGCCAAGGAAACTGCGCTCGACCAATTCACCGTCAATCTCAACAAGAAGGCGGAAGATGGCAAAGTCGATCCGCTGATCGGCCGCGGGCCAGAAGTGGATCGCACGGTCCAGATCCTGTGTCGCCGCAGCAAGAACAACCCGCTTTATGTCGGTGACCCTGGCGTTGGCAAAACCGCCATCGCCGAAGGTCTTGCGCGCAAGATCGTCGAAGGCGATGTGCCCGAGGTACTCGAAGGCGCGGTGATCTACTCGCTCGACATGGGTGCGCTGCTGGCGGGCACACGCTATCGCGGCGATTTCGAGGAACGGCTAAAGCAAGTCGTCTCCGAGCTTGAGAAGATGCCCGAGGCGATTCTCTTCATCGACGAAATCCACACAGTGATCGGGGCAGGCGCGACCAGTGGCGGAGCGATGGACGCATCCAACCTGCTAAAGCCAGCGCTTAGCGGCGGCACCATCCGCTGCGTCGGCTCGACCACGTACAAAGAATTCCGCAACCACTTCGAGAAGGATCGCGCGCTGCTACGCCGGTTCCAGAAGATCGATGTGAACGAGCCGACGATCGAAGATACGATCAAGATACTCAAAGGGCTGAAAAGCGCCTTCGAAGATCATCACAAGGTGAAGTACACGCCCGACGCACTGAAAACCGCCGTCGAGCTGTCGGCGCGCTATATCAATGACCGCAAGCTGCCTGACAAAGCGATCGATGTGGTCGATGAGGTGGGTGCGATGCAAATGCTGGTCCCGCCCAGCCGCCGCAAGAAGAAGATTACCGCGCGCGAGATCGAGCAGGTCATCGCAACCATGGCCCGCATCCCGCCAAAATCGGTCAGCAAGGACGACAAGAAGGCGCTCGAGAATCTCGAACGCGATCTGAAGCATGTCGTGTTCGGGCAGGACCCGGCGGTGAAGAAGCTCTCGACCGCAATGAAGCTGTCACGGGCTGGCCTACGCGATCCGGACAAGCCGATTGGCAGTTTTCTGTTCAGCGGCCCGACCGGCGTCGGCAAGACCGAAGTCGCGCGCCAGCTTGCCTCGATCATGGGGATCGAGCTCAAGCGCTTTGATATGTCCGAATATATGGAGCGCCATAGCGTTTCACGCCTGATCGGCGCGCCTCCGGGCTATGTCGGGTATGATCAGGGCGGCCTGCTGACCGATGCGGTCGACCAGAACCCGCATTGCGTGTTGCTGCTCGACGAAATCGAGAAAGCGCATCCGGATTTGTTCAACATCCTGTTGCAGGTGATGGATAATGGCCGCCTGACCGACCATCACGGCAAGACGGTCGATTTCCGCAATGTTGTGCTGGTAATGACGACCAATGCCGGGGCCGCCGATATGGCGAGCCAGGGCATCGGGTTCGGCGATGTCAGCAAGGAAGATGCCAGCGAAGAGGCCGTGAAGCGGGTGTTCACGCCGGAATTTCGCAACCGCCTCGATGCCATCGTGCCGTTCGGCTATCTCGGCAAGGACACCATCGCCCGCGTCGTCGACAAATTCATCCTCCAGCTCGAATTGCAACTGGCCGAGCAGAATGTCGACATCCAGTTCGATGCCGCAGCGCGCGAATGGTTGGGTGAAAAAGGCTATGACCGCCTGTTTGGGGCGCGCCCGATGGGCCGTCTGCTGCAGGAACGGATCAAGCAGCCACTGGCCGAAGAGCTGCTGTTCGGCAAACTCGCGGATGGCGGCGAGGTGCAGGTCAGCATCAAGGACGGCAAGCCCAATTTCGAGCTCACGCCTGCGCCGCCCAAGGCCAAGCCTAAGCGCAAGCCGCCCGCGAAAAAGAAGCCGGCAGCCAAGAAGCCCGAGGCAGACGCCGAAGATAGCGGCGACAAGGGCTGACACAGGACTTCAACGACATTTGGGGGCGCGGATCGGGAACGGTTCGCGCCCCCTTTCTTTGAATAACCATGGCAGCACCCTTTTCCTGGATCCGGCCCGAGCCGTGGGGCATCCATGTGGTGCCCGCAGATGCGTGGATCGATCCAGGCCGGGCGGTTGATAAGGCGTTGGTGACGCATGGCCACGCCGATCATGCGCGCGGCGGGCATGGCGAAACAGTTGCCACCCCCGAAACTCTGGCAATCATGGCGCTACGCTATCGCACCGGGGTCGAGGACGGTAGCGGCGAAATGCCATCAAAGGCCACCGCGGCGGCCTACGGCGAAACGATCCGCCTGCCCGGCGGGGTCGAAGCCACCTATATTCCCGCCGGCCATGTCCTGGGCAGCGCGCAGATCCTGCTCGAGCATGCAGGCGAGCGGGTGGTGGTGACAGGTGATTACAAGCGCAGCCCCGATCCGACCTGCCCGCCTTTCGAAGTGACGCCATGCGATATCTTCATCACGGAGGCGACATTTGGCCTGCCTGTCTTCGCGCACCCCCCTATCGAAGAGGAAATGTCCAAGCTGCTGGCACGCCTGACCGCATATCCCGATCGCTGTGTGCTGATCGGTGCATACGCTTTAGGCAAGGCGCAGCGAGTGATCGCGGAACTGCGCACCGCAGGGCATAACCAACCGATCTACCTCCACGGGGCGATGGAGAAGATGTGCCGCCTGTATGAGGATCATGGCGTCAATCTGGGCGAGCTGCGGCTGGTGAGTGACGCCAAGAAGGACGATATGCGGGGACATTTCGTGATCTGCCCGCCCTCGGCGCTCAATGATCGCTGGAGCCGCCGGCTGCCCGACCCGATTACCGCCATGGCAAGCGGATGGATGCGCGTGCGCCAGCGTGCCCGGCAGCGCAATGTCGAGTTGCCCTTGATCATCTCCGACCATGCCGACTGGGGCGAATTGACCCGCACTATCGAAGAAGTTGATCCGCACGAAACCTGGGTCACTCATGGTCGCGAGGAAGCCCTGTTGCGCTGGCACCAGCTCCATCAACGCCGCGCCAAGGCGCTGGCGCTGGTCGGACGCGAGGATGAGGACGAGTAGGTGGAACAATTCGCCACCTTAATCGACGCGCTGGTCTATACGCGTAGCCGCAACGAGAAATTGCGGCTGATCGCGGAATATTTGCGCGCCACGCCCGACCCCGATCGGGGATGGGCTTTGGCGGCGCTGACCGACGGTCTTGATTTTCCCGCCGTGAAGTCGAGCGCGATCCGCAACATTATGAAGGATCGGATCGATCCGGTGCTGTGGACGCTCAGTCGTGATTTCGTCGGGGATACCGCAGAAACAGCCAGCCTTTTGTGGTCTGCCCCCGGAAATGACGTCGCGACGTCGCCGCAAGTTTCTGAAGTGGTTGATCTTCTCTCCGCTATGACGCGCAAATCGGTTGGCACCGAACTACCCGCTTTGCTCGATCGCCTCGACGCCTCGGGGCGATATGCGCTGTTGAAGCTGGCTACAGGCGCGATGCGGATCGGGATCTCCTCCCGCCTTGCCAAAGTCGCCTTTGCCCAGGCTTTCGACGTCGATGTCGAGGAGGTCGAAGAATATTGGCACGGGCTCAAACCACCCTATGCCGAGCTGTTCGCCTGGGCCGCCGATGGCGCCGCGCCACCCGATATCGACAACCTGCCCACTTTCCGTCCCTTCATGCTCGCCCATCCGCTGGAAGACAGCGTGGTCGATATGAAGGACTACGCCGCCGAGTGGAAATGGGACGGCATTCGGGTCCAGCTGGTCCATGCCGGCGGTGAAACCCGCGTCTTCTCCCGCTCGGGCGATGACATATCACGGACATTTCCCGAAATGCTGGATGCGCTTCAAGTGCCGGCCGTACTGGACGGGGAGCTACTGGTTCGGGGTAGTACTCAGGGTGGGGAAGCCGGATCGCGCAGCCAGGGCGGTGCTGCCAGCTTCAATGCGCTGCAACAGCGGCTCGGCCGCAAGACCGTGTCCAAGAAGATGCTGGCGGAAAGCCCCGCCTTTGTGCGGCTCTACGATGCGCTCATACTTGAGGGCAACGATCTGCGCGAACACGCATGGGAGGATCGCCGGGCGCGTCTCGAGGAATTCATACCGCGGCTGCCCGATACGCATTTCGACATCAGCGCGATTGTGGAGGCCGACAGTTTCGAGCATCTCGCCAGCATCCGCGAAGGCGCGCGCGAGGACGCGATCGAAGGGCTGATGCTCAAACGCCGCGACAGCCCCTATCTGGCCGGCCGCAAAACCGGGCTGTGGTACAAATGGAAGCGCGATCCGCTGCTGGTCGATTGCGTGCTGATGTATGCCCAGCGCGGCAGCGGGAAGCGATCAAGCTTCTATTCGGACTACACATTCGGCTGTTGGGACGGCGATCCCGACAAGGGGGCGGACCTTCTGCCGGTGGGCAAGGCCTATTCCGGCTTCACCGACGAAGAACTGAAGAAACTGGATCGGCTGGTGCGCCAGACAACCCTTAATCGCTTCGGCCCGGTGCGCGAAGTCGAGCGGACCCTAGTATTCGAAGTTGCTTTCGACAGTGTCCATACCAGCAAACGCCACAAATCGGGCCTCGCCATGCGGTTCCCCCGCATCCATCGCATCCGCTGGGACAAGCCGGTGCACGAAGCAGACCGCATCGCCGCGTTGCATTCTTTGATCCGCGATTAGGTTGTAATTCAAAACTTACCTCTCTAGATCGAGGGCAAAGGAGAATTCCATGTCCCTCTATGATCTCGCCATCCCGACCTATCGCAACATGCTCCAGGCCCTCGACCGGTTTTTGGCAAAGGCCGAAGACCATAGCGAAGGTGACGCGCTGCTGGCCGAGCGCCTGAGCGAAGACATGCACCCGCTTTCGACCCAGGTCCGCTTTGTCACCAATTTGCCCTTCGAGGGACTCCAGCGCCTGACCGGCAAGCCTTTCACTTCACTGGAGGAGGATCCCGAGACGCTGGCAGCTTCGCGCAAGCTGGTGGCGGAAGCACTGCAGCGGCTGGCGACATTCACGACTGATGACTTCCCTGCCGCCGATACTGCTCTCGAAATGGAAATTCCGAACGGCATGACCTTCGATCTGACGGCGGAACAGCATTTGCGCGACTGGAGCTTTCCCAACTTCTATTTCCACACCAGCGCGGCTTATGCGATCTTGCGCATGAAGGGCATTCCGCTGGGCAAGCTCGACCTGATGGGGCACATGATGCCCTATCTGCGCCAGCCGACACCAGCCTGACCCAGTAGTAGCGCAATGCAACTTTGCGCTGTCTTTCAAGTAGCGTTGTCTGCAAACGGCTGCTGTTCTTTGCCACCTTCAACCCAACAATCCCCCGGGCGGTGTCGGGTTTGCCACCCTGTCAGGCCTTGCTGCCGTCAGCCCAGAGCTTTTACCGCCGCTTTGTGATGCCGGGCGTTCTCGACATAGTGCGCCACGCCGGCCCGCATGCCCATCACCGCCGGGTCGCTCAAATCCTTGAGCGGCTTGGCCGGGCGGCCCGCCCACAGGCTGCGCGGTTCCATGACTTTCCCTTCCGTCAGCATGGCGCCCGCTGCCAGCATCGCATCGCTGCCGATGAGCGCTTTGTTCATCGCAATCGCCCCCAGGCCGACAAAGCCGCGATCCTCGATCACGCAGCCATGGACCATCGCCATGTGGCCGATCAGCACGTCATCCCCGATCAACAGGGGGGAGCCATCCGGGTCGCCTGGTCGCTCGGGATCGCAATGCAGAACACTGCCATCCTGCACATTGCTGCGCTGCCCGATTACGATGCGGCTGACATCGGCGCGCAGCACGCAATTATACCAGATCGAGCTGTCTGCCCCGATTGTGACATCGCCGACCAGTATGGAACCAGGCGCAATAAAGGCGCTGTCGTGGATTTGCGGTGTCTTGCCGTGGATCGGGATGATGCGGACACCAGGTGGCGGAGTGGTCACTTCGAATTCTCCCATTGCTCTCGGGTCAGCGAATACTGGATGGTCGGGTTGTCATCCGGCGGGAAAGCCGGATCGTCAAAATCCAGATCCGGCCTGCGCTCCATGCCAAGCTTCTCCATCAGGCGCCAGCTTGGCACATTCCGCTCTGCGGTAAGAGCTACCAGAACAGGTGCATCATGACGGGTAAAGGCCCAATCGATTACTGCACGCATAGCTTCACCGGCATAGCCGCGACGCCAGCGATCTTCGCGCACCAGCCAGCCGATTTCGAAATCCCCCTGGTTGGGTGCAGCAGGATGGTCGACCTTCTTCAGCCCTGCATGGCCAACCAGTGCTCCGCTCGCCTTCTCGATCATCATCATGAAACCAAAGCCGTCGCGGGCAAACGAGCTCATCGATTTTGCGTGCTTCGCCTCGATCTCGTGCAGCTCCTTCACGCCGCCGAGATGCTCCATCACAATAGGCGAGTTGAGAACGCGAAACTGCAGCGCTGCGTCACTCTCCTCGATCGTGCGCAAGACCAGCCGACCAGTCTCGAGGACGAGATCAGCCATCGCGCCGGGCCGCCCAGCGTTCCCTGCTTATGAGATAGACGATGATGTTCTGGCCCGCCGCCCACGATTCGTGGTCGGGAAAGTCCATATCTGCCCGCCGCTCCATACCCAGGCGGCGCATCAGGCCCCAACTCGGCGCGTTCTCTTCTACCGTCAGTGCGATAACATGCGGGGCGTCGAATTGCGTGAAAGCAAGATCAATCGAGGCCTTGGCCGCTTCCTTGGCGTAACCGTGGCCCCAGGCATCCTCGCGCAACCGCCAGCCGGCCTCCATATCGCCGAGTGGGCCATTCTCCTCATTACACCGCTTGAGTCCGCAGAACCCGATGATTTCACCCGCCAAATGGCCGCCATCATCTTTGCGCTGCGTTACCCAGAATGTGTGCCCGTGATCGCGCTTGTAGCCGAGTAACCGTTCTTCTGCATGGCGGCGGACCTCCTCGCTAGCCAATCCACCAAGATGGCGCATAACATTCGGCGTATTGAGATGCCGCCAAAACGGCTCCCAATCCTCATCGCGCCAATCGCGCAGGACCAGGCGTTCGGTTTCGTGGCGAAAGTCAGCCATTGAGCAATCTGGCGGCATCTGGCGCATGATAGGTCAGCACCCCACTGCAACCGGCGCGTTTGAAGGCGATCAGCTTTTCCATCAGCAACGCGTTGCGATCACCCACGCCGGCGGCGGCACCTGCTTCGATCAGGGCATATTCGCCGCTGACCTGATAAGCGAAGACCGGCACGCCGAAGGCTTCTTTCGCGCGCCAGATAATGTCGAGATAGGCGAGGCCCGGCTTGACCATCACGCTGTCCGCGCCTTCGTCGATATCCAAGGCGATTTCGCGCAAGGCCTCGTCGCCATTGGCGGGGTCCATCTGGTAGCTCTTCTTGTCTCCCTTCAGCAGCCCGCCGGAGCCGACAGCATCGCGGAACGGGCCATAGAATGCCGAAGCATATTTGGCGGCATAGGCCATGATCTGGACATTGGGATGCTCACCCATTTCCAGCGCCATGCGGATCGATTTCACCCGTCCGTCCATCATATCGGACGGGGCAATAATATCGGCACCAGCTTGGGCCTGGTTGATGGCCTGGTCCACCAAGACGGCAACCGTATCATCGTTCACCACATATCCGGCGTCATCCAGCAATCCGTCCTGTCCGTGGCTGGTATAGGGATCGAGGGCGACATCGGTCAGGATACCAATATCATTGCCGCATGCATCACGGACCGCCTTGATAGCACGGCACATCAAATTGTCGGGATCGTAAGCTTCCTTGCCATCATCCGATCGTTTTTCCGGCGGCGTATTCGGGAACAGCGCGATGCACGGAATACCCAGATCAATGGCCTCTTTCGCCCGCGCAACGATCCCGTCGACAGACCAGCGTGATACACCGGGAAGGCTGCCAACCGGCTCTTCCTGCCCTTGACCCTCGATAATGAACAGCGGCCAGATCAAGTCGGCAGGCGTGAGCACCGTCTCGCGATGCATGGCGCGGCTCCATGCGGTGGCACGGGTACGGCGCAGGCGGGTGTTGGGATAGGCAGCAGGCATGGCGCGACTGTTGCCGCAAAGCAGGGCTGTGCGCAATCACTGGAAGCCGGGTTAGCCTTCGACCTTCCGCGCATAGGTCGCCGCGAGCTTGTCAATTTCGCGCTGGGGCTGCTCCTGCTCCTCCACGCGGGGGGCGAGATCTTCCAGCGCAGAGCCGGTCTCAAGCGTCTTGAGCTGGGACAGCGAAGAGCGGAACCGGCGCAGCTCATCGCCCGAAAGCTGGGCCCGGGTGACATAACGCACCGACGCCGGATTGATCGAACGCCCGTTACGATACATTTCGTAGTGCAAATGCGGGCCGGTGGAGAGGCCGGTCGATCCGACATAGCCGATCACCTGGCCGCGCCGGACGCTCTGCCCGCGGCGAACCGCCATCTTGCTCATGTGGCAATAGCGCGTTTCGAGACTACCCGCATGTTTCAACCGCACGGCAATGCCGCAACCGCCCATGCGCCCTGCCCCGGATACCCGGCCATCGGTAACAGCGCGGATCGGCGTTCCATATCCGGCCCGATAGTCGAGCCCGCTATGCATCCGGCGATATCCGAGGATCGGGTGGCGCCGCATACCGTAGCGCGAGCCAACCTTGCCATTCACAGGCGCAACCAATCCGCTGCGCTGCTCGCCTACACCCGAAGCTTCGAAGAACTTGCCGTCACTGCCCCATCGCATCAGCTGGGTCTTGGCCTTTCCGTCGCGCTCGATCCCGGCGAAGAGCAGCTTGCCGGCCTGGCGCTCCCCCGTGGCAGCGCGGCGGTAAGATACGATCATGTCGAATGTGTCGCTTGACCGCGCCGAACGGTCGAGATCGGTATGGTCGCCGAGCACTTTGAGATATTGCTGGACGGCACTGGCCGGTGCTCCGGCCGCCCGAGCCGAGCGGTACAGGCTGGACCCGACCGTCCCGCGAATGCGCAAGGGTGTATCGTCGACCCGAATTGGCTTGCGCTGCAATGACAGATTACCGTCATCACCACGCTGTATTGCCAAGGCGAGATCGAACTTCGCGCGGAAGTCGAGCGCTTCCAATGGGCGCGTGGCGCCCGGTTCGGGGCGGCGGCCCAGGGTTATGTCCAGCTGCGTGCCGGACTGGATATCACCAAGCGCTATGCTGCGTGACACCAAGTCGACAACCCTGTCAGCATCGCCTGCGCCAACTCCAGCACGGCGCAGCATGCGGCCAAAACTGTCGCCCTGCGCCAGTGTCGCGACCATCTGGATCTGCGGACGCTCGGGAGCTGAAGGCAGATCGGTAACAGATTGGGCTGCCCCCATCCGACTGCCGCTGTCACTGCCCAAGGCAAGCGGCATGATGGCCTGGCTGCGAAACTCTTCGCGCGCCTGCTGGTCCAGTTGGACGGCAGGAGCAGCCTCTAGTGGAGCAAAGCTGGGCCAGAAAGACAGCGCCGCTGCGGAAAGGCCCAGCAATGTCACGAGGCCACGGAACCAGCGGACCGTTCCGATTTGTTCGGCAAGGTCCGGCGCCAGATCGAGGGCTTCGAGCCTCTCGGTCGCCTCGAAGCGCCAATTGTGAATTTTTTCGCGCACATTGCTGGCGCGCTGCAGGACGCGGGGGCGATCAGCTTCGATGACCTGGGCATGCGAAAGGGTAACGGTGCGCCAATCGCCGCCGTTTTCCTGACCGGACATATCCCCGGCCCCCGTTTCTACACGCGCCTGATACAGTGCGCCCTCCTTGCTCAAAGGAGTCGCCGGCAGTTGTTGCCTGGTGCGACCCGACCCGCCGGACTCCATGCCTCAACGGGTTGGCTGATTAAAGTTAATGTCGGTTTAAGACGGGTTGAGTCGAGTCCCGCCTGCGACAAATGCACAAGGCTGTCCACGGCCTTGCGGCGATCGCGTCCAAATGCCACACGAACGGGGTGACCGACAGTATCATCCGGGCGGTTCTCGGCCCCACCAATACCGGCAAGACGCATCTCGCCATAGAACGGATGTGCGGGCATTCGAGCGGGGCGATCGGCTTTCCGCTGCGACTGTTGGCACGCGAAGTGTATGACCGTGTGGTGGCGATCAAGGGCGAAAAGCAGGTCGCGCTGATCACCGGCGAAGAACGAATCGAGCCGCCTGACGCCCGGTATTTCCTTTGTACCGCAGAAGCCATGCCGCCAGATGGCGGCGGGCATGCCTTTGTCGCGCTGGACGAGGCACAGCTCGCCGCAGATCGTGAACGCGGTCACATATTCACCGATCGCCTCCTGCACGCTCGCGGGCGAGAAGAAACGATGCTGTTGGGCGCGGCCACGCTTGAGCCGGTCCTCAAGAAGTTGGTCCCCGCCGCTGCGGTCGAGGAGCGGCCGCGCTTCTCAACCTTAACCCATATCGGCCCGCGCAAGCTTTCCCGCCTTCCGCCAAGAAGTGCGATTGTCGCTTTCAGTGCAGAGCAGGTTTACACTGTCGCTGAAATGTTGCGCCGGCATCGCGGTGGATCTGCTGTCGTCATGGGCGCTCTGAGCCCCGAAACCCGCAATCGCCAAGTCGAGCTCTTCCAATCCGGCGAGGTGGATTACATCGTCGCCACAGATGCCATCGGCATGGGGTTGAACCTTGACGTCACCCATGTGGCCTTTGCCGCCCTGACCAAGTTCGACGGCGTCAGGCAGCGTCGGCTGCAACCAGCGGAGATGGCGCAAATCGCGGGGCGCGCCGGTAGACACCAGAAGGATGGAACCTTCGGCACCCTTTCCGGAGGGCGCGGGTCGGCGCTCGAATTCGATGAGGAAGAAGTCTACGCCATCGAAGAGCACCGTTTCGCGCCCATCACACACCTGTGCTGGCGCGATAGTGAACCCCGCTTCGATACCATCTCGACCTTGATCGCGGATCTCGAGCGAAAACCGCACGAGCCCGAGCTGCGTCCCGCCCCTGAAGCTATCGATCTGGCTGTACTCAAGAAGTTGGCCGGCGAACCGATCGGCGCTGCGGTAAGGGGAGCCGGCAACATCCGCAGGTTCTGGGAAGCGTGTTCCCTGCCCGATTTTCGCCAGTCGGGCGCCGATACTCATGCCAGGTTCGTCGCAAGGCTCTGGCAGGACCTGCGCGAGGGCTATCTCGGTGCAGACTATGTCGCCGCGCGGATTGCAGAACTGGACAATATGCAGGGCGATATTGCCACGCTACAGGGTCGTATCGCCGCTATTCGTAGCTGGGCCTATATCTGCCAGCGACCTGACTGGGTGCTGGCGCGCGATGAAATGGCATCGCGGGCCCGGGGCGTAGAAGCGAAATTGTCGGATGCGCTCCATGCGCGGCTGACTGAGAGATTTGTGAACCGGAGGACGGCAATCCTGATGAAGAACCTGGGCAACGATCCCAACCTGCTTCCCGTCACCCTAGATGGTGACGGCGCTTTGCGTGTTGAAGACGAGGCAATCGGTACGGTCGAGGGCTTCCGTTTTGTTGTCGATCCCGGTGCCAATCATGCTGATCGCAAGATGCTGCTCTCGGCAGGCGAAAAAGCGCTCCCGCGCATTCTGGCAGGCATCGCTGCGAAGCTGCGGGAAAGTGGATTTGACGGTGTTGAACTGTCACGAGGAAAAATCATGTGGGGGCCGCAGGAGCTGGCCAGTCTCGATGATGGAGCAACAACGTCGAGGGCCCGCTTGAAGGCAAGCCGGGAGGTCGATGCCATACCGGATCCCGAGAAGAGTGCCTTTCTCACCGGGTTGCAGGCATGGACCGAACAGAAGTTCGCCTCGCTGGCGCCGCTCGAAAAGCTCGAACAGGCATCCGCCAGTCCTGATGCTGGTTCGGAGGCGCGAGCGTTGCTGCTCAATCTGACTGCCGGCCACGGCTATGTCGCGCGCGAAGACGCAGGCATCCAGCATTTGCCCAAGGAAATGAGACCATTCCTGCGCCGCCTTGGTGTCACCTTCGGGGCGCTTGACGTCTTTGCGGCTGCCTTGCTGAAACCAGCGCCGCGCGCTGCATTGCACGCAGCCGGGATCGATCGACGCCCATTGGAAGCTGCAATGCGATCCGTCTTGCCAGGAGCCCATGCAGTCCCAGCGGGCTATCGCCCGGCAGGAGAGCAGCTCGTGCGAGTCGACGTAGCAGAGAAACTGGTGCGCCACGCCCATGAGACAAGGTCGAAAGCCAAGGACGAGAAGAGTTTTGTCATTGACCCCTCTCTGGCAATTTCGACAGGGCTGACAGAAGCGAGCATTCGCCGCCTTCTGGGCGCGGCCGGCTTCAAATTGCAGCAGCCCAAAGCGCTGGCCGAGGGCGGGTTTGGCCCGCCAGCACCGGACAAGTGGAGCTGGCGCCCCGGCGCGATCGGCAGAAGCAAGGGCAAACGGGGCGGGAAGAAGCCAACTGGAAAACACGCCCGCAAGAACCAGAAGCAATCGTCGCAGCCGAGCGAAAACAGTCCATTTGCCGGGCTTGCCGACCTGATCCGCTAATGCGGCTGGACCTCGTTTTGTGCCGGCTCAGGATCGTCAAGACGCGCAGCATCGCCCGCGCATTGGCAGAGAGCGGGCATATGCGGATCAATAGCCGGCGAGTGCAATCGGGAAGCCATCCGGTCGAAACCGAAGATGTGCTGACGATACCGCAGGGACAAGCCGCCATCGTGATCGAAATACTTCGCCTTCCCGAACGGCGCGGTCCGGCCAGCGAAGCACAAAGCTGCTATCGGAAGCTTGACCCGTAAGGCGAAAGCGCTTTAGCGCGTATGGAAAGGCCTGCGGACAGGGCCGGAAGTGAAGAGGAATCGACTGCCATGACCTACGTCGTCACCGACGCATGCATCAAATGCAAATATACAGACTGCGTCGAGGTATGCCCGGTCGATTGTTTCTACGAAGGCGACAACATGCTGGTGATCAATCCCAGCGAATGCATCGATTGCGGTGTTTGTGAACCGGAATGCCCGGCCGAAGCCATCCTGCCCGATACGGAAGACGGCTTGGAAAAATGGCTTGAGCTCAACACCAAATTGTCTGCCGAATGGCCGAATATCACCCAGAAGAAAGATCCCCCTGCAGACGCGGACGATCACAAGGGCGAAGAAGGCAAATACGAGAAATTCTTCAGCGAAGCGCCCGGCGAAGGCGATTGATCGCCGCATTGCGCGGTCGAAAACGCTGACATCACAGACCCCACCCAAAAGAAATGCGATTCGCTGATTCCGCATCGGAAATCGGCTGCCGGGCTGCGTGCTGGCAATTTTGTTGCGAATCTGTTATATAATCGATCAACCGTGCACGCTCCGATTCCGTGTACGGACGATTATGGAAAGGTTGGATCGCGGATTTCGGACAGATTGGGTGCACTGGTAGGCGCGTTTCGCGTGGCCGGAGAACTCACCAACTGTCCCCGCAAGACCCTGCCTTTTGAAAGGAAGGACTCTACATGGCAGCCAAGGCTCCCGCCTTCGATGTAGGCGATTATGTTGTATACCCCAAGCACGGCGTGGGCCGTGTGATCGAACTGCAGAATGAAGAGATCGCCGGCATGCAGCTGGAACTCTATGTCTTGCGGTTCGAGAAAGAGCGGATGACCCTGCGGGTCCCGACCAACAAGGTCGAATCCATCGGCATGCGCAAGCTCTCCAGCGACAAGACGCTGAAAGAGGCGATGGAAACGCTCAAGGGCAAGCCCAAGGTCAAGCGGACCATGTGGAGCCGCCGCGCCCAGGAATACGAAGCCAAGATCAACTCCGGCGAAATTGTTCTGATTGCCGAGGTCACTCGTGATCTGTTCCGGCCTGATGACCAGCCCGAGCAAAGCTATTCCGAACGCCAGATCTTCGAAGCGGCCTCCAGCCGCCTCGCCCGGGAACTGGCCGCAATGGAAAAGACTGACGAGCCGACCGCACTCGAGAAAATCCTCGATGTTCTGCGCGAGCATGCTCCGCAGTATTACAACACCGAGGAAGAAGAAGCCTGATCGACAGGCGACTGACGGAATTCGATGAGGGCCGCTCCGAAAGGGGTGGCCCTTTTCTGTTGCGGCTTGTCCTGGCCTGATCGCTGTATTATATCAGCAATACACATTTCGGGAGGAATCCATGCTCAACACGTTTTTCAAAAAGATCATGCCTGTCGCGGCCATCGGAATGGGCCTGGCCCTGTCCGGCTGTGACGGAATGAACATTTCCATCGGCGATAGCGATGGCGTGCCTCTGGCGGAGCTCGACATGAGCGGCCCTGCCCCCACGGAGCTGGTCCTGGCAGGTCCGGACACAGTGGTGGTTACCGAAGGTGACGAACTATCCATCGATGTCGAAGGCGATGCTGCGGCCATCGAAGCGATGCGCTTCACCCTCGAGGATGGCACACTGGGTATCATGCGCGAGAAAGATGGCTGGGAAGACAACGGCACCACGACGGTCCGCGTCACCATGCCCAATCCTGCCGAAGTCGTATTGGCCGGTTCAGGCCGGGCAGAGTTGGCTGGCTTGGCAGAAGCCGCCGAAGTCACGATTGCCGGGTCCGGCACGGCCAATGCAGGGGAAATCGCTGCCAGCAAACTTGAAGTTACCGTCGCGGGATCGGGCAGTTTCGAAGCGGCCGGCACAGCGACCAGTCTGGAAATGACTATTGCTGGATCGGGTGATGCCAAAATGTCCGGGTTGAAAGTGGACACGGCTGAGATCACGATCGCTGGCTCGGGCAGTGCAGAATTCGCCTCCGACGGAACGGTCGAGGCTAGCATTGTCGGATCAGGCGATGTCGTCGTCACTGGCAACGCAACCTGTACTGTCGATTCGATGGGCTCGGGTACCGTCACCTGCAAAGCCACAGCAGCGGCCCCAGCTGATGAAGCGGTGGAAGAAGCGACCGACGAAGCGGCCACTGACGAAGAAGCCTGACCGAAAAGGTTCATGGACGGCTCATGGCTGCGCCTCTATCACGCGCAAAAGCCAAGGAGCTGTCCATGCGCCCCCTTCCTATCGCCACGTTGTTATTTGCCAGCCTTGCCCTGCAGGGCTGTCTCGCGGCTTCCGCGATTGATCTCGCCGGGAAGGCCGTGACCGCTCCGGTCAAGATCGCCAGCAAGGGTGTAGACCTTGCCACAACCAGCCAGTCCGAAGCCGATGAGAAGCGCGGCCGTGACCTGCGGAAGAGGGAAGAGCGGCTCGGCAAGCTCGAGCGACGTTACGACAAAGAGCGGGCGGATTGCGCCGAGGGCGACCGCGGTGCGTGCGAGGATGCGCGCGCAACGTATGACGAGATCCGAGATTTGTTGCCGACCGTCCCGGTAGAACCGGACGACGACTAGGCCGCTGCCCGGCGTAACCTGTCGTTGATGGCTGCACCGAGTCCATCGTCCGGGATAGGGGCAATCGCAATCCGGGCACGCACACTTTCCGCACCGCGATGCAAGCCAGCGTAGAGCCGCGCGGCTGCCTCTGTCAGACTTCCCTCTGGGGAGAGCGACCAGTCGCCAGCCACGTCACCAAAGCCGATATGAAACTCGTCAGATGATGCGCTGGTGGCATTGAGGCGCACCGGCTTTCCAGGCGCATAGTGGCGAGCCAATTGTCCCGGCGCCTCGATCGAAGACGTCATGGCGTTTTCGCAAGGGCCCAGGATCTCGGACAATTCACCTTCTTCGATCGGGCCAGGCCGGAGCAGGTTCCACGTTCCGTCATCACGCAGTGCCACAATGGTTGACTCCAACCCGTCAGCACTAGCGCCGCCGTCAAGAACTGCATCGATCCTTCCACGCAGAGTTTTCAGGACATGATCGGGACAGGTCGGACTGACCGTTTCACTGGCATTGGCGGACGGTGCCGCCAAGGGTGCTTCCGTTTGCGCCAACACTGCGCGCATGGTCGGGTGCGCGGGCATCCGCACCGCCAAAGTTGGCAATCCCGCCGTCACCGCCTTAGCGAGCCCGGAATCCGGGCGAACCGGCAGGACCATCGTAAGCGGGCCGGGCCAGAATCTCCGGACCAGTCCCGCGGCCCTTTCGTCCATATCGACGAGGCGCTCCGCCTGCTCCAGATCAGCGACATGTACGATCAGCGGATTGAAATCGGGACGACCCTTGGCGGCATAGATAGCTGCGACGGCGTCTGCCCGGTCTGCGCGCGCAGCAAGGCCGTAGACCGTCTCGGTCGGAACCGCCACCAGCCCACCGGCATTGAGAATTCGCGCCGCTTGCGCGATTCCCGCTGCATCTGCCCGCAGCACTTCCGTAGCGTTCTTGCCGCCCATCCCTGCGCGCTATATCTGATGCCACGATAAGCCAAGAGGACATTACTGCCGTGACACCTTTTACCCCGCCCACCCAGGACCAGTTGCTTGCCATTCGCGTCAATGCCGGAATCGACGAGCTGGGTCGCACCGAGCGATTTGCGTCCGCAGAGCCTGATATGGTGGAAGCCATCGTCGAAGGTGTGGGACAATTCGCCGCAGGTGAATTCGCACCGCTGAACCGCATTGGCGATCTTGAAGGGGCCAAGCTTGAGAACGGGGTCGTGCGCCTGCCTGACGGCTTTGCCGAAGCCTATGACGAGTATGTTGCCCAAGGCTGGAACTCGATTGCATCGCCAGTCGCACATGGCGGGCAAGGGCTCCCCTTTACGCTGGCCTGCAACGTCCTGGAGAATCTCGGCACGGCCAATATGGCCTTCAATCTGCTCCCGATGCTGTCAGTCGGTGCGATTGAAGCGCTGGAGCATCATGGCAGTGAGCAACAGCAGGCAACATATTTGCCGAAACTCGTTAGCGGCGAATGGTCAGGAACAATGAACCTCACCGAGCCTCAGGCCGGGAGCGATGTGGGCGCTTTGCGCGCAACGGCAGAGCCTATCGAAGAGGGCGAACATGCCGGGAAGTACCGCATCCAGGGGCAGAAGATCTATATCACCTGGGGCGATCACGAACTCGCCAAGAACATCATCCATCTTGTTCTCGCGCGGACCCCGGGCGCACCGGCGGGCAGCCGGGGTATCTCTCTGTTCGTCGTCCCGAAATATCACGTCAATGACGACGGAACCCTCGGACCGCGCAATGATTTGCGACCGGTCAGCCTCGAACACAAGCTGGGCATCAATGCCTCGCCCACCTGCGTTATGAGCTATGGCGACAATAATGCATGCATTGGCGAATTGGTCGGCGCGGAGAACAAGGGTTTAGCCGCAATGTTCACGATGATGAACAATGCCCGCATCAATGTCGGAGCCCAAGGCGTACAGATCGGGGAAAGGGCGACACAACAGGCCCTCGCTTATGCAAGGGACCGGGTGCAGTCCTCCCGTGCGGGGTCTCCGGATCGGACGCCGGTGGCGATCGTCGAACACCCTGATGTCCGGCGCATGATTCTGCGGATGAAAGCCATGACAGAGGGCATGCGGGCGCTGCTGTATTTCACAGCCGGACAAGTCGATCGCGGCACTCTGGGCGATGAAGCCGCAGCCCAACGCGCCGAAGTGTTAGTCCCGATGTTGAAAGCATGGGCGACCGATGTTGGCATCGAAGTCGCCTCGATTGGCGTACAAATTCACGGCGGGATGGGATTCGTCGAGGAAACGGGTGCCGCACAGCATTATCGCGACGCCCGCATCGCGCCGATTTATGAAGGCACCAATGGCATTCAGGCCGCCGACCTCGTAACCCGAAAGCTCGGCATGGATGGCGGCAACGCTGTCCTCTCTCTTTTCGAAGAACTCGCGCATGATGCAGCAGGCGAGTCTGCTTTGTTGGCGCTGGCACAGGATTGTGCCGCCATCGCGAAATGGATGCGTGATGAGGCGAGCCTGGATGACCGACTGGCCGGAAGCGTTCCGTTCTGCACCATGTGTGCAGTGGCTGTGACCGGTTGGGAGCTGCTCAAGCAATTGCGTGCGGTGAAGGATGGACAAGCCCCGGCAATTGCCGAAGGTAAAGCCGTAACCGTCCGGTTCTTCCTCGATCATATTGTTCCGGAGGCTGCCGGCCTCAGGGCATCCGCCACTGCCGGGGCCGGGCTGCTCTATGCGCTTGATGCCAACAAGCTGACAGCCTGAGGCCGGCGGGTCGTGTCCGATCAGGGAGATCCCTTGGCGCGGATTGCAGACGCTCTCGAGCGCTTGTCGCCGCCGCACATCGATCCTGATTGGAGTGCCTACCCGGCCCACTTCTGGAACGGACACACCACGCGCGGGCTAGCGCGGATTGAAGCGCCAACGTTAGAGCAGCTGCGTGGTATAGATCGGCAAAAATCGGTTGTTACCAGCAATGTCGCGCGCCATGCGCAGGGCCATGCTGCCCACGACATGCTGCTCTGGGGGTCTCGCGGAATGGGTAAGTCGGCCCTGATCCGTGCAGCCGTGATATCCAGCCAAAGTTCCGGCCACCCCTTGGTGCTGGTGCAGGCTTCGAATGCAAGTCTGGATCGCCTTCCCCGGTTGTTTGATGCTCTGGGCCAAGTCGAACGGCAATTCATCGTTCTCCTCGACGATATCGGCTTCGCTGTGGCCGATCGCCATGAATTGCGTCAGTTGCGCAGTTTTCTGGAAGGCGGGATCGAGCCAAGGCCCGCCAATATCCGCCTGGCCGTCACCACAAACCAGCGCGCCATTGTCGAGCGTAGCGCCTCCGAACAGTCGGGTTCGCTGCATGAACGCGACACTCTTGATGATTCACTGGCGCTGGCTGACCGGTTTGGCCTCTCGGTCGGGTTTCACGCCTGCTCGCAGGCCGAATACCTCGAAATCATATCCGCCTATGCCGATCCCCTGGAGCTGACTTACGATACGGGCAGTGCATTGGAATGGGTCCGTCAGCGCGGGGCACAATCCGGACGCACGGCGTGGCAGTATGTTGTCGAACTGGCCGGACGAGCTGGTCGAACCCTTTAAGGCTCAGTTCCCCAGCGGGTTGTTTTCGCGCGCGAAATCCTCGGAGAAGCTGGCGCGAGGATCACCGCGCAGCTCTGTACGTGGCCGCAAGCTTTCGCTTTCGAAGCGCGCAATCGCGGGAGCAGGCTCGGCATCCGGCGCCTGAACGCGCCAAACAATCCCGGCCGTATCATCGGTGACCAGCAACGATCCATCGCCGCCCCATTCGACCCAGGTCGGCCGCCCGCGTGTATCGCCATTGTCCTTGAGGAAATCGGTCAGAACCGGAATGGGCTTACCGAGCGGATTGCCCCTTTCATCGAAGGGAACATAGACCACGTCATACCCTGACGGCGGCTTGCGGTTCCAAGACCCGTGGCGAGCGATAAAGGCACCGCGGCCAAATGCCGGCCCCATTCGGTTACCCTCCGCGCTGAAGACCAGGCCCAGTGCGGCCACATGCGGGCCCATCGCGTATTCGGGTCGCCGGGTATATTCGGTCAGGAAATTGGGCATCGGCGCGTCGACGCGGTCGTCGAAATTGTCCTTCCAATAGACCCACGGCCAGCCATATTGCGCGCCGACCGGGACATTGGTCAGATAATCAGGCACCAGATCGCTGCCGAGCATGTCACGCTCGTTGACGGTGGTCCAAAGCTCGCCCGACATCGGATTCCAGTCGAGCCCGTTGGGATTGCGCAAACCAACCGCAAACGGGCGCTGCGAATTGGTCTCGAGATTATACTCCCAGATCATGGCTCGGCCCTCTTCGACCTCCATGCCCTGCTCGCCGATATTCGAGACCGAGCCGACCGCAACATAAATGCGTGTCCCGTCAGGACTGAGCTCGATATTGCGCATCCAGTGCCCCCCGCCCGGTGCAAGATCCATCAATTTGCGCGGTTCGCCGGTCAACTCCATCGTGCCCAATTCATAGGGAAAGGCCAGGAGCGCGTCGTGATTGGCGATATAAAGTGTGCCCTCGCGCCAGGCGATGCCCGAAGGTGAATCAAGGGCATCCGTCAGCACCTGTTTGACTTCGGCAGTGCCATCGCCGTCGGCATCTCGCAGCAGGACCAGCTCGTTGGCCGAATCGCCGGTTGCCCCGGCCCAGCCCATCAACAGGTCTGCGATCCAGCCGGTGATGCCGCCGCCGTCTTCACTTTTTGGTGCGCGGGTCAGCGTGACCAGAACGTCGCCGTTAGGCAGCCGATGGAGCACGCGTGGGTGGTCCAGACCCTCGGCAAAGCGGTTGACGACAAGACCGTCCGCCGCTGTTGGCAATTCGCCGTCTTCCCAGCCGACCGGTTCGGCGATCCGCACTGTCGGGACCGCCTCGCCCTGCGGTTCTGCAAGGGTCGGATCCGTTCCGGTGACTTCGTCCACGGACAGCGCGGCGGTATTACCGCGAGTGAGGAAGAACAAGGCAAGGCCAAGGGCCAGGACGATGACAAGAAGGGCGATCAGTATTTTGCGGCGAGTGCTCATGGCAGTGTGGAATAGGCAACCCAGCTAGCGGCGGCAATCTTTTTGAGGCGCCAGCGCTTGCGCCGCAGCGTCCACTGTCTAGATCGAAGTGTATATGTTCGATTTTGCCCCCGATGCCACCACCCCTCCCGCCGAACGCTACCGCCAATTGGCAGATGCGGCCGATGCACTCACGCAAGGCGAGAAGGATAGCGTGGCCAACATGGCCAATCTGGCCGCCTTGATGTGGGAGTATGTCCCCGACCTCAATTGGGCCGGCTTTTACCGTGTCGTTGGGGAAGAACTGGTCCTCGGGCCCTTCATTGGCAGGCCGGCCTGTATCCGGATACCGATTGGCCAAGGCGTTTGCGGCACAGCCGCCGAGACCGGCGAAACCCAGCGGGTTGAAGATGTTCATGCCTTCCCCGGTCATATTGCATGCGACGCGGCGAGCCAGTCGGAACTGGTGGTTCCGATCCTGCAGAGCGGAAGCGTGATCGCCGTTATCGATCTGGATGCGCCGACGAAAGCGCGATTCAGCGTAGAAGATGCTGAGGGTATCGAGACTCTGGCCAACCGGATCGCTGACCGCATTTGATGCGTTAGCCAACGATTCGACCCGAAACGGGACAGGAGCCGCGCAACCGCGTGACTCTGCGCCTTACGATGTTAAATTTTCTCTTAACGCACAGGATTCGTGCATCCGCGCACGATCTCGAAACTGCCTAAGGGGAATGCCATGTCGACCCGTTTGCCAATCCGTCGCCTCGCTGCAACGGGCTCTGCTCTCACTGCAATCATTGCCGCCGCGCCAGCTTTGGCTGCACAGGAAATGACCTATGAAGAGCGCGTCTATGAATATGCCCAGCCTCTTCCCGAGGGCGAACCGCAGCCGGTCTTTGTGCGCGAGCCGGTTGTGCAGCCGATCCCGGCCCGGATGCCGTCGGCTAATGGCTATGATGTCGAATACGACGTAGAATATGATCAGGCGCCGCCGATGCCTGCTCCGGTCGCCACCCATGGCCCGGCCGGCATGATGCATCCGCCCATGCCGCAGCCTGTCGCAGCCGCTCCGACGCAAGGTGGCTATCCTCAATCAGCCTATCCGCAGCCTTACCCGCAGCAAGCCGGTTACCCGCCACAGGCGGGATACCCTCCCATGCCGCCGGTTATGAATCGCGACACCTGGATCGATGATTGCCGCGCCTATCTCAAGGAGCGTCGTCGCCGAGGCGATCGTGGTGGTGTTATTGGCGGTGTGCTGGGCGCAGCGGCCGGGGGCGTCATCGGCAACCGAATTGCCGACAGCGAGCGGCTGGGCGGCACATTGATCGGTGCTGGCGTCGGTGGCCTCGCCGGTGTCGCAATCGGCGCTGCCATCGGTCTGGCCAAGGGGGACCCGACCAAGAAGGAATGCAAGCGCTGGCTTGAGCGTTACGAAGATGGCGGTCGCTGGCAAGGCGCCGGCTATCCCGGTGGCGGTCACGGTTATGGACATGGTTACGGTTACGGTTGGGGTGGATGGTCTGGCGGCTATGTCGTGGCACCGGTCACGACTGTCGTAGTCCATCACGGACCGGCCTATGTGCCGGTCGTCCGGGAAATTGTGACCGAGGAATGGGTCGAGGAAGAAGTGATCGTGCACAAGAAGGTGCATGCGCGTCGTCCAGCCCCTGCTCGGAAAGTGCGCTATATCAAGCAGCAGCCGACCAAGCGGATCAAATATTCCAAAGGAAAATAAGCGTTTGGCGAGACTATCGCCTAGGGGTTGCGGCCGACCGGGATTGACGGGTCAGCTTCAACTCCGGCGATAATTGCGGGCACGCCTTCTTCCAGCTGGATGGTACCCAGACGGGCAATATCGCTGTCGCTGTTGATGGTGACATCGGTGGCTAGAGCGGTCTTCACCTTCAACTGGCGCGCGATGCCGGGGGCTACGCGCAAGCGATAGTTTCCGTAAGGCACACGTTCGAAAAGGAAAAATCCGTCGAACTCGCTAATGGTGCTGGCAACCACGCGGCCTGCAGTGTCCATCAGCTCGAGATCCAGCCCTCCCAGCTCACGCCCGCTCGACGAGAGAATCACGCCTTCAACCTCTCCGGTGGCCGAGATGGGAATGTCGATTTCTGCATGGACACCCGGGCGCGGGACAATCACCACGCCTTCACTCGCAGGGGCCAAGAACGGATCATCGAGCGAGGAAGCATCAATGCCCACCAGAACCGGCCGGAATGGCTTGAGGGTATCGACCACGGTCCGGCCCTCTTCGTTAGTCGGCTCCGAAGTTCCTGCGAGGCCCGCGGTAACCGTCACGTCGGGCAGCATGGGTTCGTCGGCAGAGCGAACTCCGTCGCCATTGGTGTCCCGAAATACGTTCACAACCGCCTGGCCACCGCGTGCCAGTCGCCGTTGTGAGACGCGGATGCCGCCATTGACCGGGTCAGGCCCAAGGCTGAAGGCAAGGGAAATCCCGGCACCGATCGCCCCGTCCGTACTGTAATTCAGCGTGCTATTGAGGGCAAAACGGTCAAACGTATGCGTGTAGCCGGCGCCGAAAGTGGCTGTTTTGCTGGACGGAATGTAATCGACATCAATCGAAACATCATTGCGATCCGACAGGCTCTTGCGCGTCGACAAGCGTATGTTTCGCAAGCCTTTTTCGGGGCCCGAAAGATCGAAATTGGCGGCGCCGCGGACCCGGACGCCGAGGATCTGGGCATTGGCCAGCAATTGCAATGTCGTGTTCTTGCTCGTTTCGCCGGTTAAGGCATTTTCAAACTGCCCATGGCCCACTTGCGCGGTCAGGCTCAATCGCTTCAGCGCAATCGAGGTTGCGAGCGAGGCTTGCGTAGATGTCGAGCCATTGCGAAGGTTCGAACGATTGACGGCCGCCTGGATCGGCACGCTGACGCGCCCCAACCGCAGCGACGTGTCTGCCTGAAAGGTAAATTTATTCTTAACGCCAGAGCTCACAAACTCGCTGGTATAGTCGTCCGAGACCCACAGCACCGATGCGCCGAGGTTGAACCGACCGATTTGGCCGTTCCCTTGGACTATACCACTGAATCCCGCACCAATTTCATGTGCGCCGCCGGCCTGGATCTGGAAGGCACCAAAGGATCGGTTGACCAGTCCTTCGACATAGCTTCGCCGTCGACCGGCAAAGTCGATACTATGCGCACTCAGCGAAGCGCTGGTGCGTTTGTCGATCCCGTAGTCAAATCCAGCGGCAAGACGCCATGCACCCACTCCGGGCGGAGAATTGGACCGTAAATCAATGAGATCGCGGCGATC
This sequence comes from Parerythrobacter jejuensis, assembly GCF_039536765.1. NCBI lineage: Bacteria > Pseudomonadati > Pseudomonadota > Alphaproteobacteria > Sphingomonadales > Erythrobacteraceae > Parerythrobacter > Parerythrobacter jejuensis. The sequence continues at coordinate 1,889,719 of NZ_BAAAZF010000001.1, forward strand.
CTGCAGCGCATTGAACCAATAGTGCAAGGTTCCCGGCTCGAGTAAGCTTCCTCCCACCGGGAAGGAGACGACTTCACGCTTTTCCTGTCCCTGCGGGCCATACAGGACGACTTCAAAGTCGTTCCGTCCGTAAAACAGGTCCACTTCAAGGAATTCATACCGCCCATCGATCGGCGCATCGAGAAACGCGATCAGCTGTCCATTGCGATAGAGCTCGGCATCCCAACCCGCCGGCATCGTGCCGCGCAGATCGGTGGTCGAGAACCGCCGGTCGCGTCCGATAGGAAGGTTGTTGACAGCCACGCCGCGCCCCACGCCACCCTGGGCCGTCAACTGACCGGACTCGCCCTGGACATCGCCCGCAATGACTTGACGCGCCTTGAGCGGGCCGAGAAGTCCGGCTTCTGGATCAAACCTAAAGGCCTGCACCCGCAAACTGGTCGGCGAAAGCCGGTTATCCGTGGCCAGGCGTGCATTGTAGCTGACGCCCAGCGCCTCACCCGCCGCGTAAAGCTCAACACGGCCCTGTGTGCGCGTCTTCTGGCCGGGCGCCATGGCAACGCTGCTGCGCACATTCACATCGACTGACGGCGTGCGCCAGAGTTTGTATTCCATGTCTTGCGACGGAAATGCCGAGAGGTCGAAGGCCTTTTTCTTCTTGCCCTTAAGTCGCGCCGCGCGACTTCTGCGCTCCATCGCTTGCAGGAACGGGAGCGGCTTCTCGCTCTCCAAAGTCACGATCGAGTTGTACAAATCGTGCGTGAAAGTAACGCCGAACCAGCGCCCTAGCGCCTTGGTATCGACGCACCACCCTTCGGGCGTGTCATATATGTCGTTTGCCAGCGGCGCATTCCGACTGTTCACGTTTTGTACCGTATTTGCTTCGCGATCAAGCGTGAAAACCTGATCTTCCGAGAACAACCAGCCGGTTGCGCGGCGCGACTTCTTGTCGAGGCGCACAGGCAGGTCGAGTGACTGAATGACGTCGGCCAGGTCAAGGCACACGCCGCCATCCAATTGATAGCCACGGATATCGAGCGGGAGCCGGAAATTCTTCACCCGCATTTCAAGGATGACGAAGTCATCTTCTGTCGGTTGGTAGCGGGTGGATTCAGCGGTCCCGGCCTGGGCCATTGCCGGCGTCGCACAGCCGAACGCCGCCGCAGCGAGAGCTGCAGCGGCGCTAAAGGCCTTGGCTGTACGAGGTATCACCGTGTTTTCCGGTCAATGCCTGTGGCGGGCTAGCCCAGGTCCGCTTCGACGGAGGCGATCAATTCACCACCGTTTTCAGGGAGTTCACGATATTCGATCGTTACCGGTCCACGCCCGCGCATGGATGCGAGTTGCTCTGCGCTGACCGGGATAGAAACGACCCGCTGGTCAATTTCGGGATAAAGCGCGACTCCAGCGGCCAGAGTGATGGGCTTGTCTTCACCCGGCACCTTCACGTGCAATGCACCATAGGTTGAACCCGTGCCTTCGCGATTGAGGACCAAACCGATCAGTCCGCCGCGCGGATCCTCGAAGATCTGTGGTTTTGCCAGAGTCGCGCCGCTTTCCACCTTACCCTTGCGGATGATCAGCGGAATGGTGACGCCATATATCGCCTGGATATCGATCACGAGCCCTTGCGCTTCTGGCGCAGTGGGGTCGAGGCGCTTGGGTTTTGGGATGGCGCGAAACGAAAGGTGGGCCCGATACTCACCGTCGGGCAATTCAGCCGGCGGGCGGGCAGAGATACGAACCGATTGCGGCTGGCCTGGCGGCAGCACGATCCGGCGCGGTGCGTAGCGGACCATGGACAAGGCAGCCTGCTCGAGCGTGTTGGCATCTTCGCGCGAAATCTCGGAAAGATTGCCATTGCCATCCATCCGGCGCAGCTCGAGGCCGATCCGGTAAGTTGCTTCTTCGGAACCGATATTGCTCAAGATTACTTCGCCGCCGCGACGGCCATCGAGAATTACGCGGGTTGGGGCTACCAATAGGTCACCCTGCGCAACGGCAGGCGCCGACTGCAAGCCAACGGCCGCGGTCACAAACAGCAGGATAGTGGAAAAGGCCTTGCCGAACAGGCGGATGCGCATCGTTTGTCCTCCGATATGTCGCATGCCGGCATTCTTCCGGCATCGATGATTTCACCAACCATCGGTAATCGAAGAGGGTTAAGAACCGCTAAAGGATGGCCCGAGGGCACGTGGTAACGGCCCATAAACAGAAAGCCGCGCCCCGTTTCCGGAGCGCGGCCTTCGCTTTTTCGTCTGCAACCAGACTTATTCGTAGTTGACGCTCACGTCGAACTGACCGGTGTATACGCCGACCGACTGGTCACCGCGAACAGCCAAGGTAGCGCCGACGATGAAGCTACCTTCACCCGAGCCGTCCAGAACCATGCCCGGAGCGGCGGTCGTTGCGTCGCCGCTACGTACCAGAACCGGCGAGTTGTCAGGATTGAACAGCGGATCGCCGGTTACCGGATCGGTATCCTGGACCAGGGCGTTCAGCTCTTCGGTCGACGTCCAGCCCGAAACGGACATGGTGTCGCCACCGGTTTCGCTCAGCGTGATAGCAGCCGAAGGCAGCGAGATCACGACGGGCTTGCTGGCGGTACCGCCCGAAATGTTGAACTGCGGCATGTTGACGGTGCCCGAGCAGATCAGCTCGGCGTCGGCGCAGGTGATTTCAGGCGAACCGAGGTTGTCGGACAGCACAGCATCATAGGTGTTGAGCGAAGGGTCAGCCGAAGTATCGGTGACGGTGATCTTGCCGAAGTCCAGCAGCGTGCCGGTTTCGACTTCCAGCGTCAGGGCGCTGAGAATTTCTGCCTTGGCGTTTGCAGTGGCTTCATTGTCAGCCTGTGCATGAGCCGGAACGGCAATCATGGCACCTGCAGCAACAGCAATGGCGGCGCCCGTACGAAGCATATTTTTCATTCTTATGGTCCTTCCAACTTGGTCTTCGGATTCCCCGAGCGGGACCACGTGTTGGTTGCCCCGCCGAACTGGTCTCCCGACCGGTCCGTGGGCTCTAAGTAGAACTACCGAGTAAGGGCTTCGCTACTGAGAATGGTTAACAGGTGAACGGTTTTCTGTTAACTTTTTCGGCAGGTGAGGAAAATAACTCTTTGAAAAATATGATCTAGATGTCGCCGCCGGTCAGGCGCTGGCAAATCAGGTCAAGCTGATCGAGGGTCCGGTAACGGATCGTAACCGCCCCGGAGCGCGGATCTGTATCCGTCTTGATACGCACCGGAAGACCAAGAAATTCTTCAAGGTGCCCCTGAACGGCAGCGATATCGGCATCCTTCATCGGATCGCGCGAAATTTTCTGCTTTGCGGACGATTTCCGGGGAGCCTGCCCTCCCCGCACCAACTTCTCGACTTCGCGCACCGACAGTTTTCCGTCGACCGCCTGTTGTGCCAGTACCGTGGCATCATCATGCCCGATGAGAGCACGTGCATGTCCCATCGACAGGTCACCGCTCTCGACAAGCGCGATAACCGGCTCGGGCAAGATCAGCAGGCGCTGGAGATTTGCGACATGGCTGCGCGATTTCTCGACAATCTTGGCGATTTCGGCCTGGCTCAGGCCCTCCTCGTCAGAGAGTCGATGGTACGCCCGCGCCTCTTCGATCGGATTGAGGTCTTCACGCTGGATGTTCTCGATCAGCGCGAGGGCCATCACCTCACGCTCGTCCAGATCGCGAATGATGGCGGGAATCTGGTGCAATCGGGCCCGTTGCGCGGCCCGCCAACGGCGCTCGCCAGCGACAAGCTGGTATCGGCCCTTCGCCATTGGGCGCACGATAATGGGTTGAATCACGCCACGTTCGGCGATCGACGCGGCAAGTTCTTCCAGGGCTGTCTCGTCAAAATGTGTGCGCGGCTGACCGGGCAAGGGCGAAATCGAGGCAATCGGGAGCGAAGCCAGCCCATCCTGGGGCGCTCCCGTGGCTCCCGAACTTTCGCCTGCCGCGCTAGTTGGCGCATTCGTGACAAGAGGCTCCTCTCGCCGCGTTTCACCCATCAGGGCGCCCAACCCCTTGCCAAGCTTCTTTTTTTTGTCCGATGCGCGCGGAACGGCACTGATCCGAATTGGGTCTGTTGGCTTGTCGCTCACGCGGCTTTCCTCTCTTCAGGTAGGCGTCCGATTAATTCACGCGCCAATGCCATGTAGGCGCGGCTACCTGCGCAAGAATGGTCGTAAACCAGTGCAGGTAAGCCGTGGCTGGGGGCTTCCGACAACCGGACATTGCGCGGAATGACGGCCTCGAACACCAGATCACCCAGGCAGTCTCGCACATCGTCTGCCACCTGGTCAGTCAAGCGATTGCGTCTGTCGAACATGGTAAGAGCAACGCCGATGATGCCAAGGTCAGGATTAAACCTCTGCTGCACACGCTCTACGGTCTGTAAAAGCTGGCTCAGGCCCTCCAATGCAAAGAATTCGCACTGCAGCGGCACCAGCAAGGTATCAGCCGCTCCCAATGCGTTGAGGGTGAGCAGGCCAAGTGAAGGAGGGCAGTCGATGAAACAGATTTCGTGCTCGGTGTCCCCCAGGAGAGCCTGACGCAGCCGATCCGTCCGATCTTCAACCGAAACCAGTTCAACTTCAGCGCCGCTCAGATCCTGTGTGGCCGGCACGATGTCGAGACCCGGAATAGCCGTCGGTACGATACACTCGCGCAACGGCATCTCATCGACCAAGACATCGTAGCTCGACTTGACCCGATTTTGCGCATCGATACCCATACCAGTCGACGCATTCCCCTGCGGGTCGAGGTCGATAAGCAAGGTTTTCCAACCAGTTGCAGCCATTGCTGTGGCGATATTTATGGCGGTGGTCGTCTTTCCAACACCACCCTTCTGGTTCGCTACGGCAATCCGGATCATGCTGCACCCTTCCCTTTTGGTACCCCGCGCCCGACCAGGATGGCGGCCTCAGGGTCGGTGATTGATTGTTCCACGTGGAACAATCTCTGCCATTTCCGACTCACACCCCGCAATTCTTGCGCGGCGGAGCGACCTTTGGGCAAGGCCCATGTGGTGTCCTTGGTGGAAAACCTTGCGGACAAACTGAGGAGTTTCTCCAGCGGTGCGAAGGCACGTGCCGTTATGGCACCAACCCGCTGGCCCTCAACCGCCTCAAGACGACGGCCCTCAACTACACAGGTATCGAGGTGAAGTTCACTGACCATACGCTCCAGCCAATCGATCCGTCGCTTTCGTGATTCGACAAGAGTTACCCTCAATCCCGGCCGCATCGCCGCTATGACAAGGCCTGGAAAGCCGGCGCCTGACCCCAAATCGAAAAGCGAGGGCGTTTCACGTGGAACATGATCTAACAGCTGAGCACTGTCCGCAATGTGGCGCACCCAGACTTGCTTAAGTGAGTTCGCAGAGACGAGATTCTGTATCGCATTTTCTTCGCCCAGCTTCTCAACGAGCAGTTCCAGCTTCTGCATCGCGCCAGCATCGCATCGGTCGCGAACGAAGGCCTTACCCTCTTCCTCCGTGGTGAGGAGTCCCGTCACGCGGCCCTCTTGGCACGCTTGCGCGCATAGACAAGTACGGCAGCCAGCGCAGTAGGGGTGATCCCCCCTATGCGCCCTGCTGCCGCAAGTGTTTCGGGGCGCGCTGCTGTAAGGCGTTCCACCATTTCGTTCGACAGACCTGGAACCTCCGCGAACGGAAAAGCAGCATCGAGTGCAACAGCCTCGTTCGCGCGCAATTCCCGCAATTCGGCATCCTGACGCGCCAGATATGGCGCGTAGGATGCATCCTCGGCCAGTTCATCAGCCAATTCCGCATCCAGGTGAAGATCTCCGGTGAATTCGGCCAGATCACCCAATCCAATGCTCGGGAAGCGAAGCCATTCCCGCAATGTCATGCGGCCTGCATCACTCCGCACATCCATCCCTGCCCGTTGCATCTGCGTGGCGGTCACTTGCGTTTCGAGGGTTGCATCGGCTCGATCCCTCAGCTCACTGCGTCTCTCAAACCACTCGCGGCGCTGGATCGACACGCAGCCCAGTTCGATCGCCAAAGGAGTAAGGCGCGTCGAGGCGTTATTCGCCCTCAGTCGCAGCCTGTACTCCGCCCGCGATGTCAGCATGCGGTAGGGCTCGGTCACGCCGTGCAATGTGAGGTCATCTACCATGACCGCAATATAGCTGTTAGCACGATCAAGAGTTGGCCCCGCAGTACCCAGCACCTCACTGGCGGCGTGCAAACCTGCGACGAGGCCCTGCGCAGCGGCCTCTTCATAGCCAGTCGTGCCATTAATCTGACCCGCGCAATAGAGGCCTTTCAGATCCTTGAGCTCGAGGCCTGATGTCAGCGCGCGTGGGTCAATATGATCATACTCAACCGCATAGCCAGGAACGACCATCTCGACCTGAGCGAGCCCATCCATGGCCCGCAACATGTCTTGCTGCACGTCGGTCGGCAGCGACGTGCTGATCCCGTTCGGATAGATCAGGTGGCTATCCAGCTCCTCCGGCTCCAGAAAGACCTGGTGCCCATCGCGATCGCCAAACCGGTGGATCTTGTCCTCGATTGACGGGCAATAGCGCGGTCCTTCCGCGTCGATTGCCCCGGAGAAGAGCGGGGAGCGATCAAGATTGGCACGAATGATATCGTGGCTTCGCGCATTTGTGCGGGCAACGCCGCAAAAAACCTCGGGGTTGCGCCGTTCGGCGGTAATCGCCGACATTGTCCACCCGTCTCCGTCAGAGGGCTGCTCTGGCAGGCTTGCCCAGTCGATTGTGCGGCCATCCAGACGGGGCGGAGTGCCCGTCTTCAAGCGCGCCATCGGCAGGTCCAGCGCGTACATCTGCTCCGCAAGCCGCGAGGCAGAATCTTCGTCTATACGCCCACCGGTCATCCGCTCCTCACCCCGAAAGAGGGTGCCGCCCAGAAATGTCCCGGTACATAGGATCACCGCATTTCCGGCCAGCTCTGTACCGTCGGCAAGGGACACGCCATTGACGCGCCCCGCCCCCATTCTCAATGCAGAGACTTCTCCCGCGACGATCGTCAGATTCTCTTGCTCTGCTACCAAGCTTTGAACGGCAGACTGGAAGAGCTTGCGGTCAGCCTGGATTCTCGGGCCCCAAACAGCGCTGCCTTTTGAGCGATTCAACATCCGATAGTGGATAGCCGCGAAGTCAGCGGCTCGGGCAATAATGCCATCGAAAGCATCAACCTCGCGCACCAGATGACCCTTACCAAGGCCTCCAATGGCAGGATTGCAGCTCATCGCGCCGATCTTTTCGGGTTCGAAGCTTACCAAAGCAGCTGACACACCCATGCGCGCAGCCGCGCACGCAGCTTCTACGCCGGCATGGCCGCCGCCCACAATGATGACATCAAACTTGTGCATCTTAATGCTCATACAGCCCAGTTTGGCGGCAAGCCAGTCTGTTTCACGTGGAACATCGGTAGAAAAGCAGGGACTCGGTACGGCCAAAGAAGGCTCTATTTTCCGATGCAAAACTGTCCGAACAGGGCATCAAGCATATCTTCTGTGCCGGTTTGCCCCGAAAACCGGTCAAACGCCGATCTCGCAGTTCGCAGGTGCTCGCCCACAACCAATAGATCGGTTTCCGGAGTGATCATATCGATAGCACCCTGTGCCTCTGCCAACAACGCATGTTGGCGCTGGTTCACTGCAGATTCGCCAGGTCGGGGCAGAAGGTCGCGTGCTACTTGCGTCAGGCCGCCAATCAAGACACCCAGCCCCTCGCCCGTCGCAGCGGACAGCCTCATACGGGGCGACGCTTTCACGAAGTGCTCTACACGGTCGATCCGGGCTTCGATTTCCCATGCACCAGGCGGACCCTCACCCTCCGGCCCAAGCCACAAGACGATATCGGCCTTCTCCAGCGCCTCGCGAGCACGTTCGATCCCGACGCGCTCGATCGCGTCTTCACTGCCCTCATGCAAACCAGCAGTATCAGTCAGGACGAAGGGAATACCCTCGAAAGATACCGGACGTTCAATCACGTCGCGTGTCGTCCCTGCAATTTCCGAAACAATGGCCGCTTCGCTTTCTAGCAAAGCGTTGAAAAGGGTTGATTTCCCAGCATTTGGAGGTCCAGCAAGCACGACGCGTATGCCATCGCGCAAGCGCTCGACACGTGGCCTGTTGAGCCACGCCGCAAGCTCACCCGCCAACCGCGAGGCATGCGCGAAGAAGGGTGGCGCGAGCTGATCGACATCATCTTCGTCCGAAAAGTCCAAGGCGCTTTCAACCTGAGCCGACAGGCCCAGAACCTGTTCACGCCATTCCCCGATTGTCTTGGACAACCCGCCTCCTGCGGAGACTTGAAGAACCTGCCGCTGCAATTCGGTTTCGGCAAACAAGAGGTCTGCCAAGCCCTCAGCCTGCGCCAGGTCCATGCGGCCGTTTGCGAACGCACGTCGCGTAAATTCGCCAGGCTCTGCCTTGCGCAGCCCGTCTATCTCCAAAAGCGAAGCTTCGATGGCTCCGATGACGGCTCTGCCTCCATGGCAATGCAATTCCGTACTGTCCTCACCGGTCGCATTGTCAGGCCCGGGCAGCCACAGAACGAGAGCCGTGTCGAGAACATCCCCGTTGCTATTCCGTAGGGTTCGCAAGGACGCACGGCGGGGATCAGGTGCCCCTCCCCCCAAACTCTCCAGTGCGTGTTTCGCCAAAGGCCCACTAATGCGCATCACCCCTATGGCAGCAGGCGGTGCTCCGCTGGAAAGGGCGAAAATCGTATCCATGGTCTGGTTAGTTGGGCGCTAGTCGTCGTCTTTCTTGGACGACCCCGTAGAGCGCGCTCCGGCCGCCATGCTTCCTTCGACGAAGTTCTGGAACAGTTTCAGCCCCATCTGGCCCATCGGCGCCATATTCTTCGCAATTTCCTGCAGCTGGTCGGGGTTTGAAACCCCCTTCATCGCTTTGGCCATGGTATCGACATAGACCGTATTGGCCTTGCTGACATCAGGCAGTCCCATGAAGGTTCGCGCCTCCTCAGGCGTGCAGTCGATTTCGATATGGACCTTCATTGGGCTTCCTCCGTTATGCTCAAGACATCTATTTGGGTTTGCCAAGCGCCACACGCAAGCGATAGGTCACCAAACACAGGATTCTTCGCTGGAGAGAGATAAAGCATGACCGCCACCGTCACCATTGCTTCGCACACCGGAGATCACGAATTCTCGGCGTATGTTGCACGGCCCGAGAGCGAACCGAAAGCCGCAATAGTCGTCATCCAGGAAATCTTCGGTGTGAATGCGGGCATCCGGAAGAAGTGCGATCTGCTGGCCGAACAAGGCTATCTGGCCGTTGCCCCCGACCTGTTCTGGCGTTTGAGAAGGAACATCGAACTCGACCCGGATGTCGAAGCAGAATTTCAACAAGCTCTTGATTATATGGGACAATTCGATCCGGATGTCGGCATTGTCGATATCGAATCGACAATCAAATGGGCACGGGCTGAAACCGGCGGTAAAAAGGTCGGTGCTGTCGGATACTGTCTGGGTGGCAAGCTCGCCTTTATGACCGCAGCCCGGACCGATAGCGATGCCAGCGTCGGATACTATGCTGTTGGCGTGCCCGACATGCTCAATGAAGCAAACGCTATCGCCAATCCGCTGATGCTGCATATCCCCACGGCAGATGGCTTTGTCGATGCCGCAGCTCAGAAGGCGATGCACGAAGGATTGGATTCGCATCCCAAAGTGACTTTGCACGATTATGACGGGCTCGATCACGGCTTCGCGACTCAGTTTGGCAAGCGACGCGACGAAGACGGAGCCCAACTGGCGGACTCCCGGACCGACGCGTTCTTTGCAGAGCACCTCGGCTAGAACGCCCGGTGATACTCTATTGGCGCTATCTGATCCCGGCTCTTTTGCTGGCCTTGTCGGGCTTGGCGGCATGGTTCTTACCATCGGCGCTCGTCGTTCTTGCCCCGCTCAGCTTGATTGCCCTATGGGATTTTATCCAGACGCATCACACACTTAGACGGAATTATCCGTTGATGGCGCGGGTGCGGTGGATCATGGAAGACCTGCGCCCCTTCTTCCAATCCTATATTGTCCAGGGAGACCTGGAGGGCCGCCCGTTCAGCCATCAGGAGCGGGCGCTTGTCTACGCCCGGGCGAAAGGTGATCTGGATTCACACCCGATGGGGACCGAGCTCGATGTCTATTCTGATGAATATGACTGGCTCGGCCACTCGGTTGTCCCGCGCGAGGAAGCGCCGGAGAGCTGGCGTCTCGATATCGGTGGCAAGGACTGCTCAAAGCCCTATTCATCAGCCCTCCTCAACATCTCAGCGATGAGCTTTGGTTCGCTTTCAGCAAATGCCATCGAAGCCCTCAATCAAGGGGCCAAGATCGGAGACTTCGCCCACGATACCGGCGAAGGCAGTATCAGCCGCTATCATCGCAAGCATGGCGGTGACCTGATCTGGGAGCTAGGCAGCGGCTATTTCGGTTGCCGGCGAGTAGATGGTGACTTCGATCCTGACCAATTTGCGGAGCAGGCCAGCGACGACCAAGTCAAAATGGTCGAGATCAAGCTCAGCCAAGGCGCAAAACCCGGCCATGGCGGGGTACTTCCCGGAGAGAAAGTCACCGAAGAAATCGCTGAAGCGCGCGGTGTACCGGTGGGAAAGACAGTCTACTCCCCCGCCGCCCACTCTACTTTCTCTACCCCGATCGAGTTGATGGAATGGATTGCCGAGCTCCGAGACCTTTCCGGCGGGAAGCCGACAGGGATCAAGCTTTGTGTCGGCCAGCCCCACGAGGTCATGGCTTTGTGTCGGCCAGCCCCACGAGGTCATGGCTTTGGCCAAGGCGATGATTGAAACAGGCATCACCCCGGACTTCGTGGTTGTCGACGGCGCAGAGGGTGGCACCGGCGCGGCTCCTCTAGAATTGTCGAACAGCGTCGGCATGCCGCTGCGCGAAGGTCTGATCTGGATGCGCAATGCCCTGGTTGGTGTGGGCCTCAAAGACCAAGTCAGGCTTGGTGCCTCAGGCAAAATCCATTCTGGCGCACAAATGGCCAAGAGCTTCGCAATCGGGGCCGACTGGTGCAATGCGGCCCGCCCTTTCATGTTCGCGCTTGGCTGTGTGCAATCAATGGAGTGCCATACCGGCCACTGCCCTACCGGCGTTGCGACACAGATCCCGTGGCGACAGAAGGGGCTAGTGGTTGAAGACAAGGCTCCACGTGTCGCCAGGTTCCAGAAACAGACCTTACATTCGCTGCGCGAGATCACAGTTGCGATGGGGCTTGATTCTCCTTGGGATATCGAGCCCAAGGACATGCGAGAACGCATCAATGGCGCGCGATCCGACGCAATCGCGCAAATCTACACTTTCCTCGAGCCGGGATGCTTGTTGTCCCGCGTCGTCGAAGGGCAGACGGGGTTGGCCTGGTCCATGGCCCAAGCCAACAGTTTCAGGAGAAAACAATGAGTGCCGCCAAAGGTTTGAAAGCTTGGCATGAAGTGATTGAGGGAGGGAGCGATCCCGCCCAGCTAACAGCAATCATGCACGAAGATGCAGTGTTTCACTCCCCTGTCGTGCACACACCGCAGGAAGGACGGCCGATTGTTATCGCCTATTTGTCTGCCGCCGGGCAAACGCTCGGCAATGACAGTTTCGAATATCTGCGCGAGATCGTTGACGGAAACTGCGCCGTGCTGGAATTCCGCACGGACATGGATGGTATCCAGGTCAACGGGATCGATATGATCACCTTCGACGATGACGGATTGATCACTGACTTCAAAGTGATGGTGCGCCCGCTCAAGGCCGTCAACAAGGTTTGGGACATGATGGGCGCGCAATTGGAGAAGATGAAGGCAGGCTAAGTCTTGGGCCAGTGATCAGGTCCCAAATGCCGCTCGACAAATGCAACCCGTTCTTCGACGCTCGCTAGTGGCAGATCCAGCAGTTCATAGCCGAATTCGCGCCATGCCTTGGTGCATTGCCGATCGCTTTCGACGGCCTCGTCCCAGGTTTGGATCCGCTGGTCGTCCTGCCGGTAGATGCCCTTCCACGCCGGTGCGCGAAACACCGGTGCATCGAAGCGTAGGTGTTGGCAGGCCTTCTCGAATACGTCCGAAACCGGCACCTTCTCGATCCTGAGAAACGCTATAATATCGGCAAACCCGCGATCAAAGATCAGCGTTTGACCCGGCATCGCTTCCTCGAAAATAGCACGGTCAGCTTCCAGCATTGCCAGCGCAAAGCCATGCGGGTCATTCTCCCTCAGCTCCATACCACCCGGCCGCTGCAAAATTGCCCGCGCTGATTCGGTCACCACATTCCAGCCGCGCGCTGTAAGCGCTTCGATCAAGGTGGATTTTCCGGCCCCCGGCGCGCCTGTGATGGCAAAACGACGGGGGCCAGACAGACCCACTTTACTGATTCATTGTATCGAAGAAGTCTTCGTTGGTCTTGGAATCCTTCATCTTGTCGAGGAGGAATTCCATCGCATCGATGGTGCCCATCTGCATCAGGATACGGCGCAGGACCCACATCTTGGAAAGCTTGTCCTTCTCGACCAGCAGCTCTTCCTTACGGGTCCCCGACTTGCCAACATCCAGCGCCGGGAAGATACGCTTGTCGGCAACCTTGCGATCAAGCACGATTTCCGAGTTACCGGTGCCTTTGAATTCCTCAAAGATCACCTCGTCCATCCGACTGCCGGTATCAATCAGCGCGGTCGCGATGATGGAGAGCGAACCGCCCTCTTCAATATTACGCGCCGCACCGAAGAACCGCTTCGGCCGCTGGAGCGCGTTGGCATCGACACCGCCGGTCAACACCTTGCCCGAGCTGGGTACGACCGTGTTGTAAGCACGGCCAAGACGAGTGATCGAATCGAGCAGGATCACGACATCGCGCTTGTGCTCAACCAGCCGTTTGGCTTTCTCGATCACCATTTCCGCAACCTGGACATGACGCGTAGCCGGCTCATCAAATGTCGAAGAAATCACTTCGCCATTCACGCTACGCTGCATGTCGGTGACTTCTTCCGGCCGTTCGTCGACCAGCAGAACAAGCAGAAAGACCTCCGGGTGATTGTCGGTAATGGCCTTGGCAATATTCTGCAGCAGCACCGTTTTACCCGTACGCGGCGGAGCAACGATCAACGCACGCTGGCCCTTGCCCTGCGGCGAGATGATATCGATCACGCGGGCCGATTTGTCCTCGACCGTGGGGTCGAGCGTGTCGAGCGAGAGTTTCTGTTCCGGGTAGAGCGGCGTGAGATTGTCAAAATTGGTCCGCATGCGGACCTGGTCAGGGTCTTCAAAGTTGACGCTGGTCAGTTTGGTCAGAGCAAAATAGCGCTCGCCTTCCTTAGGCGCGCGGATTTCGCCTTCCACAGTATCGCCTGTGCGCAGGCCCATTTTGCGGACCTGGTTGGGCGAGACATAGATATCATCCGGCCCGGCGAGGTAATTTGCCTCTGGTGAGCGGAGGAAGCCGAAGCCGTCCTGGAGCACTTCGATCGTGCCGATACCCATGATGTCTTCAGTGTATTCGTCGTCCTCCGCCAATTCGCGCAGGATGCAGAACATCAAGTCCTGCCGACGCATTGTCGATGCGCCCTCTACGTCCAGTTCTTCGGCCATTTTAACGAGGTCGGCCGGTGCTTTTGCTTTGAGATCTTTAAGATGCATTTCAGTTTATTCCATTTGGAAGTTTGGGCCGGCCGGTCTCATTGGGCTTTGGGAAAGCAAGACACTGTCGGGCCGCGCTATGGACGCGCTAGCCATGGCCAGTTGCAAGCGAGATAGATGCACCGTTGTGGCCCGTCAATTCGTGATTTGGATACCGGGCTGTGCCCAGCCAAATTTCAGAACGGTTTGACGATCACCAGCACCACAACCAGCACGGTCGCCAGGGCCGGCACTTCGTTGAACAGGCGCAGTTGTTTTTCGGACAAGGGCCGCTCGCCTCGCGCCATCTTCTTCGCTGTCGCGCTCATATAGCCGTGATATCCGCTCAGGAGCACCACCAGCAACAATTTGGCGTGAAACCACCCTTGGGTATAAGCGCCCACAGCAGAGGCCAGAGCGAGCCCCAGAACCCAAACCAGGATGATACTGGGAATCAGGATGACCTTCGACAATGTCTGCGTGCGCGACGCCCACAAGGCCTCTTCATCTGATCCCGCAGCGGATGCATGCATGTACACCATTTGCCGCGGCAGGATGAACAGGCCCGCCATCCAGAAGATGACGAATATGATATGGCCAGCTTTCAGCCAGAAATAGGTTGTTGCGAGAAATTCCTGCATCACCCCGCCCTAGCGTGCTCGATCAGCCCTGCCAATTGCGAACCGTCGCGACCAGGCGCTCGACATGTTCGATGGGCGTGTGTCGATCGATGCCATGACCCAGATTGAAGACATGCGGTCTTCCTGCAAGACTGCGAAGAATATACTCCGCGCGTTCCACCATCGCATCACCACCTGCCAGAATCAGCAGCGGATCGAGATTGCCCTGGACTGGCATGTCTTCGGGAAGGACGGAATCTGCCCATCCGGGGTCGACCGTTTCATCCAGCGCAATCGCATCGACTCCAGTGCCTGCGACGTAATCTGGCAGCTTCGCGCCTGCACCTTTTGGGAATCCAATAATCGGCGTGTCCGGCCGGGCTGCCTTGAGAGCAGAGACGATCTTCGCGTTCGGCTTGATCACCCATTGCACAAACTGGTCTGGCGCGAGGCTGCCGGCCCAACTGTCAAACAATTGAACAGCTTCGGCACCGGCATCGATCTGGCCGATCAGATACTCGATGCTTGCATCGGTAATCGCATCGACAATGCCCTGCAATTTGGCTGTGTTCGTATAGGCCATGGAGCGGGCAGCGTGCTGGTCACGGCTTCCCTCCCCGGCGATCATGTATGTCGCGACGGTCCACGGGCTGCCGGCAAAGCCCAGCATGGTTGTGCTGTCATCGAGCTTCGCACGAACCTGCCGCACGGTTTCATAAACCGGATCGAAACGGTGCTTTGCCAGTTCAAGATCGCTGAGTTCGGCATCAGCAAGCGGGGGTGAAAGATGTGGCCCTTCCCCGGCGAGGAATTGGAGATTCTGGCCAAGGGCATGCGGCACGATCAGGATGTCGGAAAACAGAATCGCCCCGTCAAAGCCGAACCGGCGCAAGGGCTGGATCGTCACTTCGCAGGCCGACGGACTGTCATAGACGAGATCGAGAAACCCCCCTTTTTCGGCACGCAATTCGCGATACTCGGGAAGATAGCGACCTGCCTGGCGCATAAGCCAAAGCGGGACATTCGGCCCGCGATTTCCGCGAAGTGTGTCGAGCAAAAGACCAGGCATCGAGAAGGGAATCCAATCAATAAATATATTTATAGAAAGATGATGGAGTCTGTTGGCCCTGTGGAAACTGGGCACAAGCCGCGCCTGCCCGAATTCTCCCGCCAGGGCCAGCTTTTTCCGGCGCGCGAATCCGCATGAACGCTGAGTCAAAACATACTTATGCGCACTATCCCCACACTGGTGAAAAGGTTCCAGCCTGTCTGCAAATGACCTTGCAAGAGTCGGGACAGTGGGGGTGGAATCCGGTCCCGAACTTGTCCGCTATCCTGTCCCGTGGTTTATGCCGCCCATTCTCCACAGGGCTCATCCCCACCAGTCGAGGCATGCTGATGAACCGTATCCATCTCCATCTGTTGTCGGATTCCACCGGCGAAACCCTGGAGATGATTGCCAAGGCAGCCCTTGCCCAATTCGAGAATGCCGACGTGGTCCGGCATTTCTGGCCGATGGTCCGGTCCCAGCAACACCTTGAGCGCATTGTGCCCGAGCTTGCCAACAATCCCGGCCTTGTTCTCTACACGCTGGTCAATGTCTCCACGCGCGAGGCCCTGGAAGACCATTGCCGCAAATTGTCGCTCCCCGCTGTCGATGCACTTGATGAAGTGACCCACGCGCTGGAGCGTCAGTTGGGAGAGGAGGCACATGGCCGGCCTGGCCGACAACACCGGATGGATGATGCCTATTTCCAGCGCGTGGAGGCGATCCAGTACACGATTGCCCAGGATGACGGTGTTGGCGCAGAACATTGGGAAGAGGCCGATATTATCCTTGCGGGGGTCTCGCGGTCCTCCAAGACACCGACCAGCATCTATCTGGCCAACCGCGGCTACAAGGTGGCGAATATCCCACTGGTTGTAGAGAGCCCTCCCCCGGCGATCTTGTTCGAATTGAAGAAACCGATGGTAGTTGGCTTGACCACCGCGCCGGAGCGTCTTGTCCAGATCCGGCGCAACAGGTTGCTGACACTGAACGAGCAATCCGAGACATCCTATGTCGAAAAGGATCGTGTGACCGAGGAGGTCAAGTTCGCCCGGCGCATGTTTGCCGACAACAATTGGCCAGTCATTGACGTGACGCGGCGCTCGATCGAGGAAACCGCAGCCGCGATCATTCGTTTACACAATGAACGCCATGCCCGCATCAAGCCGGGGGAGAAGCCGATATGACCACTCTGATCCTCGCATCCAAAAGCGGCTCGCGTAGAGCAATGTTGGAGGCAGCTGGCGTCGCTTTTGAAGCAATTGCTGCCGATGTGGACGAACGCCAGCTGGAATCGGAGATGGCAGGAGCCGAACCAGCCGAAATCGCGCAGGCCCTGGCTGCCGCCAAAGCTGTTGCGGTCTCCGAGAAGGATCCTCATCGCTTGGTGCTGGGGAGTGATAGTCTGGTCGAAGTCGATGGCCAGAGGTTCGACAAGCCAAAAGACCGGGATCAGGCTGTCGAACACTTGCGCCTATTCTCGGGCAAGACGATGCGGCTGCATAGTGCCGCTGCACTGGCGGTCGACGGCCGGATCACATGGATCGATCACGGATTGGCAACGCTCAAGGTGCGGGACCTGTCAGAACAATTCATCGCAAGTTACCTTGATGCCGAGTGGCCCGAGGTCAGCGCCTGTGTCGGTGTTTTCAGGATCGAAGCCCGTGGTGTGCAATTGTTTGACCGGATTATCGGAGATCAGTTTACGGTTCTGGGCATGCCCTTGCTGTCCGTGCTTGGGGCGCTGCGTGAACGCGGTGTGCTTGCTGCATGACAATGCCCTATGCCGAAGTCATTGGAGACCCGATTGCACAATCGAAGTCTCCCTTGATCCATGGCTTCTGGATCGCGAAGTTTGGGCTAACAGCTGACTACAAGGCCCGGCACGTCCTTGCTGGAGATCTCGAGACCTATCTGGACCAGCGCCGCACCGATCCTGACTGGCGCGGATGCAATGTCACTATGCCGCACAAGCAGGCGATCCTGCCTTTGCTCGACCATCTGGACCCATTGGCCCGCCAGGTCGGTGCCGTGAATACTGTAGTGCGCAATCAAGACGGCTCATTGACTGGTTTCAATACTGATGTGGCCGGCTTTCTCGAGCCTCTCGCTTCCGATTTGCAAAACGACCATCTGTTTCGCATGGCCCGCATTCTTGGAACCGGCGGAGCAGCACGCGCGATTGTTGTTGCCTTGGCAGATCGGGGTTTCACACTGGTCATTGCGGGTCGCGATCCGGCCAAGGCCGAGCGCTTGTTGGAAGAGCTGGCGCCCCGCGGGGAAAGCTTCACGCCGCCGCTCAGTCATTTTGCCAAAGCAACCGACTTTGCCTTCGATGACCGCGAAGGATGTTATGATCTGGTCGTTAATGCGTCTCCCTTGGGCATGACGGGCCAGCCGGACTTGCCCTTTGATGTGTCCCACGCTCCACCTGGTTCCATCATCTATGACATCGTTACGTCCCCGGCGCAGACTCCATTGCTCAGGGACGCGCAGGCGAACGGATTCGACACCATAGACGGCTTGTCGATGCTGATCGGGCAAGCGCGCGAAGCTTTTCGGCTGTTCTTTCATGAGACTGCGCCGGGCGAGTGGGACGACGAATTGCGGGGACTATTGCTAGCATGAAGAAACCGACCATTGTCGGCCTCACCGGCTCTATCGGAATGGGAAAATCGACTGTCGCAGACATGTTCGAACGTGCCGGCGTCCCGGTGTTCGATGCTGATGCAGAGGTTCGCAGGCTTCAGGGCCCGGATGGAGAGTTGATACCTGCCATCGAACAGGCGTTTCCTGGGTCGACTGGCCCGACTGGGGTACTGCGCGAACGATTGGGCGAACTCGTCTTTGCGGATTCGGATGCCCTGGCCCGTCTCGAGGCAATCATACACCCGGTCGTCGGGCGCAATCGGACTGCTTTTCTGGCCGAACATGCCGACAAGCCTTTGCTGGTGTTCGATATTCCGCTGCTGTTCGAGAAGGGCGGTCACGAGGCTGTTGATTATGTCGTGGTTGTGTCTGCCCCGGCAGAAGCGCAGCGTGAGCGAGTGCTCGCCAGGCCGGGCATGACACCGGAGAAGTTCGAGCATATCCTCTCGCTCCAGGTCCCTGACGCAGAAAAGCGCGCCAAGGCCGACTACATTATCGATACCGGACAATCGCTGAAGGATACCGAGCAGGCAGTAGCTGCGCTGGTCGAGAAATTGATACTGGAACGCGTGTCAGACTGATTCGCACCCTTGCGCAGCCGCGATCATGGGCCGATAGTGTCTCCAATGCGTGAAATTGTGTTCGATACGGAAACCACCGGCCTAGATCCCAAGACGGGAGACCGGATGGTTGAAATCGGCTGCGTGGAAATGGTCAACCGGGTTGAAACCGGTGCTACCTTCCATGCCTATTACAATCCCGAGCGCGACATGCCTGCCGGTGCCGAAGCAGTACACGGCTTGTCCGAAGTGTTCCTGTCCGACAAACCCCTCTTCCGCGATGGCGCGCAAGACTTGCTGGATTTCATCGGCGATGCTCCGCTTGTCGCCCACAATGCCGGGTTCGATTTCGGCTTTCTCAACACCGAGCTCGAGTTGTGCGGGCTGGAACCAGTCAGTCTCGAACGGATGATCGATACGGTTGCCATAGCGCGCAAGAAACATCCTGGAGCGAAAGTTTCTCTTGATGCCTTGTGCAGCCGGTATGGAGTCGACCGAAGCCACCGGGTCAAGCATGGCGCGCTGCTGGATGCCGAGCTCCTGGCCCAGGTCTATGTCGAGCTGACGGGTGGCCGACAGATTGGCTTGACCCTTGATGCTGACCGACCCGTTGCGGATGTGACCCCGACGGCGAAAGCTATGCCAGCGACTGAGCGGAAATTTCGCGAGCCGCGCCAGCATATGGCGAGCGCGGACGAAATTGCGCGCCACAAGACTTTTCTTGAGGGGATAGAGTCACCACTTTGGAATGCATAGCTTCCCCATCAGGGTGGCTGCGACGAGTTGATATATAAGGAGAATGGCGACGATGGATATTCGTGTTTCAGGCCACCAGGTGGAAACCGGCTCAGCTCTGCAGGATCACGCTTCAGACCGACTCAATACCATCGTTGAGAAATACTTCAATCGAGCGATTTCTTCGCATGTTACTTTCGGCAAAGCGCCGGCCGGTGCGTTTGCCTGCGATATCGTCACCCATGTGATGCAAGGCCTTGTCCTGAAAGCTCATGGCGAAGCGCATGATGCGCATCTGGCACTCGATAATGCGGCCGAGAAGATCGACAAGCAATTGCGCCGATACAAGCGCCGCTTGAACGACCGGCATGAACAGACGGCCCACGCCCAGCGTGAGGAAGAGGCGGCCTATACGATTTTCGCGTCAGAGCCCGACGATATTGAAGAGCTGGAATCAGCAGATGCGCCGCCAGTGGTTGCCGAAACAAAAGTGGATATTCCCGAGGCTTCGGTGGCCGATGCTGTCATGATGCTAGACCTGCGCGACACAAACGCAATGTTCTTCAAAAATGCTGGAACCGGCAGGCATAATATGGTGTATCGCCGCGGTGACGGATCGATCGGTTGGGTCGAACCACACTGAGATGGGGGGATTTCAATCTCCCTAATGCTCCACCGGTATCCCCCGCGCGGCGCAGCATAGGCGACCCGCAAATCAACTGAGACTCTGAAAGCGACGATACGCGTTATGAATGCCCTGTTTCGTTTCCCCCCGGAAGCCGTGACCAGTGTTGCAGCTACCGACAAGACGGCAATTCTGTCGTTGTTGGCGGAGCATTTTGCCGAGGTCTACACTCTTGATGCTGTGGAAGTGCTTGATGCTCTGGAAGAGCGGGAAAAGCTTGGCAGCACCGGTTTCGGGCGCGGTGTTGCGATCCCCCATGCGAGATTGGACACTATCAATCGTCCACTAGCAGTACTGCTCCGGCTCGATCAGGCATGCGAATTCGGTTCTGCCGACGGGATGCCTGTCGATCTCGTGTTCGGCCTGCTTTCTCCAAGCCAGTCGGGCGCGACTCATTTGCATGCGCTGGCGGCAATATCCCGTCTCGTTCGAAACGAGGATACCCACCGTCAATTGGCCGAAGCCCCGGATGGCGAGGCGCTCTACGCGCTCATCACCAATGCGGTAGACCGTGACGCAGCCTGAGGAAGGAACTCCTGGAGCCAATCTCCATTTCAGGGCGCTCGAGCGGCTCTATGCCTCGGCCCCGGTCAACCACTTGTTCCAATCCGATCTCACGATCGAAGAAGAGGGCCGCTCGCGTCTCGTTTTCCAGGTGACAGAGCAGTCCTATCACGCTGCAGGCGCAGCCCACGGCACGATCTATTTCAAAATGCTGGATGATGCCGCCTTTTACGCGGCCAACACCTTGGTCACGGACCGGTTCCTTTTGACGACATCGTTCAACCTGCATTTTACTAAGCCGGTCAAAGTGGGCGAGGTGGTGGCCGAAGGGCGCTGGGTCAGCGGCCGCCGCCGCGTTTTCGTCGCTGAATCGCGCTTGATCGATGCCGAAGGGGATGAAATCGGGCGTGGAACAGGCACCTTTATGCGATCGCACATCGCCCTGTCTGGGCTGGATGGATATGCCCCGGGCGGCTGACCATGGCTGATTCGCGTCTCCCCGCCCATCTCGAAATCGCTGCATTTCTACGACTAATCGAAGCCCAGGGAGGCTTTGGAACGGTCCTTGCCAAAGGTGAGCGCGACGCTGGCACCGTCTTGCTGGTTACGACAGAAAATGGCCAGAATGCGCAACTTTACGAAAGAATGCCTCAACTCGACGGAACCCGTGCATGGGCACTATCTAGGGTTCAAGAGCCTGATAAATCAGAAGAATTTTCCGAGTATTTGGCCCGCAGGGCGCGCCAGGATAGTGACGTCTGGATTCTCGAGGCGGACGTCGCAGACGGGCAACGGTTCATCGAATCCCTGCCCCGATAAGTTGACTTAAACGTCAACCTGCCTATTTGGCCCTCAACTTCCAGACGCGCAGGCGGCCAGGGCAACAATGAGGTTGTTTGGCTAGCACGCAGACGGGGGGCGGCCGGCAGGCTTCAAAAGAACCACTCTCTCCACATCGCAAATAACGCGAAACAGGTTCCAGCCTGCGTCTTGGCGCGCTCACCGCCGTAAGTAAAAGATCACATGAGTCGTAAGACACACAAAGCCAGCGTCGTGGCAATTGCTGCTATGCTCGGCCTTATCGTTGCCAGCGCCGAGACATCGGGTGCAAATGCCCAGCAGGGCGACATGGCTACGATACCCGACCAGCCCATGGTCGAAGAAACCGTTCCGGTGTTTGTTTCGGAAGAAGTCGTGCAAACGGTTCCCGAAACGCCAGCAGAGCCCGAGGCGAAAGCCGATCAGCCTGTTTCCGCCAATTCGCTGCGCAGCCTTATTGCGCAGGTCGACGCGCCGCAGGATCTCTCGCGCCAGATGGAATGCCTTGCTGGCACCGTCTATTTCGAATCGCGCGGCGAACCGATCCATGGTCAGTTGGCTGTGGCGCAGGTTGTCATCAACCGGGCCGAATCCAATGCTTTCCCGTCGGACTATTGCGGCGTTGTCTATCAGCGTTCGCAATTCTCGTTCGTAAAGAATGGCACGATGCCACGCATCAAGCGCGGATCGGCTGCGTGGGTTCGCGCGAAGAAGATCGCGAAGATTGCGCATGAAGGCCTGTGGGAAAGCGAAGCGCAAGATTCGCTCTATTTTCACGCGAATTATGTGAAGCCGCGCTGGAGCTACCGCAAACAGCGCCGCGCCAGCATCAACACGCACATTTTCTACCGTTAAGCCCGCCCTTCGGTGGGTCGCAGGGGGCCTCTTCGTGCTGCGGCGCGGAGGGGCCTTCTTTATGTGCCGGTGATTTCAACCCAAACGGGTGCGTGATCGCTGGCTTTTTCGCGCCCGCGATATTCCTTATCGACGCCGGCGGAAACCAGCCTGTCGGCCAATTCGGGCGACAATAGGCAATGATCGATCCGGAAGCCGTGATCGCGCTGCCATGCGCCGCGCTGGTAATCCCAATAGGTCCACACTCCCCCTCGCGGATTGAGCGTGTCGAGAGCATCAGTCCATCCATCACCGAGCAATCGCCGGTATGCATCGCGCGATTCCGGTTGGGTCAGCGCATCATCGGCCATCGCGCGGACAGAGAATGTGTCTTTGGCCTCGGGAATGACATTGAAATCGCCAAGCACGATCGTCGGCCGTTCCAATTGCCACAATTCCCGCATCCGCGCTTGCAGCCGGCGCATCCATGCCAGCTTGTAATCGAATTTGGGCCCTGGCTGTGGGTTGCCGTTGGGCAAATAGAGGCAGGCGATCCGCACACCGTTAACCTCAGCCTCGAGGTAGCGGGATTGGGGGTCTTCCTCGTCACCAGGCAGCAGTGGCAAACCACGCTGCGTCTCCTCCGGCTTCACCCCATCCGCAAGAATGGCGACACCGTTGAAGCTTTTCTGCCCGTGCCAGATCGCATGATAGCCGATCTTTTCGAATGCTTCGGCAGGAAACCCTTCGTCCTGGCTCTTGATCTCTTGCAGACATGCCACCGCAGGCCGGGTCTCTTCCAGCCATTCCAGCAAGCGCGGCAGGCGCGCCTTGATTCCGTTGATGTTGAATGTTGCGATACGCATGGCGTGATCTGTGCCTGATCTGAGGGCGCGCGTCTAACCCAAAGCGCCCGAACCCGCCACCCGGTTCAGATCCCGAAGCTGGACCCGCAACCACAGCCTGCGGCGGCTTGGGGGTTTTCTACTTTGAAAGCGGCACCGCCCAGTGATTCCACGAAATCGACCACGCTGCCTGCAACAAGGTCGAGGCTGATCGGGTCAATTACCAGCTTCACGCCGGAAGTCTCGCTTTGCAGATCCTCAGCATCTGCTGCATCGGCAAGGTCAAACTTGTATTGGAACCCCGAACAGCCTCCACCTTCAACAGCCAGGCGCAGGATCGCGGGCTTGCCCTGCTTTTCGGCAATCCACTGCACGCGCTTGGCGGCTGCATCGGTCAAGGCAGGAGTCTCGCTCATATGCTACATGTAATGCCGATCTGGCCGGGTCTCAAGCAGTCTGGATGTAATCGCGCATTGCCGCTGCTTCATGCTCGACTTCGTCAATCCGCGATTTCACTAAGTCGCCGATCGATACGAATCCGGCAAAAGCCCCATTGTCGGTCACCGGCAAGTGTCTGATCCGGCGCTTGGTCATCAGGGACAGGGCTTCATCGACCTTGGAGGACTTTTCTACCGTGATGGCCGGAGCTGTCATGACCTGACCGACCAGCTTTTCCAGACATGCAGTGCCTTCGTCGGCCATGCGATAAATGACATCACGTTCAGAAAAGATGCCGGCAATTCGTCCGTCTTCCATGACGGGCAGGGCACCAATCCTTTTCTCGGCAAGGATGGCGACGGCTTCGCGTACGGGTTGGCCCGCCTCGCATGTGACAATATCCGACGGGTTCCGGCCTGCGATAAGCTGCGCGATTTCCATGGACGGCTTCTCCTTTCCAGTTTGTCCGGAACATGCCACGGCGCGGCGAGTTTGGCGAATCGGGGTATTTACCAAGCGCCCCATCCATCTAAGGAAGCGACATGATTCCCAAATCCCCCCTCGAGGATCCGGAAAACGCAGCTTACGCTTTCGCGCGATACAAGCGGCTGATGCGGTTCATGTTCGCTGTTACTGTGGGCGTGGTGATCATCGCGCTAGCGCTGCTTTACGAGCGCAATGGCATGGTATCGCCGCATTTCTTCATCGCGGTCGCGCTCGGGATCGGGTTTTCGATGATGCTGATGAGCGCATTGATGGGTCTGGTATTCCTGTCCAACGGAACAGGCCACGATGCCTCCGTCGACAACAATCTTCCCCGGTCAGACGAAGATTAGCACGGTCCGCGCAGGCGAAATTCTTCAACGGGCTGACCGCCTATCAAGTGCTCCTGGATGATCCGTTCAAGCACCGCTTCGTTACAAGAGTGATACCAAACCCGGTCGGGATAGACGACGGCAACTGGGCCCGCGGCGCAGATTTGCAGGCAATCCGCCTTGGTTCGCTGCAACCCGCCTTGTTCGGTCAATCCCAGTTCTTTCATCCGGCTCTTGAGGAATTTCCATGCGCGCTCCCCGTCCTCGCGCTGGCAGCATTTCTGCTTTTCACTCATCGCGCACAGGAAGATATGTCGCTTGACCGTCTCTCCGCCAGTAAAGGCGAGTGCGGTTCGTGCGTCCGCGAGCTTACGCTCGTGCGTCACTCGGCGTCGTCTCCCAGCCACCGGTCCAGCCAGGCAAACACCGTCTCGTGCCATTGCAGCGAATTCTTGGCTCCGAGGACCCAATGATTCTCTTCTGGGAAGACCAGCAACTTGGCTGGAATGCCGCGTTCCTGCAGGGCAGTGAAACTGGCGATTCCCTGAGTGTAGGGTACGCGGAAGTCCTTTTCGCCCGTAATCACGAGCATCGGAGTTTTCCATTGGTCGACATGGTTCACCGGGTTCCAGCGCTCATACTCATCGCGCGCTTCGGCATAGGAACCGCCGAAATCCCAGCGCGGGAACCACAACTCTTCGGTGGTGTAGTAAAAGCTCCGCATATCAAAGAGCCCATCATGCTGGACGAGGCATTTGAAGCGATCGGGCCATCTTCCGGCGATCCAGTTGACCATATAGCCACCATAGGATGCCCCCATGGCGCAGGCGCGTGATCCGTCGATCTGGCTGTCCTGGGCCAGCGCCGCCGCCAGGCCCTTGTGAAGGTCTTCCAGCGGCTTGCCGCCCCAATCACGGTTGATGCTGTCGGTGAAGGCCTGCCCGTATCCGGTGCTGCCGTGGAAATCGACGGAGATCACGGCGTAGCCCTGACTGGCCAGAACGCGTGGGTTCCAGCGGCTGGACCAGCCATCGTTGAAAGATCCCTGCGGGCCACCATGGATATAGAGGATCGCGGGCATCGGCCCTTCCTTGCCCTCCAGCTTGGTAATCTGGCCCCACACTGTGTCACCCTGTGCGCCTTCGAAATTGAACCGTGTGGTCACGATGGATGCCAACCCTCCAACCTGACGGCTCGCGGCCTGCGAAATGGGCTTGGCCTGTTTCCAGTTTTTCGAAAGGAAGAGTTCGGGTGGAGCACCGATCGAATCGCGGGTAAATAGCAGACGGCCTCCGGATAGTGGCTGGATATTGCCGAGATGCGCCTCGTTGCCGGCCATAAGGTCCAGCTTTTCGATTGCACCGCTTGTCGGATCAATCCGGAAAGCAGGTGTGTCGAGGACGTCCTGTGCAGCTGCGACAATCCATTTCGAATCCGGTGTCCAGCTGAGTGAGTGGAAGCTGCGGTCGAACCCTTGGGTCAGTGCGCGGGTATCGCCGCTGGCGAGATCGCGCAGCATGATGGTGAGTTTGTCGGATTCGTAGCCCGGTCGCTCCATCGCCAGCCAAGCCAGGAACTTGCCATCCGGCGAAGGGGCGGGCGAGGTATCCGTTGCAGCATTACCGGCAGTTATGTTGACGGGAGCGGCCCCTGCCAGCCCGGCGCGATAAATGTCGAGATTGGTCGAGGTTGGTTCGTTGGCGTCAGATCTTCGCGCGACGAAATAGACGGAAGATCCGTCTGCCGCCCAAGCTACGTCTTCCCCTCCGCCAAACGGCTTGGTCGGCGTATCGCCTGTCAGCGCTCCTTCAGATGAAGCTGGCCCATCGAGCGCTTCGCCATCTCCCACGGCCACACCATCCTCCAGGCCAAATACGAAAACCCGGCTGAATGTGCCGCTGGTCTCCCACTTGTCCCAGTGCCGCACAAAGCCTTCAATGGCGTCGTAGAGCCGCCCGTTGCCGGGACCGGGAAGGTGGGCCTGACCGTCCCCATCGCAACCAAAGCGCGGACATTCGCGAGCGATTTCGGCCCAGACGGCGATATTTTCGCCGGTCGGCGACAGCTTAAACCCGACAATGTCGGTCCCCAGGTTGGTCACCTGCATGGGCCCGGTTACATTGCCGTCTGCTTCCAGCGCAGCCCGCCAGACCTGAACGCTGCCGCTATCGTCATCGCTTCCTTCGGCGGGCCGGTCAGACAGAAAGTAGAGAAAGTCGTCAGCCCCAAAGGCAGCGGCGAAAGCCGAGCCACGTAAATCGAGTTTTACCGGCTTGGCATCCAGATCGGTCAGGCTGCGCAGGTACAGATCGGTGCTGCGTTCGAGCGTGTCTTCGTTGGTGGTGGTGACCGCATAGACCGTGAATGTTCCAGCCTTGGTGGTTGTCGGCCCGCCCAAACGGGGCGTGGTGATGAGGTCACGAGCCGTCATGGCGGGCGCACTGCCCGGTTCTTGCGCAACAATCGTGGTGGAGGCAGTGGCAGCCAGACAAGCGGCGAGGGCGGCGGTCCCGATATGTTTGATCATGGCGCGAAGGTTTAGGCCTTCGCCGCATCGCTGCAAGAATTTTTGACGGGACAAACCAACCCGGCGGAAATTACCCGCGCTTGCCAGCGATCCTCGAGATTTCGTCCCGGACCATCTGCTCCACCATCGGTGGCAGATTGGTATCGAGCCACTCGGCCAGCATCGGGCGCAGCATTTCGCGGACCAACCCCTCCAACGAGGTTTCCCCTGAACGTACGATCTGGGGTGGGGCGCCCGGCTCTGCCAACATGGCTAGAGCGGCGAGATTGTCGCGCATGGCATCGCGTGCAGTGTCTGTCAGAAGGGCTTCGTTAGCGTCGTTGTCGGCGCTTTCACCGAAGTCGACCACTGCCTCGTCTTCGACCATTTCTTCAGCGCCCAATTCGAGCACTTCCTCGGCTTCTTCCTCCGAGACGGGCTCGGGGCGATCCTTGGCTGCGGCTTCGCTTTCGCGACGCTTGCGCGCTTCCATCGCGCCAGCGCGATTATCGCGAGCGATTACCTTCTTGATCGAATCCAGTATTTCCTCGACCGAGGCTTCGCCTTCCTGGCGCATGCCCTATCCCCCTCAAGCAATTACGGCTGCGGTGTTTCCGCTGCCGTCACGTCGCCGGGAATCTCCGCACTTGCGGGCGGAATGTCAACGGTTCTTGTGCTCTTTGCGACAGGCTGAGGATCACGATCCCAGTCCAGCAGCTTGCCCCGGACCCTTCTGTAGTTGTCCATTGGATCATACAATGTGCCGCCCTCCAGGCCGAGATCGCGCGCTTCTGCCTTGCCCATCGCGGCCAAGAGCGAAAAGCCTGCGACGTAGGCGTTGCGGCGCGCGGTCACCAATTGTGCCTGGGCCTGGACCAGTTCCTGTTCGGCATTGAGCACATCGAGAATCGAGCGGTTACCGATCGAGTTCTCCGCTCTGACGCCCTCAAGGCTCAGTTCCGCAGCGGACACCGCAGTTTGCGAGCTCTCGATGATTTCGAGCGAGGCCTGATAGCTCGAATAGGATGCGCGTACCTGAGCGATGACGTTGCGTTCAGCTGCAATTATCTGCTCGAGGGCAGCACTTTCGCGGGCCTGCGCTTGCCGTTGACGGGCAGCGGGCGCCCCTCCCTGGAACAGGGGGATTGTGATCTGCACGCCCGCATTGGCAGTCTTTTCGACCTGGCGGAAATTCTGCGCGATCGGCCCACCCAGCGTATTGAAATAATTGGTATAATTGCTGTTGGCGAACAAGCCAACAGTGGGCAATCGTCCGGCGCCCGCGGCTTTCACGTCATAGCCGGCAGCTTCGGCTTGTTCACGCGCCGCGATCAAGTCCGGATTGTGTTCCAGCGCGGTATCAACCGCAGTGTAAGGCGAATCGGGCAAATTTGGCAGCGGCGGCGGCGGCATAAGATCGTTCGGCGCATCCCCGACCAGCTGGATATAGGTCTCCCGCGCCTGGATCAAATTGGCCTGGGCAGAGCGCAAGTCACTTCGGGCCACAGCTAGGCGCGATTCGGATTGGGCGACATCGGTCCGGGTCAAATCGCCAATTTCGAAGCGGTCACTGGTTGCTTCGAGATTGATTGTGAGCACATCGACCTGGTTCGCACTCAGCCCGACCAGAGCCTGCGTGCGCAATACGTCCATATAGGCCGCGACAACTTGGCTGAACACGCTTGATTCGGTCCCGCGTAGGCTTGCCTGCCCTGCAGATACGCGCTCTTTGGCCGCCTTCACGGAATTCTTGACCCCTCCGCCCGAATACACCGGAACAGTCAGCGTCTGCCCGATTTGGAGAACACGCTGAGGAGCAGTGAAACTGTTGGGCGAAACCTTGGGAAACTCCGTGTAGCGCGTCGTAGAGGATATATTGGGCAAACCCTGCGCGCGCTGGATCGGGACATTCTCGTCCTCGGCCCGTTGTTGAGAGCGAGCAGCCTGCAAGGTGGGGTTGGTCTCGTAAGCTTTGACAAGGGCCTCACGCAGCGTATCGGCCTGCGCTGGTGTTCCCACCAGTGCGGCAGCGCCACACAACAAGGCTGCGATCCGGCCCCTCCCTATCATGTTCAGAAACTCCAGCCTTTCGGCGCATCGAATTGGGCCAGTCGGGGCAGAGCGATATCTTCGACGGTCAGGAAGGCAATTTCTTTTCCTTGGCGCCGACCGGTCGCGAGCCGGGTTACACCGTTTTCGATGAGCCCGGTGACCATCCGGCCATCCTCAGCTAGCCGCTTTGCCAGGGCGGGCGTACTTGCTTCGATCGCGCCATCGATCAGGATCAAGCTGTAAGGTCCGCGCTTCTTGCTTCCGGCTGCGTCTGTCGGTGTTATCGACTCAACCTTCGCTACAACTGGCTCCACCAGCGCCGTCAGATACCCACTGCCGTTGTCGACGATCAGGACAGTGTCCGCCGGTTGGAGGTCGGCCTCTTCCAGCATTTTGGCGTGAGCGACCGGCTGGGCCAGAATGCCACCTTCGCCGAGCGGAATAGAGCGGTCCATATAGCAGAAGCCACGGGCGCTTTCGGGCACATACTGTTCGCGCGGAACGCTGATCATGCGCGACAGAACAAGCGGCGTATTGACCCCGCTGGTGCGCAGCTGGCTGTCAATCATCGCGCGACGCGCGGCGGCAAAATCCATAGGACGGGTGGCAGTATCGATCATGTTACCTCGTTCGTAGAGCTGTATTACACCAACAATACAGTTCGTCAATTGCCGCTTTATAGGCCCGTTGCGCATGCGCCAAGTGCTTTGACGCCTAGCGGCTGGTGAGACTATGGGGGCGCCGGTTCTACGAGAAGGAGTGATGCGTCGATGAGTGACATGGTAACGATCCGTGAAGACGACCTGGTCGAAAGCGTTGCCGACGCCTTGCAGTTCATTTCCTACTACCATCCGATGGACTATATACGCGCCCTGGGTGATGCTTACGAGGCTGAGCAAGGCCCGGCAGCGAAAGACGCCATTGCGCAGATCCTGACCAACAGCCGGATGTGCGCCGAAGGGCATCGCCCGCTGTGCCAGGATACGGGCATCGTCAATGTCTTCGTCAAGTGGGGCCAGGACTGCCGTCTCGATTCGAAGCGCGCCTTGCAAGATATCGTCGATGACGGTGTTCGGAAGGCTTATAACCACCCCGAGAACAAGCTGCGCGCGTCGATCCTGGCTGATCCGGCATTTACCCGCCGCAACACCCGTGACAACACGCCTAGCGTCCTGTCGGTTGAAATGGTGCCGGGCGACACAGTAAGCATCGATGTCGCGGCCAAAGGCGGAGGCAGCGAGAACAAATCCAAGTTCAAGATGATGAATCCGAGCGACAATATCGTCGACTGGGTTGTCGAGCAGATCCCGTCCATGGGCGCAGGTTGGTGCCCGCCCGGCATGTTGGGGATCGGCATCGGGGGCACGGCCGAGCACTGCCTCAAACTTGCCAAGCAGAGCCTGATGGATCCGATCGATATGGCCCAGCTCAAGAAGCGTGGGGCGGAAAATGACATCGAGCAATTGCGGATCGATATCTTCGATGCTGTCAATGCCCAAGGCGTTGGGGCGCAAGGCCTTGGCGGGCTTTCAACAGTGTTGGATGTCAAAATTCTCGATTGGCCGTGCCATGCGGCCGGCAAACCTGTGGGAATGATCCCGAATTGTGCGGCGACACGGCACGCCCATTTCACGCTCGACGGCTCGGGCCCGGCCTATCTCGAGCAACCGGATCTGGAGCAGTGGCCCAAGGTCGACTGGCAGCCTGACAGCGCGGCCAAACGGGTCGATCTGGACAATCTCTCTCAGGAAGAGGTGAACAGCTGGGAGCATGGTGATCGCCTGCTACTGTCAGGGAAGATGCTGACAGGCCGTGATGCCGCCCACAAGCGGATCAAGGATATGCTCGAGCGCGGTGAAGAGCTGCCGGTCGATTTCAAGGGCCGTGCGATCTACTATGTCGGGCCGGTAGATCCGGTGATGGGGGAAGTGGTTGGACCGGCGGGGCCGACCACCGCAACCCGGATGGACAAGTTTACCGAAATGATGCTCGATCTCGGCTTGCTGGCCATGATCGGCAAGGCCGAACGCGGCCACAATGCGGTCGAGGTGATCAGCAATTACAAGGTCGCTTACCTGATGGCGACCGGAGGTGCAGCCTATTTGGTGGCGCGCGCGATCAAGGAATCGAAAGTTGTCGGGTTCGAAGATCTCGGCATGGAGGCGATTTACGAGTTTACGGTCAAGGATATGCCGGTGACGGTCGCTGTCGATAGCGAAGGAAACAATGTGCACACGCTTGCCCCGGCCAAATGGAAAAAGCGCATCGCCGAGGAAGGCTTGCTGGGTTAGCGCGCCGACCAGCGACATGGACCTTCGACAAATGCCAGAGTCGGCTCGACCGCGGTGCTGGCCTCGGTGGGCCGTGTCAGGCTAGAGGCAAAACGAGAATATGTTTGCAAATGAAACTTCCCATGCCGGCGAGGCGGTGCGCCTTCCACTGCGCTATGTGCTCGGTTCCATTGTCGGATTGTGGTTCTGCTACTTTCTGCTGATTACCGCCCGAGGGTCGCTTGTGGGGATGGAGCTGGAAAGCGATCTCCTCCTGCGCCGAACTCTCGTTTGCGCTGTCGGGGCTGCCGTTACATTCGTCATCTGGTTGATCCTGCGGCTGTTCGATGCAAGCAAGACATGGCTCAAAATCGTTGTAGCCTTGATCATCTCCCTTCCGGGGGCTGTGATGATCGCACAGTTCAACCAATTCATTTTTGCCGAGTTCCAGGAGCGGATGTACCAGAAGTTCGCCGAAGAACGCGGCGTGAGCCTGCGTCGCGACGAGGCTGGCAACCTGCTCGTCGAAATTCCGCAACCCCGCGATTGGCAGGTCACGCGAGACACCGATAGTGAAGGGGTCAATGGCGATCCCGACCAGGAGCCGATGTATACCTTTACGCTGGAGGAAGCGAAGGAGGGGCTGGGCCGTTGGCTACCGATCGTCGATGCTGCCCTCAGCAGATATTACCTGCTGTTGACCTGGGCGGCGCTCTACCTCGCGATGCTTGCCGGCGCCCAGGCGCGAGCGGCCGAAAGACGAGGTGAACGTTTCCGATCGGCAGCCAAGGCGGCAGAGCTGCAAAGCCTGCGCTATCAGGTCAATCCGCATTTCCTGTTCAACACGCTGAATTCTCTATCCTCGCTGGTGCTGACGGGGAAATCGGATCGGGCAGAGGAAATGATCCAGGCGATGTCGCGCTTCTATCGGCATAGCCTCGCGGATGACATCACTGCGGACGTCTTGTTGACCGACGAATTCGAATTGCAAAAGCACTATCTCGAAATCGAGGAGCTGCGCTTCCCGGAGCGACTGCGGACGGAGTTCATTCTGCCAAGGCCGCTTGAGTCCTGCCGCATACCGGGAATGATCTTGCAGCCGCTGGTCGAGAACGCCGTCAAATATGGCGTTGCCCCGGTCAACCGGCCGGTGACCATCACCGTCAGTGCCGATGAAGAGTTTGATCGCTTGGTGATCCGTGTTGCCGACGATGGGCCGGGCGTACCGAAGGGCACCAAGCCGGGATTCGGCATCGGGCTGGCAAATGTAAAAGACCGTATAGAGGCACGCTTTGGGCGCGATGCGACCATCACCGCAGGGCCGGTCGCGGATGGCTATGTCACTGAACTGCGCCTGCCGCTGGAACGGAAAGGTTGATCCCTTGAGCGAAGAACAAAGCCTGCGCACACTGATTGTCGATGATGAGCCACTCGCCGTGGAGCGGATGCAGGTCATCTGTGCCAAGATCCCCCAGCTCAATGTGGTGGGCACGGCAAGCGACGGTGATGCGGCATTGCGACTCGTGGAGGCGCTGCAGCCTGATCTGGTGCTGCTCGACATGACCATGCCCGGCCTGGATGGGTTGGGTGTAGCGAGAGCGCTCGGCAAACTGGAGAAACGGCCTGCCGTCATCTTCGTGACCGCTCATGATCATTTCGCGGTCGAGGCCTTTGATCTCGATGCAGTCGACTATGTCCTCAAGCCGGTCGCCAAAGATCGGTTGGAACGTGCAATTGATCGCGCTGTGGCGCGCCAGGGCGGCGCGCAAGATGCTCGTACCGAAAGCCAATGGCTCGAAGAGCTTTGGGTCCCGCACCGGTCCGAATTGATCCGTATCGAAACAGCGCAAGTTTCCCGCATCGATGCAGAACGCGATTATGTGCGCCTGTATGTAGAAGATCGCACATACTTACTCCTCCAGACCATTGCCGGGCTGGAAAAGCGCCTTGATCCGGCGGAGTTCATCCGGATCCACCGCTCCACCATCCTGCGCAAGGATGGTATTCGAGGCCTGCGCCATGATGGTTTGGGCGTTTGGTCTGTCGAGTTGGACGATGGCGAGGCATTGCGGATTGGCCGCACCTATTTGCCCAAGGTGAAAGCCATGGCCGGACGCTGAAAAGCGCTGCTTGCCGGGCTCTTCCGATTTACTATGCGATGCGGCGCGCTATCTTGGCGCACCGTTGGCGCTGCGGGCGTCCAGTTGCCCTTGCAACACGTGATGCCGCCCTTCGCGACCAAACCTTCATTTTCGCCCCAGTTCGAGGCCACAGGCACCGTAAGGCCGACAGGCCGCCCGAGCTTTGCCCAGGAAGGAAAGGGCGCGGATGCGTTCCGCCCGCAGGGCCGACAAGAGATCTGCTAGAGAGCGCACGGAAAACACACAAAAACCCCGAGCCGGGGGACTGCATCCGGCTCGGGGCTCGGAAACTGGCCTTTGGGGGACAGCCTCCGGGTAGCTGGGGTTGCGTCAGCCACCCAAACGGTTGTTGTCGATCACTTCGGCGAACTGCTGGCGAGCGAGGCGCTTGGCTTCACGGTAGCATTTGCTTGCTTGCGAGTTGCTGATGCGAGTGCCGCTGCGCTGGGCACCGACGCGGCAATACCTTTTCGCCGCTGCATCGATCCGGCGCTCAAGAGTTTTCTGGCCCTTAACGCTGGAAAGATTGAGATCCTGGTACTGGACGACCATGTTGTCGCCGGTTTCGACAGCCAGAGCGGGCGTGCCAGCGATCAGGGTTGCGGTTGCTGCGAGGGCAATCAGGGGGGTTTTCATCGTTGTTTCCTCCGTCTGTGGGCCTGCAAGGGGGGTCAGAGGCTCTCCACGACTTTTGGAATAGGCGTGTTCGCCAGTCGGTGCATTCAGCCTTCGACTACAGGCGTGATCGCGTCGACGAAATTGGGCGCTTCGGGACGGAATGCGAAATTCCCCGGACGAACAACCATTGGCAACCGACCAATGATTACGCCAATGTGTGGCACATGGCATTGTTAGCAATCTTCTTGCTCGGGATCGGCAATTTTACGCTCCACAAAGCGGTTTTGGAGAGCAAGCACCCACTACTGGGAGAGATTCCGGGCTTTTCGCGCGTGCTTGGCGGACGGCTAACGCTCGCCACGGAATTCATCATTCTGCTGGCTGCAATGTTGCTGGCCGGAAATGGCTGGCCGGGCATCGCATGGGCTTATGCCGGCTATAGCGGCCTTAATGGTCTTGCGGCCTGGCTCATTCTGAATCGCCGCGTGTGAATCCGATTCTCGCCACGCCCCAGACCTGCTAGGCGGAGCGGATGGCGCGCGATATGACGACCCTGTTCCACGCGAGTGACATGCATTTCGGCGTCGAGGACGATGCTGCCATGGCCTGGTTCGCGCAAGCGGTGATGGCCGAGCAGCCCGATGCGATCATTTGCACGGGCGACCTGACGCAGCGCGCCACCCATCACCAATATGACACGGCGCGTGACTGGTTCGCCGGGCTTGGCGTTCCGGTCATGTTGCAGCCCGGCAATCATGACATGCCCTATTTCAATCTGTGGGAGCGTTTTCGCCGGCCCTATGCTCGTTTTGGCGAGCTGGAAGCAGCCGTGGGATCTGAGCTATCTCTCGATCACGCTCTGATTGTGCCTTTTGACACCAATGTCCCTGCACAGTTGCGGTGGCCGTGGTCTGATGGTGTCGTTACACGGCGCAATCTCGATGCCGCTCTTGAGCGGCTCGCCCAAGTGTCTGTTGACCCAAGGCCGAAACTGGTTGCCTGTCACCACCCGTTGTTGCCAAAGGACGACGATCGGAAGAACCCGACGATACGCGGCGATATGGCCTTTGAAGAGCTGGCTGCGGCTGGGGCCAGTGCGGTCCTAACCGGCCATGTGCACTTCCCGTTCGACATGGTGCGATCGCGTGGCAATCAGGCGATGCGTATGATCGGAGCAGGAACTCTGTCGACCAGACTGCGGGGTGCGGCACCGTCCTACAACGTGGTCACGATTGCCGAAGATGGTTCGATCTCGGTCGAACAGCGCGACTTCGAATTGGCCTGAAGGGGGCCTGCCATCCAACGAAAAAGGGCGACCCGCTGGGCCGCCCTTTTCGTAATTCCAAGACTGGAAAATCAGCGCTTCGAGAACTGGAAGCTACGGCGTGCTTTCGCACGACCGTATTTCTTACGCTCGACCACACGGCTATCGCGGGTCAGGAAGCCTGCTGCCTTCACTGTGGCGCGCAGTTCCGGCTCGTACTTGGCCAAGGCCTGGCTGATGCCGTGCTTCACTGCACCGGCCTGACCCGAGAGACCGCCGCCGCGAACGGTGGCAATCACGTCATACTGACCTTCGCGATCGGTGATGGAGAAAGGCTGGTTGATGATCAGGCGCAGCGTCGGACGTGCGAAATACACTTCCTGCTCGCGACCGTTGACGGTGACCTTGCCTTTGCCGGGCTTGATCCAGACACGTGCCGTTGCATCTTTACGACGGCCGGTTGCATAGGCACGGCCCTGCGCATCAAGCTCCTGCTCGCGCAGCGGCGCTGTGCTTACCGCGACTGTCGCTGCGTCTGCATCGGGGGCATCGCCCGCAATCGCGCCAAGATCGGCCAGATCCGAAACGGTTTCGGTCTTGGCTTCTTCAGCAGGGGCTTCCTTAGCAGGGTCCTCTTCCGTTTTGGGCTCTTCAGCAGCAGCTTCCGTCTTCGGCGCTTCTGTCTCGGGAGTTTCCGTTGCAGGAGTTTCTGCTGCGGTCTCTTCTGTCTTTTTCTTGTCAGCCATTAGGAGGCAGCCTTGTTCTTGCGGTTCATCGAGGCAACGTCGAGCACACTGGGCTTCTGGCCGTCATGCGGATGCTCGGTGCCGGCATAGAGGTGCAGGGCACGCATCTGGTCACGGCCCAACGGGCCGCGCGGGATCATGCGCTGGATAGCTTTTTCAAGCACGCGCTCCGGGAAGCGGCCTTCCAGCACCTTGGCTGGGGTCGTTTCCTTGATGCCACCAGGGTGACCAGTGTGCTTGTAATAGGTCTTGCCGGTCATCTTGTTGCCGGTGAATTTCACCTTGCCGGCATTGATGATGATGACATGGTCACCGCAATCAACATGCGGGGTGTAGCTGGGCTTGTGCTTGCCGCGCAGCAGATTGGCGACAATCGCTGCCAGACGACCAACGACGAGGCCCTCGGCATCGATAATGTGCCAGTTTTTCTCGACCTCGGCCGGCTTGATCGACCGGGTGGTCTTTGTAAGCGCCTTCATGGCTTGTCTCGTTCCTTGTTGTGTGATGCCCGGAGCGATTCCGGTCATGGGCGCGAATCTCTCATGCGAGAGACTGCTCTGGCCGCGGCAAATGGTCGCGAACCACCTCTAAGTCAAGCATTCTTGCGGGTTTGAGAGGAGGTAAAATAATACCGTGACTCTAGACGGTAAGGCTCCAGACCTCGCTCGATCGGCGGCTGGAACTACCGATACGTGTGCTGATCGTGCGATCCGCCCTCACGAGCAGGCCAGAGTCTGGATCAGTTGTCGCCGCGAAGTCGATGGTCATTTCTCCGGCCTGTTGCCCAGGCAAGGCGAGCGTTTTGGCCTCTCGCCAGTCCTTGTCTCGCGGGAAGAACAGATCTCTCGGCAAGAGCGAAAGCAATCCTGCAGCCCGTTGATCGAGGGAAGCGGCAAACGTCCGCGCAGCGGCCTTCAGATCGTCACTGGGCGCTTGGCCCGCTAAGAAATCCTCTGCTTTCGCGAGAGCATTGTCCATGGAGGCCGGGGTGAGCGGGTCTACCCCTGCCCGCAGAAGCCCGGAAGCGTCGAGCTCGATAGGAAACAAGTTGGTCTCAGTCCGCTTAGCCTCCATCTGCGCCAGCCCGGCCAATGACGGCGGGGCGTCGACGCTGACAGCGATCTGCCTTCCGCTCACCACAAAGCCGCCCGAAACCGCAGAAAAGCCGATCTGCCACTCCCGCTTCACGGAGATAGCATTGCCGTCGCTCAGCGTCCGGATAAGGGAACGCGACAAAGTACATAGCTTGTCTGGAACGATCACCTTCGCGGCGAGGGTCGCATGGGCGGGCGCCAGCAGGCCAAACCCTATCCCGACGGTGCCGACCAGAAATTGCCTGCGACTGCCCATCTACGAAATCTTCCCTGCCAGCAGGCCCAGCCAGTCCCGCGTCGCCCGCGCCGGAGCATCAGCGCGCCACCCGAGGATGGCTGGCGCTTTATACGGGTGCAAATCCTCTATCCTGGCGACTGCTTGGTCTAGAATCGTCGCATCGGTCTTGAACAGCACGCCAATCTCTGCCGCATTCGTCCTCTCGCCACCCCAGTCGAAGATCGATTCAACCGAACCCAATATGTTGGCGCAAGCCACAAGCTTCTCGTCAAGCAATATGCCTGCGGCTGTTCGCGCAGCCTCGTGATCGGGGAAAGGCGCCCAGATCATTGCCGACATCAGGCAGTGGCTCCTTTTCGCCCTGCCACATGCGCAGCCCAAGCTGTTGCAATCACGAGGAGAGCCCCGACAAGTTGGTGGGCAACGGCAATCCACAAGGCGACGCCCGTCATCACCGTTGCGATACCCAGCAGGATCTGGATGCCGAAGGCAGAATGCACTGCCACGGAAGCCCTGCGATCAATCGGGCGGACAACCCGCGCAAGAACGATTAGGGCTGCAACCGCTGCCCAGGCCCACCATCTGTGCAGGAAATGAAGCAGGAAGGGATCGTGCGTAATGGCCCAAAGCACTCCCTTTGTAGTGTCATATTCGGGAATGAAGCGCCCCTGCATCAACGGCCACGTGTCTGAGGCCAGCCCGGCATTCAGGCCCGCCACCCACGCACCAAGCAGCATCTGGATGAACAGAATGATTGCCGTCACGGTCGAAATGGCGGTGAGGCGTGATGGCGCCGCTGATGGGTCGCGTGCCAGCGCCCGCAGGTCCAGCGCGGTCCAGATCAACCCTGCCAAAGTAATAAAGGCAGTGAGCAAATGGACAGACAGCCAGAAATGGCTGACATCGGTCATGTCGCCCGAAAGGCCCGACCGGACCATCAGCCAGCCGAATGTGCCCTGCAGACCGCCCAAGGCGAGCAGGGCGAGGAGCCGTGGCTTGTAGCCGGTCGGGATCAGGCCCTTGACCCAATAGAAGGCCAGTGGGATCGCGAATGCGAGCCCGATCAGCCGGCCCATCAGTCGATGAAACCATTCCCAAAAGAAGATGAACTTGAAATCGCTCAGCGTCATGCCCGCCGGGCCGGCCTCAAGCCGGAATTCAGGCGTTTCCCGATACTCGGCGAACTCGGCCAGCCACGCTTCCTCTGTCAGGGGGGGCAAGGTGCCGGTCACCGGTTGCCACTGGGTAATTGAAAGCCCTGATTCGGTGAGGCGGGTAATTCCTCCGACCGCAACAATCGTTACCACCATGGCAGCGACAAAATATAGCCAACGGGCGAGCCGATCTGGCGCTCCATCGATGATTGGCGAACTCTTGCTCGCCAATTCAGCCGATTTTGCCGGAAAAGCTGATTGTACAACCATAGCCCCTTGATGGGGCCCGCCGGGCCGGGTTGCAAGCTGCGAAGAACGCATCACCTCTTGCGAAAAGATATACTATAACATAAATGGACCCGCATGAATCGCTCCGCCCTTTCCAACAGGTCTCGACTCGACCGAGCCGGCATTGCTTTGTCGGGCCTGTGCGCGATTCATTGTCTGGCGAGTATTGTGGTTGTTTCGGCGCTCGGGCTGGGCGGCCAGTGGCTCCTGGCCCCGGAAATCCATCGGTGGGGCCTTGCGCTTGCCTGTGTAATTGCAGGCGTCGCGATTGGCTGGGGGGCGCTACGTCACCGCCGTCGCACGCCATTTGTCGTCGCGATGACCGGGCTGACCTTCATGGGGGGCGCATTGGCTGCCCCACACGGCATTGAAGAGGCTGTATTGACCATCATCGGGGTCGCGTTGGTTTCGCTCGGCCACATACTCAACTTGCGCCACTCACATTGAACGCTATTTCGCTTGGCATGAGCGAAACATTGTCCCTGACCGTCAATGGCGAAACCCGCCGGACCACCGCCGCCACGATTGCCGCGCTGGTCCGCGAACTGGAGCTGGAGCCTGCCAAGGTTGCCGTCGAGCGCAATGGCGAGATTGCGCCCCGCGCCCAACTCGACTCGATTGTGCTTTCCGATGGGGATGCGCTGGAGATTGTCCACTTCGTGGGCGGAGGCGAGAGCGCTGACACCTGGTCGGTTGCGGGCCGGACCTTTTCGTCGCGACTCATAGTCGGCACCGGCAAATACAAGGACTTCGAACAGAACGCCGCGGCTCTCGATGCGAGCGGTGCTGAAATCGTCACTGTCGCGGTGCGCCGTGTGAATGTCAGCGATCCGAACGCACCCATGCTAACCGACTTTATCGATCCCAAGACGACAACCTATCTGCCCAACACAGCGGGATGCTTTACCGCTGAAGACGCCATTCGCACTCTGAGGCTGGCCCGTGAAGCGGGCGGCTGGGACCTCGTCAAACTCGAAGTATTGGGCGAAGCGCGCACTCTCTACCCCAATATGGTCGAGACCATTCGCGCTTGTGAGGTGTTGGCCAATGAAGGCTTCCACCCGATGGTCTACTGCACCGACGACCCGATCGCTGCGAAGCAGTTGGAGGAGGCTGGTGCCGTCGCTGTCATGCCGTTGGGTGCGCCGATTGGCTCAGGCCTCGGCATCCAGAACCGGGTAACGATCCGCCTGATCGTCGAAGGTGCGAAAGTTCCGGTGCTGGTTGACGCCGGCGTCGGCACGGCCAGTGATGCGGCAGTGGCGATGGAGCTTGGGTGCGATGGCGTGCTGATGAACACGGCAATCGCCGAGGCCAAGGATCCGATCCGGATGGCGCGGGCGATGAAGCTTGCTGTTGAAGCGGGGCGGGAGGCCTATCTCTCAGGACGCATGGCAACGCGCAAATACGCCGATCCGTCTTCGCCGTTGGCAGGCCTCATTTAACCCTTTCCTGCCGATCGCCGCTCTGGGCTGAGGGCAGAGAGTGAAGGCCGCTCTTACCCTTTATTAACCATCTTCGACGACAGTCCCCTGAGCACCCAAATGTGCAACAAGGGAATTGCAACATGGCCACCACCGGCACCCAATCGCTGTCCATCGCCGAGATGCGCGAATTCGCAAGCTTCAGTCCATGCGAGCAGCGCTATATCCGCCGTAGCCTGGATATCGGCCTGGGCCGTTGCGACGCTTTCAAGGTCTGGGCGCGGGACGCAGAAGAGAACATCGCGATCCGCAGCCAGTATGTGGCCTATCAGGAACTCAAGGCTCTGCGTGATGAATTGCCGCATATCGGCCCGGGTGACCGCATCGATACCTTTATCGGCACACTAATCCGGGTCGCCACGTTCGATCTCGGTCAAGAGCGGATCGAAGGCTTTTCGGCTTTTCGCTTTCTCTACGAGCGCCTGCTTGGTGCTCAGGCCAGGCCATGGCTGCCCAGCGCCTTCGTCGGTGCGTCCGCACTGCCGGATATTCGCCCTGAGCGCCGCAAGATCCTGCTGCAAAGCCTGAGTGAGGCTGCGGCAACGGCGCCCGGCTGGTCTGACCAGCAACCGAGCTTTTATCCGGAGTTCATCGAAGCCGAGGCTGCTTGATCCGCGGTTCTGCCAGAAACGACTAGTCCAATGGGTCGCCTCCTCGATTGACGAGGACGTGATGACCATGGCCAAATTGAGAACGGCGGCCTAACTCCGGTATAAACCGTTGAGCTGCTCCTGATACCGTTCGCGGATCATGTGGCGGCGGATTTTCATGCTCGGCGTCATTTCTTCGTTTTCGATCGAAAAAGCTTCATCGGCAAAAGTGAATTGCCGCACCTTCTCGATCACTGAAAGATCCTTGTTCACCCGGTCGACCGCGGCGCGAACGGCAGTCTTGAACGCTGGCAGGTCCTGCAACGCCTTCAGG
The DNA here is from genome assembly GCF_039536765.1 of Parerythrobacter jejuensis. Taxonomy (NCBI): domain Bacteria; kingdom Pseudomonadati; phylum Pseudomonadota; class Alphaproteobacteria; order Sphingomonadales; family Erythrobacteraceae; genus Parerythrobacter; species Parerythrobacter jejuensis. Next base: position 1,930,704 of record NZ_BAAAZF010000001.1, read on the forward strand.
TCGAACTTCTCGTCATTGGCCTTCGCCCATTCCAGCGCCCATTCGGCATCTGGCACGATCAGGCCGACAACATAGGGTCGCTTGTCACCCGCAACCATTGCCTGGCCAATCTCGGGCTGCAGTGTCAGCATGCCCTCGATCTTCTGCGGCGCAACATTATCGCCCTTGTCGTTGACGATCATGTCTTTCTTGCGATCGGTGATGACAATCCGGCCATTGGCATCGAGATGGCCGATATCGCCCGTGTGCAGCCAGCCGTCCTTCAATGTACGATCTGTTTCGGCTTGGTTCTGCCAATAGCCTTGCATCACCAGTTCGCCGCGCACGAGGATTTCGCCATCTTCGGCAATCTTTACCTCGACCCCATGCATCGGCGGGCCGACAGTTTCCATTGCAATGCCCGCCTTGGGCCGGTTGCAACTGATGACCGGCCCGGACTCGGTCTGGCCATAGCCTTGCAGCATGGTCAGCCCCATTGCTTCGAAGAAGATGCCGACGTCGGGATTGAGCGGGGCGCCGCCACTGACCATCGCCTTGATCCGTCCGCCAAAACGCTGCCGAATCTTCGGGCGCAGCAGGCGTTCGAGCATGAAGTCCATCGGCTTGTCGCGCAGCCGGCCTTTGCCTTCTGCCTTTTTCTCGCCAATCGCGAGGGCGCGGTCCATCATGTAGTTTGCCATCCGGCCCTGCTTGGCAACCTGTTTCATAATCCGGGTGCGCAAGACCTCGAACAGACGCGGGACGACCACCATGATTGTCGGGCGGGTTTCCTCGATATTGCTGGCGAGCTTTTCGAGGCCTTCGGAATAGTAGATTTGTGCGCCTACACCGATCGGCAAAAACTGCCCTCCAGTATGCTCGTAAGCATGGCTGAGCGGCAGAAAGGAGAGGAAGCGCTCTTCTTCATCCAGCCCGAAATCATTTGCGAGAATTTCGGCCGCGCCCATGACATTGCAAAGGATAGCGCCATGGTGCTGCAGCACACCGCGCGGCGCGCCGCCTGTGCCGCTCGTGTAGATAATGCAGGCAGTGGTATCGCGGCCAATCCCTGCCAACCGCGATTCGACAGCCTGGCGAGCAGTATCGACGTCGCCCTGGACCATGTCGGCCCATGCACTGACGGTTACAGACCCTGACTGGTGCGGGCGCATGCTATCGATGGGGATCACATGTTCTGCGATACCCGTCCGCATGATCGCGGGCAGCAACGGATCCGACAGCTTCTCGTTCGAGACAATCACAGCCCGCGCGCCTGAATTGTCCAGAATGTGGATGTGGTCGCGCTGAGTGTTGGTGGTGTAGGCGGGTACTGTGATGCAGCCAGCCGCCATGATGGCGAGATCCGCGATGCACCATTCGGGCCGGTTCTCGGACACCAGCATGACCCGGTCACCATCTGCCAGCCCCAGACCGCGCAGGTTTTCGGCGAGAACACACACTTGCTGCGCCACTTCGCGCCAGCTCTGTGTTTGCCATGTCCCATCGTGCTTTGCGCCCAGGAATGGCTTGTCACCATTCTCGTCAGCACGCTTCAGGAATAGTTCGACGAGGTTATTTGCGGTTTCGAAATCGCTCAGTTGCACTGCGGTGCACTCCTGCTCCCGGGGAGGATTGAGATTGTTTTCTTCGTTGTCGGCGTTCTAGGCTTCTGGTTTTGCGGCGGCAAGCGCGCAGGAATCCAGATCAGTCTTCTGCCGGCATCTGCAATAGCGGGATCAGGCGCGGATCGTGGGCCGCCGTCCATCCATCTTGCGTGCGCATAGCTGCATTGGTCCGAAACAGGAATGCACTGGTGATGACCTGTTCATGGCCGAGCGCATTGAGCTGTGGCGCTGCATCAGCCAGCCAGGTGTCTTTCTCTACAATGACGCGCGGCCCGAATGCCATGATCATCGGCATCGCCAGCGCCTCTTCCAGCGACAAGCCGAAGTCGATCACTCCGATGATCGATCGCGCTGTCTGGATCGGAATGGTCGGACCGCCAGCAGCCCCGATCGCCAGCAGGGGCTTCCCGTCCGGATCGTAAACAACCGTGGGTGCCATCGAACTGCGCGGTCGCTTCCCGCCTTGCACCCGATTGGCGACGGGCTGACCATCCCGCTCTGGCCGGAAGCTGAAATCGGTGAGTTCATTGTTGAGGTAGAACCCTCCGAACATATAGCCCGAGCCGAACGCACCCTCGATCGTAGAGGTGTAACTGACCATCGTCCCGTCCGCGCCAATGGCGACCAGATGGGTGGTGCCGCTATCAGGATAATTCTCGCCTACCGCGCGCGCTTGCGGGGCGCTCGGCGGCTTGCCAGCTTCAAAGCGGGCAGTTCTCCTGTCCGGATCAATAAGTTGCGACCGGGCTGCAAGATAGGCAGGGCTGATCAGGCCATCGACCGGGATGTCGACGAAGTCCGCGTCGCCGGTGTAAAGTGCACGATCAGCATATGCTAGACGCTGCGATTCCACGAACAGGTGCCACGCCTTTACCGATCTCGGACCCATCGCTGCGAGGTCGAACCGTTCGAGCTGCTCAAGTATCGCGATAATAGCCAGACCGCCGGACGATGGCGGACCCATGCCGCAGATCTTGTAGCCACGGTAGTCCCCGCACACCGGATCCCTCTCTTTGGATTGATAGGCGATGACATCATCCATCGTCATCTTCTCCGCCCGGGGTGTCGCGGCTGCGATCGTGTCCGCGAGGCCGGAGGCAAAGGGGCCGGAATAGAAATGATCGGGCCCCATAGTGGCCAGCATTTCCAGGGTTCCAGCCAGTGCCGGCTGCAGGATTCGTGACCCTACTGCCTTCGGAGTTTCGCCCTCTGCGTAAAACGTTGCCTTGCCACCTTCTGTCAGCCCAGCCCGATAGGCGTAACCGTCAAGCGAGGCATTCAGTCGCGGATTGAGGATGAACCCGTCGCGTGCCAGCTTGATGGCGGGCTCGAACAATGTCGCCCAAGGCAGCTTGCCATGCTTCCCGTGTGCCCTTTGCGCGACAGAGATATTGCCGGGCACACCGATGCTGAGGCCAGACAGAACCGCTTCGCGCGACGGAAGGGGTTTGCCGTCTTCATCGAGAAACCAGTCGGGCGAAGCGGCGGCTGGTGCCGTTTCGCGCCCGTCATAACTGGTGACTTCCCCACCTGGCGCACCCCTGACAATGAAGCCGCCGCCGCCAATGCCCGAACTTTGTGGCTCGACAACCGTCAGCGCAATCATGGTGGCAATGGCTGCATCGGTTGCGCTTCCTCCGCGCCGCAGCATTTCCTCGCCGGCTGCTGTGGCGCGCGGGTCCGCTGATGCGACAGTTCCGGCAAATGCTGGCTGCGATGCTTGCGACGCAGTCTCGACCTCGCCCGAATAGGCAGAGGAGCAACTTGCGAGGAAAAGGGATCCGGTGGCGATTAAGAGCGTGCGCAGTTTCATGGCCGCAGGTGCTATTCGCTTCCGACCGCCTCTTCAATCGAAGTCATACCGCGCTGGCGCAATTTTCTCGAAAGTCCACGCGCAATAGACCGGCCTAGCCCGGGCCCTTCATAGACCATCGCCGAATAGAGTTGCACCAAGCTCGCCCCGGCGCAGATGCGGGTCCAGGCATCCTCAATCGAGGAGATACCCCCGACTCCCACTAGTGGGAGCGCGCCGCCGGTTGCGGTTCGAAAATCGCGCAGGCGTTGCAAGGCAAGGTCACGCAGGGGCTGCCCGGACAAGCCCCCGGCTTCATGCGCATCCGAGGATAGGAGCGGTGGCCGCGAAATGGTGGTGTTGGAAACGATCAGTGCAGCGAGGCCTTTTGCGATCCCGATCCGCGCGATCGCATCGATATCGGCAGGCTCGAGATCGGGCGCCACCTTTAACATAACTGGCACGTCATGCGATCTGCGTGCTTCCATGATAGCGTCGAGCAAGCCGGATAAGGCACCTTCATCCTGCAAGGCGCGCAGGCCAGGGGTGTTCGGGCTCGAAATATTGGCAGTCAGATAAGAAGCATAGGGGGCCATGCGCCGGGTCATTTCGGCATAATCAGCTATGCGATCGGCAGAATCCTTGTTGGCCCCGATATTGATGCCAATCATACCGCCACGGTTCTTGCGCTTTGCAAGCCTGCGTTCGACCACATCTGCCCCGGAATTGTTGAAACCCATACGGTTGATCACCGCCCGATCCTTGGTCAGGCGGAACAAGCGCGGCTTGGGATTGCCTGCCTGAGGGCGCGGCGTGATCGAACCCACCTCGACAAAGCCGAAACCAAGGCCAAGCAGTGCGTCAGGAACCTCGGCATCTTTGTCATAGCCGGCAGCCACCCCGACGGGCGTTGGGAAACGCAGGCCCGCCAAATTCACCGCCAGCGAATCATCGGCATGCCGTGCATGTGGCAATGGGGCCAGCTTGAGCGCCGCCACAGAGAGTTTGTGCGCTGATTCGGGGTCGAACGCGTGAATAGCGGGGCGAAGAAGGGAAAAAACCATAATACAGCGGCATCTATGCCCTGCCGGAGACTCGGTGTCGAGCACTACGATGTCACTATAATGTAACAAGAAATTGGCCACCAACCGCCCCGGCTGAAACGTTTTGTCGTTTCCATACAATCAGCGAATCGGAGCCTTTGGTAGCTAGTCCCTGCGACCCGAAGGGCTCGAGGCAGCAATGCAACGAGTTCCTCAACTTCATAGGGCGGCTTCTTCACTTGCAAGAAGCCGCCCTCTTTTTCACAAGGCTCCTGAGAACGTGTTGGCCTGCCGTGCCTGGCGGGCGCGCCAGCTTCTATGGAGTCGAACTATGAAGACCCTCCCGATCCTCTTCACTAGCGTTGCCACACTGGCTGTTGCCGGATGCAGTGGCGCCTATGGCGAAACCGCCACAGCCACTTCGACCCAGCGTTCCGCGACCGACACCGCGGTGGCGGCCCCTGCCACTGACATTAGCCAGCTTTTCGAAGACTACGATGCGGCCCAGCTCGAGCTTTCGCCCATGTCCAAGTCATACCGCGGCATTCGTGATGCAGACTACGGGCGGTGGGGTGACTTCTCGGATGCTGCAGAGAAACGTGAATTCGATTTGCTGATGAGCACGGCCAGCGCGATGGAGGGCGGCTATGATCTGGCCAGCCTGAACGCTCAAGACGGACTATCCTATCGCTTGTTCAATGCCATGGCCGAACGGCGGGCATCCCTGTTCCCGTTCCGCAATTACGGCTATATTTTCAATCAGATGAATGGTGCGCAAAGCCAGCTGCCTGCATTCCTGATCAACATCCACCGCGTGTCGAACGAAAGCCAGGCGGCGGACTATGTCAGCCGGATCGAGGGTATGGGCGAAGTTGTCGACACACTCGTCGCTGAAGCGCGGGAGCGGGCCGATGCAGGGGTGATGCCGCCCGACTGGGTCTATCCTTATGTGATCTCCGATGTCGAAAACCTGGTCAAGGATGGCCAGAGCAATGCCATTCTGGACGACTTCGCAGCGAAAGTCGCTGCCTTGGACATTGCTGACGAAGCCAAGATGGAATTGGTCAATGCTTCGCTTGCGGCGTGGAGCAGATCCGCCAAACCCGCTTATCAACGCCTCCTCGCGGAAATGAAGCGCCAGCAATCCATTGCGCCGACCGACGATGGAGTGTGGCGTTTCCCGCAAGGGGCTGACTATTACAAGGCGCTACTGGCCAACTATACGACGACGGATTTGTCGGCCGACGAGATCCACAATATCGGCCTGCGCGAAGTTGAGCGTATCCATGGCGAGATGCGGGCGATTATGGCCAAGGTCGGATTTGAGGGATCGCTACAGGATTTCTTCCAGTTCACCCGCAATGATGATCGTTTTTTCTATACCAGCCGCGAGGAATACATCGCCGACGCCCAGGCCAAGATCGATGCGCTAGGCGAGAAAATGCCCGAGTTCTTCGGCGTCCTCCCGACTGATCCACTGACGATCAAACCGGTCGAAGCCTTCCGTGAGAAAAGTGCCGGCAAGGCGTTCTACCAGCGCCCTGCTCCAGACGGGTCACGGCCGGGCACATACTATGTGAACCTCTACAATCTGCGCGACATGTCGAAGAACGAGCTCGAGGCGCTGGCCTATCATGAAGGTCTGCCGGGCCATCACCTCCAGCTGTCTATACAGACCCAACTGGGCAACGTACCGGCCTTCCGTCGGTTTGGCGGAGTGACAGCCTATTCCGAAGGTTGGGGCCTCTATTCGGAGGAGCTGGGCAAGGATATGGGGTTCTATACCGATCCCTATTCCGACTTCGGGCGACTCGGCATGGAATTGTGGCGCGCATGCAGGCTGGTGGTCGATACGGGCCTGCACCACAAACGCTGGAGCCGGGAACAGGCGATCCAGTACCTGACCGACAACACACCGAATCCCGATGGCGACATTCGCAAGGCGATCGAGCGCTATATCGTCTACCCTGGACAAGCCACGGCCTACATGATCGGCAAGCTCAAGATTATGGAGCTAAGGTCCCGCGCACGCACTGAATTGGGAGACCGGTTTGATATCAGGGGCTTCCACGATACGATCCTGACCAGTGGTCCGGTTCCGCTTTCGATCATGGAAGAGAACGTAATTTCTTGGATCGAACAGCAAAAAGGTGCACAACCTGTCATGGGTCAAAAATAGAACAGAAGATCGCGCAATGAAAAGGGTGGCAGAGGCTGGTGGGGCAGCTTTGAAGCTGTTGCATGGGGAAGAGGGACAGCTCGTACCCCCGTCGATAGTGTCGATAGACTATTTCGATCCCCCGGGGGATCTGCGCCCCTATGTCACGACCCTGTTCCACTTTTGCTGCGATGATGATGAAATCCGGGATATCCAGCCCGCTGATCTGGGTAAACTGATGCTTGTTCTCAAAGGAACGGGCATGGCCCACTTCCGTGACGGGCGGAGCGAAGCGATCCCGACCTTTTCGCTGCAATCGCCCACCAGCGTGGCGTTGCCGTTTCATTTTGTGAACGGCTTCCATTCGCTTGGTGCGGCTTTGACGCCGCTGGGCTGGGCGGCCCTGAGCAAGCTTTCGGCAGACGAACATGGCAATATGCTGTTCGATGCCGCGGCGATTCTGGGTGAGGAAAGCAATGCATTTCGCCAGAAGATCACAGATGACTACGGCTTTGCGGCATTCGATCAAGACACCATGATCGATGCCTTGGCGCAGTTCATTCGGGGCAATCTGAAAATGGTGGCCCCACGCCACATCCAGCTGATCCAGACCGTGGTGGACTGGCTGGGCACATCGCTCGATCCGAGCCTTGACGATCTGTATGCGCAAACGACCTATTCGACGCGGCAGTCACAGCGCTTGGTGGAACGTTACTTCGGCCTCACTCCGCGCGCGCTGAAGCGCAAATATCGTGCCGTGAGGGCTGCCGCGATCCTGACGGCCCCGGATGTCGATGATGACAGTGTTACAGCGGTCGAAGAGCATTTCTATGACCAGTCGCATTTGATTCGCGAGATTGGCCTGTTTGTCGGACGGACCCCTTCACGCCTTGGCGGAGATGATAACCCGATCCTCAATGAATTGCTCGATCTGCGGAATTTCCGCATCAAGGGGCCCGGCGAAAGCCAATTCGACCCTTCGATCTGAAGTTTCTGCTAACGACTCGCAACAAGTGGTTTGGCATTGAAACCATGCATTTGCGCGCATAGATGCAAATCGGAACGAATTAGTCCGATTAGAGTCATTTGCATATGCGCCTTTCCAATCTAGCAGACTACGCCGTCGTCACGATGAGCGCCGCTGCCCGCCATTGCGGGGGCGGACGCGTTTCGGCTGCGGAGCTGGCGCGCGAAACCGGTTTGCCTGCGCCCACCGTACAGAAGGTGGTCAGCAAGCTGACGGCCGCCGGCCTTCTGCGATCCGTTCGTGGTGCTGGCGGCGGGCTGCAATTGGCGCGTCCAGCAGCAGCGATTTCGGTTGCCGAAATTGTCGAGGCCGTCGAGGGCCCGATCGCACTTACGGCCTGCGTCGAAGGCGGCGATTGCGCGGTCGATCACAGTTGCACGGTCAAACCGCATTGGCCGGTCATTAATCAGGCAATGCGCGGCGCGCTTGCCAGCATCCCGCTGACACAGCTTGCGGGCACAAGAGAGTTTGCATGAGCGAAGATATCGATATCCAGGATCGTGATGCACGCGAGGCTGCAGACAAGGCAGCCGAGTACGAACATGGCTGGTCCTCTGACATTGAACAGGACTTCGCGCCGAAGGGGCTGAACGAAGATACAATCCGCTTCATCAGCGAGAAGAAGGGCGAGCCGCAATGGATGCTTGATTGGCGGCTCAAGGCGTTTCGCCTGTGGCAGACCATGGAGGAGCCTGACTGGGCCAAGGTCGGCTATCCCAAGATCGATTATCAAGACGCGTATTATTACGCCGAACCGACCAAGAAGCCGGAGCTGGACTCGCTCGATGACCTCGATCCGGCGATCAAGGAAGTGTACGACAAGCTCGGCATTCCGCTCGGAGAGCAAGAGGTACTCGCCGGCGTCAAGGGTGCACGCAAAGTTGCCGTCGATGCGGTGTTTGACAGTGTCAGCGTGGCGACAACTTTCCGCGAGGAACTGGAAAAGGCGGGTGTGATTTTCCGCTCCATTTCCGAAGCTATCAAGGAGTATCCCGACCTTGTGAAGGCGTGGCTCGGTAAGGTCGTGCCAATGCGTGACAATTACTTTGCCACACTCAACTGCGCGGTCTTTTCCGACGGCACTTTCGTCTACATCCCCGAAGGCGTGCGCTGCCCGATGGAGCTGAGCACCTATTTCCGCATCAATGCTGAGAATACCGGACAGTTCGAACGCACGCTAATCGTGGCCGAAAAGGGTTCCTATGTCAGCTATCTTGAAGGCTGCACCGCGCCGATGCGCGACGAGAACCAGCTGCATGCCGCCGTGGTCGAACTGGTCGCGATGGACGATGCCGAGATCAAATATTCAACCGTGCAGAACTGGTATCCCGGCGATGCCGAAGGCAAGGGCGGGATCTACAATTTCGTCACCAAACGCGGACTGTGCCAAGGTGCGCGCAGCAAGATCAGCTGGACGCAAGTCGAAACCGGCAGCGCGGTGACGTGGAAATATCCCAGCTGCGTGCTCAATGGCGAGGACAGCGTGGGCGAGTTCTACTCGGTCGCGGTGACCAACAACTACCAACAGGCAGATACCGGCACCAAGATGATCCACAATGGCAAGGGCAGCCGTTCAACGATCATCTCCAAAGGCATCAGCGCGGGCAAATCGAACAACACCTATCGCGGCCTGGTGCGGGTTGGCCCCAATGCCGATGGCGTGCGCAATTTCACTCAGTGCGATAGCTTGCTGCTGGGTGACCAGTGCGGTGCACACACGGTGCCCTACATCGAAGTCAAGAACCCCGGGGCGCAGATCGAGCATGAGGCGACAACCAGCAAGATCAGCGACGACCAGATGTTCTACGCCCAGCAACGCGGACTGGACGAGGAAGAGGCTGTGGCGCTGATCGTTAACGGCTTTGCCAAGGAGGTTCTGAAAGAGCTGCCGATGGAGTTCGCCGTCGAGGCGCAGAAGCTGCTGGCAATCTCGCTTGAAGGGAGTGTGGGGTGACTGACCGCAAAACCCTGAAACTTCGTGACGCTTCCGAGCAGGAAGGCACCGCACCAACCCTCAACAAGAAGGGCAGGGGCTGGAAGATTTCGGAGAAGCGGCTTGATGCTTTGCACGACCGTGCCCGCGAACTGCGGCGACATCCATCCGAGGCGCACAAGGCGCTCGCAGCGCGCTTTGCGCAGGAGGACTTCGGCAAGTTCAAGTTCCAGAAGCAGGTTGTGATCGGCTCTGCCATTATGGACTTTGCCTCGCACCCGCTCGGCCTGGCGATCGATATCGAGGAGCCGGATGCAACCGAGCTCGAGAAACGCCGCGACAAGAGCCTTGCTGCGGTCGGGATCGAAATTGTCCGGATTCCTGCGGCCGATATCCTCGCTGATATGGAGGGTTCGATGAAAACCATCTTTGCCGCGATGAATGCGCGGTACCGTGAAAAACAGGAGCGCCGCCGTTCGGCTCCGCGCTCCGGCGGTGTCCGCCCGGACCGCCCGCAACGGCGCCATGACTGAGATTAAGGGAAGGGAGAATGATGATGAATAGTGTTGCAATGACCCTGGCTGCGATTGCCCTGCAAGCTGCCCCGGCGGACGAACCCGTCCAGACGCCGGAGAAGCTTGAGAACATCTCGATCCCGCAGGAAATCTCGCCTGCGCTGATGCCGTATCTGACCTGCCGCCAGACGGAGCAGGGCATTGCCTTGTATGATGATGACGGCAATTTGATGAATCCGCGTGAGGCCAAGCAAGACTGCGCACCACTGCGCGAAAAGGCGCGCGGCAAGACCATCGGCATCCTCAAGGACCTGATGCTCGGTCGCAACCGCACCGAACGCGCGCAAATCGCCGATTACTGGCTTGGCCGCATCGACAGCCTTTCCGGCCCCACCGAAACCTGATCGGAACCAAAGACCCCAACCATGCTGAAAATCGACAACCTTACCGCTGAAATAGCTGGCAAGCAGATCCTCAACGGCCTGACCCTCGAAGTGAAGGCGGGCGAGGTCCATGCCATTATGGGCCCGAACGGTGCCGGAAAATCCACACTGTCTTATGTCCTGGGCGGGAGGCCCGAATACGAAGTGACGGGCGGATCGGTCGAGTTCATGGGGCAGGACCTGCTGGACCTGGAACCGCATGAGCGTGCCGCAGCGGGACTGTTCCTCGGCTTTCAGTACCCGGTCGAGATTCCGGGGGTGTCCAATGTCCAGTTTCTGCGTGAGGCACTCAATGCGCAGCGCAAAGGGCGTGGGGAAGAGCCACTTTCGGGCGGGGACTTCCTCAAGCTTGCCAAGGAAAAGGCAGCACTGCTCAAGCTCGATATGGAAATGCTCAAGCGGCAGGTAAATGTCGGATTCTCTGGCGGAGAAAAGAAACGCGCCGAGATGGTTCAGATGGGCATTCTCGATCCCAAATTTGCTGTGCTGGACGAGACTGATAGCGGGCTCGACATCGATGCGCTGCGCGTGGTCGGCGACGGTATCAATGCCATCATGCGTGACCCGGCCAAAGGCGTGCTGTTGATCACCCACTACCAGCGGCTGCTGGACGTGGTGCGCCCTGACAAGGTGAGCATCCTTGCTGCTGGCCGCATTGTCCAGACCGGGGGGCCGGAACTGGCCCTGCGGCTTGAGAGCGAAGGCTATGATGCTGTGATGGAAGAAGCATGAGTTTCGCAGCTATCCTCGCGCTAGCCGTCGCCGCGCCGATCTCGGATATTCCCGAGATTGTGGTGATTGCCAAGCGGCTGGATGGTGTGTCTGCCTCGGTCGGGCAAGACCCGGAAGGCAAGTGGCATTGCAGCCTGGACAAATCGAGCGGGGTGCGCTCGCTCGACAACGGCCTATGCAAAGCCGTGACCAAGTGTGTCCGCAAGGGCGCGCGTAACGACGATGCCATCCATGGCTGCGTGACCAAGAGCAAGCGCCGCCTGCTGAAGCGGTTTGAACGCGAATACAGGAAACGGATGTGACTGAGGCCGGAACTCTACCGACACGCAGGGACGAAGCGTGGCGCTATGCCGATATCGATGCCGTGACCCAGCTCGGCCTAGATGCCCTGGCAGATTGGCAAGAGATATCCCTCGCTGCAGGCGAGAGTCATAAGCAATGCATTGTGGTTGGCAGCGATTCTCCTGAATTGCACCGAATCCGGCTGTCCCTTGGCGAAGGCGCGCGCGCAGAAATCTTTGCTTCGATCGTGGGCCCGGCTTCGTGCCGGTTCGAAGTCGAAGTGCGGCTGGCCAAAGGCGCCCATTTCGAATTTGGCGGCGTTACAATCGGTGGTGGCGAGGCCATCCGGGAATTTGTCACCCATGCCGTGCATGCTGAACCCGAAGGAACCTCCAACCAGGTCGTGCGGGCGGTCCATTGGGATCAGGCCAGCGGCAATTTTCTCGGTCAGATCGATGTCGTGCGCGACGCGCAAAAGACGGATGCGGCGCAGGACTTCAAGGGGCTGCTTCTCAACAAGGGCGCCAGCGCCAATGCAGTGCCGCAGCTGGAAATTTTCGCCGATGATGTGAAATGCGCGCATGGCGCGACCGTCGGCCAGCTCGACGAAATGGCGCGATACTACATGGCGGCGCGCGGCATTCCGCCCCAGACCGCCAAGAAGCTGCTTGTGCGCGCGTTCCTCGCCGATGCGTTTGTGGCAATTGAGGATGAAGCCGAGCAAGAGCGGCTGCTGGATGCTGCCCTGGATGCGTTGGGAAACACTCTATGAGTTCCGCCCCTACCATTACTCGCAGGGCCGATTTCCCCGGGCTGATAACGCCCGACGGCAACCCGTGGCACTATCTCGATACCGCCGCGACGGCCCAGAAGCCGCAGGCGGTGATCGATGCCATGAGCCATGCCTTGGGCCGCGATTACGCGACCGTGCATCGCGGCGTTTATGCGCGGTCCGCGAATATGACCCTCGCTTATGAAGCTGCGCGCCGCCGAACTGCGGAGTTCATCGGCGCCAAGAGCGAGAATGAAATCGTCTTTGTGCGCGGTGCGACTGAGGGCATCAATGTGGTTGCTGAAAGCTGGGGTGGCGCCAATCTGAAAGCGGGTGACCGCATCATGCTCAGCCAGCTGGAGCACCATTCCAACATCGTGCCGTGGCAGATGCTGGCTGAACGTGTCGGCGCTGCAATCGATGTGTGCCCGATCACCGAGGAGGGCCTGGTCGATCTCGACTGGCTCGAAGCAAACCTGACGAGGGAACATAAGCTTGTCGCGCTGGCCCATGTTTCGAACGTGCTCGGGTCCGTTCTGGGCGCGAAGCGGGCGGCTAAAGCTGCACATGCGGTGGGCGCGAAATTGTTGCTCGATGGTTGCCAATCCGCTCCGCGAATGCGGCTTAACATGGCCGAACTCGATTGCGACTTCTTCGTATTCTCAGGCCACAAGCTTTACGGTCCAACCGGGATCGGCGTGCTGTGGGCGCGCGAAGAATTGTTCGATGCGATGCCCCCCTACCAAGGTGGTGGATCGATGATCGACCGGGTCACTTTCGAAAAGACGACCTACGCCCCGCCACCGCAGCGGTTCGAGGCAGGCACGCCGATGATTACCGAGGCGATCGCGTTGCATGCCGCGATCGACTACACTCTTTCGGCAGCCGGTTCGGGCGGGATGGAAAGCCTGTTCGCGCATGAATCCGGTCTTGCCAGACAGGCACGGGAGGCGCTCTCCAAGATCAATTCGATCCGCGTCCTTGGCCCAGAGAGAAGCGCCGGCATCGTCTCATTTGTGATGGAAGGGGTTCATCCGCATGATCTCGGCACCATATTGGATGAAGAGAACGTTGCGATCCGCGCAGGCCACCATTGTGCGCAGCCGCTGATGGATCACCTTGGCGTGCCGGCCACGGCCCGCGCCAGCTTCGGATTGTATAGCGATGAAGACGATATCGAGGCGCTGATGCGCGGTATCGAGCGAACCCAGAGGATATTTGGATGAGCGAAGGACAGGACAAGGAATTCGTGGCGGCCCCGGCACCCAACGAGGATGTGCTGAGCGAAGCGCCGCCCAAGCCTCCGCGCGCGCGGGTCGAGGATGCGGTGGACGATAGCCCGCCGGAATCGATAGGCGAGAAGCTCGGGCGCAAGCGCGACTACCTGGAGGGTTTCCTGCAGAAGAAGCCCGAAGGCTTGAAGTCCGGTGAGCCGGGCGGCGATCTCTATGAGGCAGTCGTATCGGCCTTGAAAGAGATCTATGATCCGGAAATCCCGGTGAACATCTACGATCTCGGGCTTATTTACGGGGTCGAGATTTCGGATGAAGCAGATGCGATTGTGACTATGACGCTCACCACGCCGCACTGCCCGGTGGCGGAAACCATGCCGGGTGAAGTTGAATTGCGCGCCGCCAGCGTGCCTGGTGTGCGCGATGCCGAGGTTAACCTGGTCTGGGACCCGCCCTGGGGCCCAGAGAAAATGACCGACGAGGCGCGGCTCGAATTGGGGATGCTCTGATGGCTGATACCAAGACCCGCACGCTTCCCGCTGCAGTCAAGCTTACGCTTGCGGCAGAAAAACGCGTCGCCGATCTGATGGTGGATGCGCCCTCTGATGCAATTGGCGTCAAGCTCTCGACCCCGCGCCGAGGATGCTCGGGCCTCGCCTATTCCGTCGATTACGTCACTGAAGAGGTGAAATTCGACGAGAAGATCGAAACCCCCGGCGGCGTCTTCTACATCGACGGCGCTAGTGTTCTCTACCTGGTCGGCAGTGTGATGGACTGGGTCGAGGACGACTTTACCGCCGGTTTCGTGTTCGAAAACCCTAACGCCAAGGGCGCGTGTGGCTGCGGCGAGAGCTTTATGGTCTGAACGTTAGTTCAGATCCTCTTCCACTCTGGCGATCAAGGCCTTTTCCAGCGGATCGAGCTTGCCATCGGCCTCGATCATGCTGTCGAGCCAATTCTGCTCGTTCTCGGTGACGATCTCACCTTCGATCGCCCTCAAGGTAGGGTCGGTGCCCGCACGCTTTTGGCCGAACACTTTTCCGAAATGATTGGCCACCTTCGGCGCTTCCTTGGCCATCCGGCCAAAGAACCGGCCGACATTGACCGAATTGTCGGCGATGAAGCCTTCCAGCTCCTTCGTGCGATTATGGGATAGCTGGGCGTTGGCAGCACTGAAGCCGCGCAGATAGTTCGCGGTGCCGTCCACGAACAAGTCTTGCCATTCCGGCGCGTTTGTTGCGTCGAGCGTTGCATCCTTGATCCGGAACAGCATCTCCGCATCGAAGCGACTGACTGCGGCAGGGCCGTGGCCGCCGCTGGCAAAAATCACACGGCGCAGCAGGGCGCATTCTGCGGCACTGAGATGGGTGGCCGAGAGATCGCCGCCACAGCGCGTCGGGCCTTCGCCGTACAGAACGGCCTGTTCGATTTGCTCCAGCGTATAGTGTTTCAGCGCGTCCGGCACATTGCGCGCGCGCTCGATGATCCGCACGAGGGTTTCCAGCTCGGCCATGGTCTCCAGTTTGCCATCATGATCGAAGGCCCGGATCAACCAGTCGGCTTCCCTTTCGTCGCACATCCCCTTGGGGTCTGTGCCGTTGAGCACGAATTCACCGATCGCTTCGACAAAGAAATCGACCCAGTCATTGCCCGGGAGCGTGATTTGCCGGTTAATGGCAAAGATTGCCTCTGCTTCCTCGCGGGTCATGATCCCGTCACCCCAGCCCAGGCGGCGCAAGGACAGGATTTCATCTGGCGCGATGCGGCCATCCTCGGCAACAGCGCGGGCGAGATCGGCAAACTGGACACTCATGGCGTAAAAACCCCCAAATCATGAGGGTCCAGCCCTGACAGACTATCCTTAAATCGAGGTTACCTGTGGCGTCCTTAACGCTTGCGCAAGGCCCGCACGCACGAGACGCGGTCGACATCCAGCGCATCGCTTGCGCGCCGCGCATCAAGATATGTCGCCGTCGGTTCCGCACCCGCCCTTAGAGGGTAGAGATAGATGTCCAGCACACAGGCCTCGCCGGTAAACTGCAGTTTGCGCGCGTCCCCCTCGAACACGTCGAGCCGCGCTGTACCGAACTGACGCTGCAATTGCTGGGCATTCTGGCCAATCACCCCTTCCAGCCCGCGAATACTCATCACTTGCGGTGCCAGGAAGCCATTCGAGCTGCTGCGCGGGGGCGCGGTTGGCTGGGTTGGCGGGACACGAACACTGCCCGTGCGCGGCGGCGGTGCGCTGACGGTGCCGGTACTGGCCACGGGGGTACTGGGCGCTGCACAGGCAGCAAGCGCAGGGATCAGGATTAGGGGAAGTTTACGCAGCATCGGAACTCCGCGAGGCTCGGGAATGGACAAGATGGGTTGCAGTAGCCGCGCCCACAACAGGCGCCAGCAGATTGATAAAGGGCACAGCGAGCAATCCGGCGACCGCTCCGCCCAGCAGGAATCGGATGGGGCCTGGAACCGGCATGGTCTGGCCCTTGGGGGCCTGCCCGGGCTCGCGATGGCGGGCCCAGGCCAGGTCCTGCAATTCCCGGCCCAACAGCCATGCATTGACGAACCAGAACAGCAGGAAGGTTCCGATCCCGGTTACCAGCAAGATTGCGGCGATCGGCATGACGGCAAGATTGACCAGCAGTGCCCTGCCGACCCCGCGCAGGCTGTCGCGCAGGCTTTCCGAAAACGGCAAATCGCGGGCCGTCAGTGCCGCATCCGGATAGTGCTTGCGCTCCACAGCCAATACGATCTCGTCTGCGAAAAACTGGATGACGGCCAGAGCAACGATGCGGAACAATAACCATCCTGCTATGACGCCGATGATCACCGCGAGGGCAGTTGCAATCGTGTCGCTATAGTCGTTGTCGGCATAGGACGCGATCCAGCCTTCAATGACGGAGTCAAGCGCGATCCAGAGCAATGCAAAGAGCGCGGCGAAGATGACCAGGGTCGCCAAAATCGATTTGGCCAGCACCCGCAGGATTGCAGGATCGCCCAATTGGCCGATTGCGCGGGCAAACGAAGTGGTCAGCATCTTCATCGGTGCCGCTTGTGAGTCGCTCGAGGTGCCAAGTCAATCGCCCCGCAAGGCAACGCCCCAAGACAAGGCTTGGCCTGTGCATGGCAAGCGGCTAGTCGCGGGCGCAAATCAAGATACGGAACCGAGACCCTATGACCCAAGCTTCCCAAGACCCGCGCTATGATGTGATCGCCATCGGCAATGCTGTGGTCGACGTGATTGCCTCGTGCGAAGAGGAGCTAATTGAAGAGCTCGATCTCAATCGCGGCGGCATGACCCTGGTCGATGAAGCGCGGGCCGATGAATTGTATGGCGCGATGCCACCGGCACGCGAATTGTCTGGTGGGTCTGCGGCCAACACGCTCGCAGGCCTTTCAACTTTGGGCCTGCAATGCGCCTTTATAGGGCAGGTGGCGGATGACCAGCTGGGCAAAGTCTTTCGCCACGATATGCGCGCCACAGGAATCGATTTCGATACTCCTGCGCGCGCAGGCGAACCCGCCACCGGGCGCGTCCTGATATTTGTGACGCCAGATGGCGAGCGGACCATGAACACGTTCCTGGGCGCAGGCCAGTTCTTGCCCGCCGCGGCGCTCGATGAAGAGCTGATTGCCAGTGGCGCGATCCTCTATCTCGAAGGCTATCTGTGGGACCCGGAAGAGCCGCGCCGTGCCATGCGCCGCGCGATCGAAGTTGCCCGGGCCGCCGGCCGCAAAATCGCCTTCACCGCCAGCGAGAGCTTTGTGATCGACCGCCATGGCGATGATTTCCGCGCGATGATGGAGGATGGCGTGATCGATATCCTGTTCGTCAACGAGCATGAACTGGCAACGCTGACCGGTGAGGACGACTTCGATAAGGGCGTCGAAATGGTCGCTGCCAAAGTGCCCGTCCTGGTTGCAACCCGCAGCGAGAAAGGTGCGATTGCGGTGGCCAATGGCACTCGTGCCGAAGTTGCGGCCGAGCCGATTGCCAAGGTCGTCGATACGACCGGTGCTGGCGACCAGTTTGCCGCTGGCTTCCTGGCAGGCCATGCGCGCGGCGAAGGCCTGAAGCGCTGCCTAGAGCGCGGTGCCATTGCTGCGGCCGAAGTGATCAGCCATTACGGGCCTCGTCCGGAGGTCGATATGAAGGCCTTGATGGCTGAAAAGCTGGGCTAGGCTGGGCTTTCACGCTCCACTTCTCGCCAGCCGATATCACGGCGACAGAAACCGGTCGGAAAAGTGATAGCGTCGACCGCTGCATAGGCGGCAGTTTGTGCCTGCGTCACATTCGCACCCATCGCGGTGACATTGAGCACTCTGCCGCCATTGGCGCGCAATTGCTCGCCTTCGATCTTGGTTCCGGCATGGAAGACCTTTGCGCTGGAGGTTTCGGCAGAGCCGAGCTGGATTGCGCCGCCTTTCTCGGGTGTCCCGGGATAGCCATTGGCAGCCATTACGACCGTCAGAGCTGTTTCGGATGACAGATTTGCAGCCGAGTACTCGCTCAGCTTGCCCTCGGCGCAGGCCAGCATCAATTCGCCCAGATCCTCCTCCAGCCGCATCATCAGCACCTGACATTCCGGATCGCCAAAACGCGCGTTGTATTCGATCAGTTTGGGACCTTTATCAGTCAGCATGAGCCCTGCAAATAGCACCCCGGAATAGGGTGTGCCCTCCGCACGCAGGGCATCGACTGTCGGCGTGATGATGCGGTCCATCACATCTTGTTGCAATGCGGCGGTCAGCACCGGGGCGGGGCTATAGGCCCCCATGCCGCCAGTGTTGGGGCCGGTATCGCCTTCGCCCACACGCTTGTGATCCTGCGCACTGCCGAGCGGCAGGATAGCGGTGCCATCGGTCAGCGCGAAAAAGCTTGCTTCCTCGCCAACCATGAATTCCTCGATCACCACTTCGGCTCCTGCCGCGCCAAAACGCCCGCCGAACATGTCTTCCAGCGCCGCTTCGGCTTCTTCGCGGGTTTCAGGCAGGACCACGCCCTTGCCTGCGGCCAATCCGTCCGCCTTGAGCACATAGGGTGGTGAGAATCGATCCAGTGCGGTTATCGCCTCGTCCAGCGAGGTTGTGCGCACATAGCCTGCTGTCGGAATGCCTGCGCGTTCGCACAGATCTTTCGTGAAGCCTTTGCTCCCTTCCAGTTGGGCAGGGCCCTGGTTGGGCCCGAAGACGGGGATGCCGGCATTGCGTAGCGCATCGCCCAATCCATTCACCAGCGGTGCTTCCGGGCCGACCGCTACCAGCCCGATGGCTTTGGCAGAGCAGAATTCCAGCACCGCTGCATGATCCCCAGCATCCAGCGCGACGCATTCGGCATGTTCCGCAATGCCCGGATTGCCCGGCGCGGCATAGAATTGATCCCCATCTCCCGCCAGCAGCCGGGATTGCGCGAGTTTCCAGGCCAAGGCATGTTCACGCCCACCCGAACCGATCAGAAGGATATTCATGGCAGACCCCCATAGCGATGACAGCACTAGCGGGCTGGTAGCGCGCGAGAAGGCAGGCGACAACGCCGAGCCGCTCTCTGTCAGCGCCTTGTCCCAAATGCTGAAGCGCACGGTGGAGGACCGGTTTGGCTATGTCCGGTTGCGCGGGGAGCTATCCGGGGTGAAACGGGCGGCATCGGGCCATCTCTATTGCTCACTCAAAGACGAAAAGGCCGTGATCGATGGAGTGATGTGGAAGGGCAATACCCGCCGCCTCGCTTTCGTGCCCGAAGATGGCCTGGAAGTGGTCGCCACCGGCAAGCTGACGACATATCCCGGGCGCTCGAAATACCAGATCGTGATGGAAAGCGTGGAGCTTGCAGGTGAGGGAGCGCTGCTTGCGCTGCTTGAGAAGACTCGCCTGCGGCTGGAGGCCGAGGGGCTGTTTGCCCGCGAGCGCAAACGGCCTTTGCCCTTCCTGCCACGCACGATCGGGGTGGTCACATCGCCAACCGGCGCGGTAATCCGCGATATCCTGCACCGGCTGGCAGACCGCTTCCCCAGCCACGTGCTGGTGTGGCCGGTGCTGGTGCAGGGCAAGGGGGCAGCGGAGCAGGTATCGGCGGCCATTCGCGGCTTCGGCGCTATCGGTCCCGGTGGCGCAGCTCCGCGGCCAGACCTGTTGATCGTCGCCCGAGGAGGTGGCTCGATTGAGGATCTCTGGAGCTTCAACGAGGAAAGTGTGGTGCGCGCGATTGCGGAAAGCCCGATTCCGGTCATCAGCGCAGTCGGGCATGAAACCGATACGACGCTGGCAGATTATGCTGCCGATCGCCGTGCGCCGACACCCACGGCTGCTGCGGAAATGGCTGTACCGGTGCGCGGGGAGCTGGCGGCGACACTCAATGATTTTGCTTCGCGCCAACAGCGCGGCGTGCTCCGGCCAATGGCGCTTGGTCGAGAGCGGCTGGAGGCCCGGATCCAGCGCCTGCCGCGGATCGAGGCGCTGTTGCAGCCACAGGCGCAGAGGCTGGATGAGTTGACCGACAAGTTGCGGCGCGGCTTGCGGGATCGTGTGGGCCATGCGCGAGAGGCGATGCAGCGCGATTCTGCGCGACTGTCTCCTGCCAGCCTGCGCCTGCGGTTGGAGAAGGCGCAAATCGGCCTCGATAGCCAGCGTCTTGGCCCGCGCATGGTCACAGATCGGCTGATGCAGGCGAGCGAACGGCTCGCCGGTCTTGCCCGCGTGCATTCCTCGCTCGACCCCAAAGCGCCCCTCACACGCGGCTATGCGCTGGTGCATGATGCAGCAGGCAATCTGGTCGGTTCGCGCAAGGTTGCTGCCAAGTCCGCGCAGCTCTCGGTCGAGTTTGCTGACGGTGCGCTGGATGTGGTTCCTGGCGCATCGGCACCAACTGCTCCCAAGCGGGCAAAGAAAGCAGCCAAAACGCCACCTGCTTCGACGCAAGAAGATTTGTTTGGCTAGGGCGTGCCTGCTAAGGGCTTGGCCATGCTAATGTCTTCCCGAGATGAGCCGGCCAAGTTGCAATATGGCCCCAATGATTTTCGCGTGCTGCGCGCCGGGCGATTTGTCCATTGCGCGGTTAGCGGCGAGCCAATCCTGCTCGAGGATTTGCGCTATTGGAGTGCGGAATTGCAGGAGCCCTACGCCAGCGCAGAGCACGCAACCCGACGATTGACCGGAGAAGCATGATGGCCTTGCCTTGGGATCGCTGGGCAATCGGAGGCGCCGTGATGGCTCTCGCTGCCAGTTGCAATCCGGTTGCGCTGGAAAGCAGTGGCGCCATCGCGGCTGAAACTGCCCAGCCGGCTGCAGCGCCAACCGAAGCCTCGGTTCCGGCGGGGTCGACCACCATTCTTGCGCAAAGTGTTCCCGAACCAACAGGGCCGTCGAATTTCGAGGTCGAGGGTGAATTGGAGCAAGGCGGCTGGATTCGCGGCCAGGCCCCTGCCGGTGCATTCCGCGCCAGGTTGGGCGGCCGCGCGCTCGAGCTTGATAGCGAAGGACGGTTCTTTGCCGCTTTTGACCGCGACGCAGGCCGTTCGACCCAGCTGATTGCCGACCTGCGCGATGGCAGCACGGTGACAGCGGATCTGGCGATCTCCCCACGGTCGTGGAATATCGAAAGGGTCAATGTTGCACGCCGTAGCGGTGGGCCGAGCGCGGCATTCTGGAAGCGGCGAAAGCCCGAGCTTGACCAGATCAATGCCGCACGCAGTGTCAATGCGGACAGTGACGGTTGGCGCCAGGATTTCGTATGGCCTGTTAAGGGTCGGATTTCGGGCCGGTTTGGCTCCCAGCGCATATATCGCGGGGAGCCAGGCAGCTATCATTCCGGCATCGATATCGCGACCGGGGCAAGCGGCACGCCGTTTGTTGCGCCTGCTGACGGGGTCGTTACGCTGGCCACTCCGCGCCCGTTCTCGCTTGAGGGATACCTGTTGATCATTGATCACGGCCAGGGCCTCAACAGTGCCTTCCTGCATATGTCCAAGATCGCAGTTGGAGTGGGAGAAACCGTGCGGCGCGGGCAGTATATCGGCAATATCGGCTCTTCGGGCCGTGCCACTGGCCCGCATCTTCATTGGAGCATCAAGTGGCGCGATACCCGGCTCGATCCGTTGTTGTTCACTGGCCCGATGAACTGAGCGGCGGAACTCTGCCATGATCCGCAGGCTGATCCTGCTGGCGTTTGTATGTTTGCTTCTTGCGCCCGGCACCTGGATCCGGACCCAGCTGCCCGCCCCCAATCTTGATGCGGGCATCGAGATCACCCGGTTGCCGGTTGACGACCGGCGCGTCGGCGCACTGGATATGACGGGTATATGGCAACTGGTAAGCGAGAACGACCTGTTCGGCAGCTATTCGGGCCTGGTGTCACTTGGTGGCGCCGAGTTTCTGGCGGCGAGCGACACCGGCAACATGCTGCGATTTGCGCTGACACAGGCTGGCGTCTCGATTGTGACGCAGGGGCGCTATGGCGCGGAAAGAGGGCCGCAGGACAAGTTTGCCGTTGATATCGAGGCGCTGACGCGGGACGAGGCCAGCGGCCGGATCTGGGCAGCATATGAGGGGCTCAACCTGATCGAGCGTCGTGACCGCGGACTGGCCGATCCACTGGCTGTGAGGCCTGCTGCAATGGCAGAGTGGCGCGGCAATAGCGGCCCAGAGGCCATGACCCGCCTTGTCGATGGACGGTTCATCGTGGTCGGGGAAGGCACACAGGGCTGGATGGGCGAAGATTTCCCGGCGCTGCTTTGGCCCGGCGATCCGGTTGAAAGCGATGATCCGCTCGCCTTCACGCTAAAGACGCCAGAGGGTTATCGGCCGACCGATATGGCCGTCTTGCCTGATGGCCGGGTGCTGATTCTGCTGCGCAAGCTGGTCATTGGTCTGCCGCCCCGTTTTGAGTCCGGGCTGATGGTGGCAGACCCGCGCCAAATCACGGCGGATGGAATGTGGACGGGGACGTTGCTTGCAGAGTTTGCCGCGCCATTTCCCACCGACAATTACGAAGGCCTGGCGATTGTGCCGACAGATCGATTCCCGGTCACGCTCGCGATCATCTCGGACGATAACGGTGTGCGATATCAACGCACCTTGTTGGCGCGGTTCCAGTGGGATGGCCGCGCGCCCTGAGCCGGCGCACAGCAAAAGGCGCGCAGGTTGCCCCGCGCGCCTTTGCAATCATTATATGGCCAAAGGGCCGGTCGGTCAGGCCGCAGCAGTTTCTGCAGCGACGACTTTCTTCAGCTCACGCTTCACCTTGAGGGCGTTGGCAGAGAGCTTGTCGTCCTTGGTCTTGAGCAGCCAGTTGTCGAGGCCACCATTATGCTCGACCGAACGCAGGCCGTTGGTCGAGACACGGAACTTGAAGCTGCGATCGAGCTTCTCGCTCAGCAGGGTGACATTCTGAAGGTTCGGCAAGAACACACGCTTGGTCTTGTTATTGGCGTGGCTCACGTTGTGGCCGACCTGGCGACCTTTGCCGGTCAGTTCGCAGATGCGCGACATGGTTCGTCTCTTCTCGTAAAATCGGTCTAATGCCGGGAAAGGCGCGCGCATAACGGTGATGGGCCGAATCGTCAACACGAGTCTGGCCATTCGCGCTCTGCGAAGGTAGCGCCGGAGCGATGACCAAATGGCCTCTTCCCGACCCGATGCGCCGTGCGCTGGAGGAAGCGCGCGCCGCGGCCGAGGCTGGCGAAGTGCCGATCGGGGCTGTCGTGGTCAAGGGGGACGAGGTGATCGCCGCTGCGCATAATTCACCCCGGACCAACCATGACCCGACCGCTCACGCCGAAATCGCCGTGATTCGCGCTGCGGCGAGGGTGCTGGGGCAGGAGCGGCTCGAAGATTGTGATCTATGGGTCACCTTGGAGCCCTGCGCGATGTGCGCTGGTGCCATCAGCCACGCGCGGATCGCGCGGCTCTATTACGCCGCCAGTGACCCGAAAGGCGGCGCGGTAGAGCATGGGGCGAAGGTTTTCGAGCACAAGCAATGCCTGCATGCGCCCGAGGTGTATACGGGGATGGGGGAAGGCGAAGCGGCGAATATGCTACGCGGATTCTTTCAAGAGCGCCGCTGATTCTTTTTCTTCAAGCCACGCTATCGCTTCGCGCTTCTCATCAGGTTCGAATGCTTTTATCTCGGCATTTACAAAATGCCTGGTGAACTCAGCGTAATTTCGCACCCAGCGCGGGCCACCGACGATGGCGTACCGTTCCAGCTTGCGCGCGATATCAAGCTTGCCGGCCAGCACATCCTTACTGAACAGGCGGTCGACATCGAATCCGTGCCAATTGCGGATGATGAGCAGGAGACGGTTGCAGTCCGGATTCTCAAGACGAGCTCTCACCATGGCGATTCCGCGTTCCGATTCCTCGCGATCCAGTCTGCCCGACAGCTCGAAGGCTGCGATCTCGGACTTGCCAAGATCGAGTTCCTTGACGGCACCGGCATGGGGGCCTTCACTCTCTTCCAGCACCCACGCGCGGGCGGCGCCGGCTTCGTCCTCGTCATAGACTTCATATACGACGCCAGGGAGAAGTGCGCTTTCGAATCGCGCCCCTGTCCGCACCCACGCCTCGTCCGAGACGACAGCAATCCGGTCCAACCGATAGATGAACTTCATCAGGGTCGGCATGTGTTTGAATTCGACTCCTAGGGCGGGCCACGTGAAGTCGGATATCGCCGTGACATCGATAAGCAGATGGCTACCGGCAGAAGCCTCTGTGCTTTCGCTGGCGAATTCGACGAGACGTTCGGCATCGGCCTGGTTAAACTGGTCGGACACCACAATGTGGTAGGCCTTGTCAGAGATTTTTTCGATTTTGATCATGCTCGAAGCCTATCGGCTCGGCAAACAGCGCGCCTTGATATCGATCAATTACGGCGTTCAGAGACCTCGCCAGATCTTGGCAAGTGCATTATCTCTCGCGCCCATCTGTCTTGGCTTGCAGCGGGTCGGCATGAAATCCTTGCCATAGCAAAGCCGCAGCTCTTGCAGCCAGCCGCGCTGGTTGAGCTTTATGCCGACATGTTCAGGCCGCCAGTGCTTGCCATTAGCGCTGGCGAAAGCGCGTCGAATATCACCAGCGGTGAGATTGTCCTGGCGAGAAATCCGATCATAGTCTGGGAAACGCAGGCTGTCGTAAAGGATACGCGTCACTTTGAAGTAGGTCTCCGGCTTTCGGCTCATGCAGCTGCCGTGCTTGGTCCATTGACGCGCCATCAGGCTTGGGGAGGGCATCATGCACAAATTGCGTTTCGCTTCGGGAACGGTCACGCGCTGTGCCGTGCGGCAATATTGTGGCCAGGTCGAACGGCCATCCGGCCACAGGCCATGCACGATAAGGCCGAAGCGGCCCGTCCGGCCCGAGCATTGGGTTGCATCGCGTCGCGAAGACTGGCGGTTGCGGCAGAACTCGGGCGACCAGCTCAGTGCCAGCGTATAGCCGGTGACCGGCAATTGCCGGGTCGGGCTATCAGCGCGCTGCTCTGGCACCAGCAGGTTTTGCGGCACTCTGCACTGATAGGATTGGGCAAGCGCCGATGCTGGCAGCGCCAATGCAGCCAAGCCGAAGATCAATCGGCGAATCAAAGCGGCGTGAAGTCCAGGCCGATGTCCGCAGCGGGGGCGCTTTGGGTCAGACGGCCGACAGAGACATAGTCGACCCCTGTGGCTGCCTTGGCCTTGATTGTATCCAGGTTGATGCCGCCGCTGGCTTCGGTAGGCACGCGACCTGCGACCAGTGCTACGGCCTCTCGCAAGGTTTCAGGCTCCATATTGTCCAGCAGCAGCCGGGTTGCACCGGCTTGCAGCGCAGGCTCGATCTGGTCGGTCCGGTCGACTTCGCAAATGATGTCTTGCACGCCGGCTTCGACGGCACGGCTGACAGCCGCTCCGACAGACCCGGCGACCAGAACGTGGTTGTCCTTGATCATGGCGGCGTCCCACAATCCCATCCGGTGATTGCTCGCCCCGCCCATGCGAACGGCGTACTTTTCCAGGTGACGCAGGCCGGGAATAGTCTTGCGGGTATCGAGCAAAGTGCAATCGGGATTGTCCATCGCGTCGACATATTCGCGTACCATGCTGGCGATGCCGGACAGGTGTTGGACAGTATTGAGCGCGCTGCGCTCTGCCGTCAGCATGGCGCGGGCATTGCCGGACAGGCGCATCAGGTCGGTACCCGGAGCAACTTGCGCGCCTTCCGTCACCAGCAGGTCGATTTGCATATCGGGATCGAGTGCGCGGAAGAACTCAGCTGCCACTGGCAATCCGGCAACCGTAATCGGATCGCGGCTATCCATGACACCGGTAAACTTCGCGTCAGCCGGAATAACGCTCTCGGCAGTGACATCGCGGCCGCCACCGGGAAGGCCATGACCCAGATCTTCCGCGAGGGTTTCGCGCACAAATGTATCGATATCGAAGCCTGAAAGCGTGAGTGCCATAGGCACTCAATAGACTGACAGGCGGCGTCCGCAAGGGTGGCGACTGCCCAAGGGCCGAAGCTTTTCCGGTAGAATTATGCGCGAGCTTTAGAGCAGTCCAGGCCCGTCTGCATCAGTGGACGAACCGCGCGACCACATCGCGATAGCTGCGACTGACTTTCACTTCGGCACCCGAATCCAGCACAAGGAAGCACTCGCCATTGGTATGCGGCTTTACCTGGCGGACCTGGTTCAGATTGACGATGGTCGAGCGATGGACGCGCTGGAAATGGCGCGGATCCAGGCGGCGCTCCAGGTCCTTCATCGTTTCGCGCAGGATAAGCGAATTGTCGCCGGTATAAATGCACATGTAGTCGCCGGCGGCTTCGATATGCTCGATAGAATCGACCTCGACCCGGAATATCTGGCCGCGGTCCTTCACGTTGATCAGCTTCTCGAAGCGTTCGGTTGCCTCGCCTTCGGTTTCCTGGAATTCTTCCGCAGCTGCCGGTGCGACTTCGGCCAGAACATTTTTCAGCTTGTCGGCCTCTTCGGAACTGCGTTTCTCGGCCAATCGCTGGCGCACCCGCTCGATGGTGTCGGCCAGTTTGTCCTCATCCACCGGTTTCATCAGGTAATTGACCGCATTGGCCTCGAAGGCCCGGATCGCATGTTCCTGGAATGCGGTCACGAATACGATCAAAGGCGGCTCGATCTCCATCACACCTTTGACGACGGAGAATCCGTCGAAGCCGGGCATCTGGATGTCGAGGAATACCAGGTCGGGCTTTTCGGTCTTGATCTTGCGAATCGCTTCGCGCCCGTTCGAGCAGGTGTCGATAATCTCGACATCCTCGAACGGCTCAAGCCGCAATTGCAGGCCCTGAATGGCCAGTTTTTCGTCGTCGACGAGGATTGTTCGGATGGTCATGGGTCAGCTTCCGGTGGCGCGATGCGCCGCTAGCGATTCCACATTGTCGGGGAGCGTGGCTGAGGGGTCAGCCGGGGCCGTGGGGGATGCGGCCAACTCGCCGCCCTGCGACGCGGTTTCGTGGGGGATTTCGATGATCACGGTAAAGCCGCCATCATCGGGCGTGCGGATTTCGAACAGATGGTCCTCTCCATAGGCTTGTGCAAGCCGGTCGCGAATATTCGCCAGGCCGACGCCGGTCGAAACCGGTTCACCGGTCAGCACTGCAGGGAGGCTGGCCCGCGTTTGGGGGCTTTGCAATCCTGGCCCGGTATCGGAAACGACAATGCGCAGCTTCTGTCCGACGAGTTGCGCTGAAAGCGTAATCCGGGCCCCTTCTTCCTGCTGCGAAACGGCATATTTGATCGCGTTTTCGATCAGCGGTTGCAGAAGGAGCGACGGAAGGCAGGCCTTGGCAGCCTCTTCCGACACGTCAAATTCGGTCCGCAAACGCTCCTCGAACCGCATCCGTTCGATATCGAGGTAGAGCTTCAGCGTCTCGACCTCTTGCGCAACTGTCACCTTACCGCCCGGCTCGCTAATCAGCGTGTGCCTGAGAAACCCGGACAGGCGAGTCAGCATGGCATTGGCAGGTTCGGTCTGCTTAAGCAGAACCAGGGTGCTGATCGAATTGAGAGTATTGAAGAGGAAATGCGGATTGAGCTGGTAGCGCAGCATCGCCAGCTGAGCGCTGGTGGCTTGTAGCTCCAGCCGTTCCAGCCGGTCCGCCTGCTCTTCCACCTGAAGGAAGAAATTGATCGCGTAATAGAGCCCGGTCCAGGCCCCCAAGAGCGAGAAATCGAAGAACAGATAAAGCAGGACGAGCTGGGTCAGCGTGTTTTCGCGATCCGAGAAATAGAGCCCGACAACCCATGCCTCGATCAAGGCATAAATGCCCACGGCCACCGCAAGCACCCCCGCTGTTGCCCCCCAGGTAAACAATGGGGGTCGATTGATCAGCTGGCGATAGATGACAGACAGGACCAGGCTGATCGAAAAGCCGGTAATGCCGACAATCAGCATCAGGATAATGTAAGATGCGCTCTGGCCGTTGGAGATGCCTTGGATAGAGCGCAGCACCATTGCGCCTGCCCAACCCACAAATTGCAGGTTCCAGAAGGCACGCGACTTGTTCTCGAAGAACGGGGTAGGGCGGAAGGGCAGCACAGCCATAGCTGGGGACTCTAGCTTATTGTGACGTAAACGTCAGATGTTTTGCGAAAAGGGCTATTTTCGGCTAATTGGCGACTCATAGGGAGAGTTACTGATGAATGCACCGACACATCCTGAAGCCGATACGACCGAGCGCGCGAAATTCCGCCAGATGAAGGAAGGCACGGCCGACGATTGGGCGATTATCGGCAAGGGTTATCGCGAGCACTCCAAGGGGCTGGCTGATCGCGTGCTGGATCATCTCCGTCTGCTCGATGGCGATTTCGGCGGCTTCCCGGTGGACCGGCTTGAGCATTCTTTGCAGACAGCGACACGCGCCCATCGCGACGGGCGTGACGAACAATATGTCGTCATGGCCCTGCTGCACGATATTGGGGACACCCTGGGCAGCTATAACCACCCGGAAGTCGCTGCCTCGATCATCAAGCCCTTCGTGACCGACGAAATTCACTGGATTTGCCAGAACCATGGCGCATTCCAGGGATACTACTACTTCCACCATCTGGGTATGAACCGGAACCTGCGCGACAAGTTCGAAAACCACCCGCACTATCAAGCCTGTGCCGATTTCTGCGAGAAATACGACCAGGCTGCGTTCGATCCGGACTATGACAGCGAGCCGCTGGAATTCTTCGAACCGATCGTGCGCCGCGTGATGGAGCGGCCTTTGGCATCGATGTATGCCAAGGCGATGGAAGACGAAGCCGCCTGAACCTTATTTCGGTGCGGGGAGTGTCTCGCGTTTGAAGTGCGTGCGCCAATCGGCCTGGCCGGTTGCGGCGAACAGGCGTTCGACAAGGACTGTCTCGGCTTCGATGAACTCGACCCGTTCGTCCCAACCATCATGTGTGCGTTTGCGGAAGATGCCACCGCTGTGATCCGGCCCCCATTCCTGCATGAAGCGGACGGCCGCCCGCGGGTCATATCCGGAATTGGCCAATAGCCACGGCATCAAACGGTCAGCCTCGCGCTCGGTGATGCGGACAGCCTTGCGCTTGCGGCCACCATTGGCATCGAACCAGGCCCTGTGGCGCAGTACATTATGCGCCAGCTCATGCGCCATGACGGCCGCCATCAATTCGTCGGGATAGGCGTGGCCCGGGAACTTGTTGCCAATGACGACGCGTTCTCCGTCGGCTACGGCACGTTTGCCCAAGGGGCCTACCTCGAACCGTGATCGGCAAGCTTGCACGCCGCTGATCCGAATCTCGACCGCATCAGTATCCCGCGCGGTCGACAGCACCACGTCTCCGCTGGTGCTCAAACTAGCATCGATGGCCTTGCGCACATCTTCAAGGCGCTTCCAGCGCTTCTTGCGGTCCAG
This sequence comes from Parerythrobacter jejuensis, assembly GCF_039536765.1. Classification (NCBI taxonomy): domain Bacteria; kingdom Pseudomonadati; phylum Pseudomonadota; class Alphaproteobacteria; order Sphingomonadales; family Erythrobacteraceae; genus Parerythrobacter; species Parerythrobacter jejuensis. The sequence continues at coordinate 1,960,116 of NZ_BAAAZF010000001.1, forward strand.
CGCGAAACTGGAAACGGGGCTTTGGGCGACCATCAATACGGACTGGTCCGGGCGCAGACCTGCTTTTTCCGCGGGGGATCCAGGCACGACGCCTTGCACCCCGATGTCACCCATCAGCCCAAGGGCGTCACGTAGCTCATCACCATCGGGATAGGTCGCAACATCGTGCAGCAGAAGGCCGGTCGCCGGTGTCGTGCGCTCGCAAAAACGGGCATTGCCCGTGGCAAGTGCAAATCCAATCCGCTGAACACGCTCGTCCTTCGCGCGCAGCGCAGAAAAACCAACCGGGAGCTCCATCGCCACCGCGGCCGGACCGGCCAGCGATGATGCGACAAGTGTCAGACCTGCCAGTATAATCCGGATCATGACGTGCCGGATTGTCCGCTGTTCGAAAGCGCTTCGGAAAGCGCTTCAGCTGGTACTGCACCCTCTAGGATGGTGTCGCCGATCACCCAGCTAGGGGTGCCCGTAAAGCCCAATTCCTGGGCCATCGCGGTGTTGCGTGCCAGTTCATAGGCGATTTGCGGATCTCCGGCATCCTTCACGGCCTGGTCGAAATCGACCCCGGAGGCTTGCGCAGCGGCCTTCAACCCCGCCTCGCTGGTGTCACCGCCCGCGAAGACGGCGCTATGGAAAGCGGAGTACTTGCCTTGCTTGGCCGCGGCCAGCGCCATGCTCGCGACGCGTTCGCTGCCCTCGAAGATGGGCCATTCGCGAATGATAACCTTCAGATCAGGATCCTGTGCCACCAGTTTTGCCACCTCGGCGGAGCTCGCGCGGCAATAGCCGCAATTATAGTCGGTGAACTTGATCAATGTGCGTGTGCCCGCCGGGTTGCCGAGCACCGCCCCTGCGAAGGGCTCCCGCAGATCGGCGCCGGCACTGGAGAGCTTTTGCTCGGCCTGCTGGCGTTCATAGGCCTGTACCATGCGTGGCAGCAGGTCAGGATTGGCGAGCAGATACTTTTCGACCTGCCGGTCGCCCAGACCAGACCAGGCGAAGGCCGCCGCCCCGCCAAATCCTGCCAAAAGGCAAAGCGCAACCAGCAAAGCGGACCGGATCATTTTCGAATTCCCCATTGGCTGGATGCTATCGGCGGTCTTGCAGGCGTTCAAGTTCCGCCGTCGCTTGCATCCGGATATCCTGCGCGCGCAGCCAATCTGCAGTCCCCTCGGTCAAACCATTTTCGGCGACCTGTGCGCTGCGCATTGCGAGTGCATACTGACGGGTCATGACCTGTTGTTCTGCACTGGCCAGGCGAGCCCGCGGCATATCGCCCCGGGCAGCGTAGACGACACCCAGCTGGTACCAGGCAAACGGGTTGCGGCGATCTTTGCCCACTGCCGTACGCAAGACTCGCTCGGCCTCTTCGAAATTGCCCTGGTCTTCGGTCGCGATAAGCGCGTGGCCGAAGATCGATGCGATCAGCGGGTGATTGGCGGTCAACTCGGTCGCGCGGCGCAGAGGCGGCAACGCTTCGTCCGGCCGGCCGGACTCAAGCAGGATCTGCCCTTTGAGCTCGAGGAAATAGGGATTGCCCGGATCGCTGGCGATCAGCCCTTCGGCTTCGTCAAGTGCGCGTTGCACCTGGGCGTCCTTGTGAAACGCATAGGCCCGAGCATAGCGGGCCGGCACATCCTGCCTGGAATTGGGATACGCGCGCATGACCCGGGCCGGTTCAGCCAGATAGCCATAGAGTTTGGCCTTGATCCGCGCAAAGCGGGCTTCCAACACCGGATCGTCTGGTGCTTCCCAGGCAGGGTCCACGATATAGGCTTCGCGCAAGCGGGCGATCCGGTCACCGGACAAGGGGTGCGTGCGTGTGAAGGTCGCTTCGTCAGACTGGCTGCGGGCGTAGCGGAATTCCTGGTTCTGCAACTTGCGGAAGAAGCTGAGCGATCCGCGCCCGGAAATTCCCGCCTTGGACAGATATTCGGCGCCTGCCGCATCGGCGGAGCTTTCCTGGACGCGACTGAATGCGAGGAACTTCCCCAGTGCGGCACGCTGGCCGGCCATAATGGCGCCCATCGCCGCTTCGCCCGCGCCTGCCGCAGCCGCAGCAACACCGATCAGGAGGGACAGGATCGAAATATTGGTTGCGGCCCCTATTCCCTCGCTGGAGCGGATGATGTGGCCGCCCGTAATGTGGCCCAATTCGTGTGCGATCACGCCTTGCACTTCGTTCGCTGTGTCGGCGGCATTGATCAGGCCGCTGTGCAAATAAACGATCTGGCCCCCGGCAACGAAAGCATTGATGGAGGGGTCGTTGACCAAGACGATATCGACATTGCCCGGTTCCAGCCCGGCAGCGACGACCAGTGGAGCCGCCATGTCCTGCAGCAGCGCTTCTGTCTCGGCATCGCGCAGGATCGATTGCGCCATCGCGGGCTGCGCAACGAAAGCCAGCGCCGTCAGGCAGGCGAAAATCTGGAGCATTATGCGCATGGTTGTCTGCTAGCCTTGTGCGGGCTGAATGGTGCCTGAAGGTGTACCATTTTCAAGATCCTGCGTCGCTTCTTGCTTCGCCAACCATTCAATGATCGCGCGTTTCACGGCCCCGTCTCCCGCAAAGGGGCGCGATAGTGCCATGATGATCCCGGCGTGACCCATATTGTCGAATTCGACCGGTTCGTTTTGCGCTCCAGACTTGCTGATCTTCGCGGCCAGAGCACGGGAATTACGAGGCCGGACGGTTTCGTCCGCATTCCCCGTCAGCAATAGAATGGGCGGCGTATTCGGCCCGACAAAGTTGATCGGCTGCGTGCGATCGAGGTTGCTCGCTGCGCCAAAGGCATTCTTCGTGCTTTCGCTGTCGAGCGGTAGAAAGTCATACGGGCCGGCGAGGCCGATCGCGCCATCTATGGTGTTGCCTGGCAAGCCTTCCTGCTCAAGCCATTGGGGGTCGAGCGCCAGCATGACAGCGTTATAAGCGCCGGCAGAATGGCCCATCAGGTAAATCCGGTCGGGATTGCCGCCATAGTGTGCGATGTTGTCCACCACCCAGCGTACGGAGGCGGCACCGTCTTCCAGCATGGCCGGAAACTCGCCCCCGGGAACCAGCCGGTAGCCCGCACTCACGACGACATAGCCCTCGGGCGCAAAATTCCTGCCGATATAGGCATAGTCGACCGGATCACCCTTGGCCCAACTCCCTCCATGGATGAAGATGACGACTGGAAGTGGTCGTTCTGCCGGTTTCGAGGGGGTGACCACCACCAGTTTCTGATCGGCTTCCGGCCCGAACAAAATCGGCTGTGACACCTTGGCGGAATTGCTTGTGAAAATGGCATCGGCCCGGTCCAATGTACTGACCGACTGCGCATTCAGGGCCCAATGCCACAGGCCGAACAGCAGCGCTGCCAGCCAGACCAAGAGGATTAGCGTCCAGCCCAACTTGCCCAATCCCTTCGTGTTAGTGCGCATGGTGTTCGCGCCTCTCAACCGTTTCGACAATGCGGGACGTATCGCCGTGCGGCGTCACGCCTGCAGCCCGCAGGAAGTCTTGCCCGATGGCGTAGCTATCGCCCAACCACAAGGGAATTCCGGCGGATGTGATGCTCGCCTTGGCGGCAACCTCGTCCGGCGACAATTCATGCTCGGTGGTACGGATGAAAACGGCAGCAATCTGGTCGGGAGATTCCGATGCAATGGTGCTGAAGGCAACCAGATCACCCTGGGAATCGTCGCCGATCAAGGCGAAACGAAGGTCTGAATATTTGCTCAGAATGCCCTTGATCGCGTCAACCTTGTGGGAGCCATGGCTGGCTTTACCGAAAGTGGCGCTGTTCAGGCCCCAGTCGCGCAGCAAAAGCGGCCCCAGCGGAAGATTGCGGGTACGCTGGAATGTCACGAGGTAGGAATAAAGATTCCACGGCGAGGACGAGACGTAGAAAAAGGGGCGGTGGGTTGCTGGAAGCCGTGTCCCGGCCTCACCGCTGTCCTCAACCCTGACCGAGCCCCCGCCCAAGGCATGATAAAACAGGTTCGCCCCGGGCACGACAATGCGTTCATGCGGCAATTCGGCAAGCACGCGCTGCCAATTGCGCAACAAGCTACGTAGCCCCCCGGTTATGCCGGTTTCGATGATCGTGTCGTCAATGTCCGAGATAATGCCGAGGTCGATATCCTGGCCGGGCACCAAAATATGGCCATCGACGCATTGCGCGCCATCGCGATTGTACCATTGCAATGTGGCGACCTCCCAAGCGGTATGCACGGGGTAGTCCCAAGGCCCGGACAGATCGATGTCGAAGTGCAGGAAGCCTTCCTTGTCGGATATGGCTGTTTGCTCGAATACCGCCCCGTCTGGACGCGCATATTCGAGCCGCACTTCTATATTTTCGGCCTCGCGGCTTGCGAATTGCGCGATCATGGTGCGCATGGCTTGCCAGCGACCACCTTGCTTGAAGCCGGGCTTGGTGGCCTTCAGCGCACGCGCAGTGAGGCGGAGCGCAGTGCGGCTGCGATAGCCGAAATAGGGCTGGATGCGGACCGGGGAGTCTTGGAACAATGCCATCGGCGAGCGCTAACGCTTCGAACGCGCTGCGCAAAGTCCCGCCGCCAATTGATATGTCCAGATTTTACCCGACGAGTTTTCGGCCAACACGTTCAATCAGAGGGACATCGTCACTCACTTCGCCAACGATCACGATTTCGCCCGTCTCGAGACGACGGATCATGACCACGCCGAATTCCGCTCCGTCACGATCTAGGTCTTCAAACGCCTTTGGTTCGATGGCGCGTAGCTTTTTGGCAAGCGCTTCCTTCGGGGCGTCAATGGCCTCAACCGGTTTGCCGCTTTCTTCGCGGCGAAGACGACGCTCGGCCTGAACAACACCTTTGAGGCCACCTTCGGCGCGGGACAGGAACCCGGCAAGGCTGCCGCGCTCGACACCGACGCGGTGGGCGTGGCTCAGAACTGCAGCGTATTCGGTCAGGCGGGTCTTGTCGTACTCGGCACCGAAAACCAGTTTCACAACCGGCGTCATCGGCGCACGATCCTGGACGGTCAGACCGCTTTCAGCGACCAGCTCGTCAAAATCGTCGGGCTCTTCCTCAGCGGCAATGCTGACATCATAGGCGCGGCCGACGGCGGCGTAGAGCGCCGCCCGGCTACGATCTTCGCTGGACCGGGCAGCCTGTGCCAGTTCCCGCGCGGATGCGAGACAATCGTGAAGGCCAAGCTCACCTGCATCAGATGGCTCGGCAATCGCGATAGAGGCGTCTTCTGCTGCGGCTTCGCTGTCAGGAGTATCGCTTGTCGCGAGGACGGGGCTGTCAGGATGATCTGAGATTTGTTCGCCAACCGGAGTGGACCAGTCGTCAGCCGTTTCCTCGGGCACAATATCGAAATCGCTTTCGAGCAAATCGTCTAGCCCTGCATCTTCCATTCCGAAGGATGGCATGGGCAAGTCGTCGGCTTCTGCGCCCGGCAGGGGCGCAAGATCGACCGGGGTCGACAGGTCGAGTGGCTTCTTGTTGGGCTTGTTGCGCAGGCCGGTAAGGCCGAGCGAGCCGGCATCAATGCCTTCCTCTTCATCATCTTGGGGCTGGTCGTCATTGGCGGACACAGCGTCTACCGAGGGGCCGTCGGCCCAATCGGTTACCGGATCAGGCGTCCGCATTGCGGCCGCTTCGGCCTCTTCTTCCAGCGCCTGGTCGATTTCCAGCAGCAACTCGTCAGTGGTCAGCTGGTCAGCCGTTTCTTTCCAGTTGATGACCCCATAAATGAAGTCGATCGTATCATCGTCGCTGGAAAACGGCAGGAGGATCCCGCGATACAGGATCGTGGCACCGCGCTGGTTCACGAATTCGGCTTCGAAGCCGATCGGGGCCTGATTGGCCAGGATCTGCATGTAGTGATCGGTGATGCGGCTCAACAAGGATCGGCTGGGAACATCGTCCAGCGTTTCTATCGGAGCTTCGGCACCACACTCGGTGGCCAGCTGGTCACCCAGATAATGGATTGCGGGATTCTCGATGCCCGAAGTGAAATCGAGCAGTACGCTATATGGGCCGAAATCCGGCAGCTCGTCTGGCGCCAGATCCTCGATCGAGGGAAAGTTGCGATCCTGCAGCAAGCTCGCCCAGTGATTATAGGCGCGCACCTGCATGCGCCGCTCGTCCTGTCCTACAGGACTCGGCGGGGCCTCGCGCGAGATATCATCCTCGCCATAATCATCATTGAGGCTATCTTCTTCAAATGACCCGAAATTTCCGCGCAGCGTGTCCATGACGTGCTTTGCCCCTGTTTTGGCTATCAGGGGCGTTTTGGCGCGACATGGTAAACATCCCGTTAAGTTGTGCCGGGATCATTTCGGGCGTCGGCAATCAGGGGCAATGTCACCTGAACAGGTAACGCATCCGGATGCGCTGAACTCCGGTTGTCTGGTCCACTGTAAACACCGCGTCAGCGAATTTTGGCGGCCCCATGCGGATCTTCGCATCGCGGGAAAAGCCGAAGCCTTCGCGCGGGATCATCAAGGTGCGGTCGGCCTTGCCATTGGCATTCTCGTCATGAAGCAGCGAGATTGCATATTCGCCGGGTGTGACCCCGCGAAACGTGAAGGTCACCGTGGTGGCAGCATCCACGGTCGCCGAAATGGCGTCGGGATCCTTGTCGCAATTGGGAAACGCTTTCGCCTTCCTGGTCAGGCAGGCGAGCACTTTTCCGTCGCCTGAGCGCAGATCGGTAACGGTCACTCTGACATTATGCGATTGCGCAGCGGCGCTACCGGTCGAAGCGAGTGCAGCGGCCACTGCAATTACTGCTGATAGGCATCGGCCAAGCCCCTGTCGGTTTTGCATATGCGGTCCCAAATTCTGAAATACAGCCCGTAATTGCAGCTATATCGTTCGTGATGCAGCTGATGATGGCTCGCTGTTATCAGCCAATTCCCTACCCGGGAATGAACAAGCCAGCGAGGAAACAATTCCCACCCCATATGGTTGGTGACACCCATGATGGTCATGATCGTCAGCACGATGCCCAGCATCGCGACATGGATGGGGATCAGGAAAACCAGCGCGGGAATAACGACAGCACCGGTGAGCGCCTCGATCGGATGGAAACTCATCGCTGCCCATGCCGTTGGCGGCCGGCTCGCATGGTGGACGGCATGAGCGATTTTGAACGGGCGCGGGGCGTGCATCCAGCGATGTGTCCAGTAAAACCACGTGTCATGCGCGAGCAAATAGAGCAGGATCGAGACGGGAAGATACCACAGGGGATAGGTATTCCAGTTGGAATAGACCTGCGTCCAGCCCAGGTTTTGCCAACCCCAGGCGATGATGCCCGCAGGCACGCCATAGATTGCAGTCGAGGCAAGGGACCAGGCAATCTCGCTGTGCATCTGCGATCCAAGCTTCGCATAATATCCGGGCCGGACCCGCGTCGTTAGCCACGCAAAGCCACCACTGGTCAGCAGATAGCGAAGCGCAACGATCACTGTCATTGCCAGCGCGGAAAGGAGGATCGGCATCATCATTTCGGCTGGCTTATGCCTTGGTGGATACCAAGATGGTAGTGCCTAATCGCTCAGGCCCCAGGGCTCACAATGGGGATCACCCAGAACCGTCAATCGCCGCATGGCCGCGCGCGACAAGCGCTCGATTTCTACTTTGCGCCTTGCAGCGGCAAGCGGCCGCGTCGGAGCAGGGCGGACGATTTCGGCGTCATACCCGTCGGCGACGATAATGCCGCAGTCCTCGGGGCGATATCCGTCTGTTTCCAGGGGCGAATGATCGATATGGGGGGCGATGCCCCAGTAGAACCGGTCGCAATGGTCGAGATAGTCGGGCCACTTGTTGTCACCGAGCAGATCGGCCCTCGCCACTTTGATTTCTACGATCACGACCTGTCCCTTGGGGTCGACGCCCATCAGATCTGCGCGCCTGCCACCCTTCAACGGCATTTCTGCCAGAGACCAAATGTTGTTGCGCGCGAACAATCGCATGATCCCACGCGCAACCGCTGCAGAATCAACTGCCAGCGCTTCGGCGGGGGATGGGTCTTGGGTGGGGGGAGCGATCGTGGGCGACATGAAGCGATAATGGAACAGACAGCGAACGAATGTCAACTGATCTGAGCTGACCTAGGCGCTTCGACGAGGTCCCAGCGTGCCGGTATCGGGGACCAGGCCGAGAACAGCGGTGCGGGCCCGGTGGAATTCGTGCCACAAGGTAAGTGCTGGAACCTTTGCGTCCTGACCGCGGGCATTGACTGCCAGCAAGGCTGTCACGCCTGGCTGCATCATCGCGGTGAGATCGGCGATCGTTTGTTCAGCCAGCTCGAAACGCCATCCGCCGGCATCTTTGATAAGAGCAGGAAAATTGCGGATCTGGGCGCTGGTGCGTTCTGGTGCCAGCCCGGCCATGGCAGCGACAGCAGCGGCGGCATCCTGCAATGCGGTCCACTGTACACTCAGCGATTGCGCGGGATTGCGCGCAGAGGCGTCCCTCATCGCTGGATCGGAAAAATTGGTGCGTGATGCGCTCATGATGGGCACGCCATAGGCCCATCCCACTTGCCAAATCGCTAATGCGACCAGTCGAAATCGTTGTATCCCAGGCGCGCCGCCAGTTCGCCTGTCTGCTCTTGCAGGAGGGCAATATCATCGGCGCCGAGCCTTTCGCGCCATTTGTTAGTCGCGGCAGCGCCATCGCGGCGGATATAGGAACCACCCGCGTGATCGTCTGATTGAGCCTGGAGATTCTTCGCCACCAAACGTCCGGTTGATGGAGTAGGCTGCGCATGGGCGAAGGCGAACAGGCGATCAATGGCTGCTTGTGTGTTGCTTACCATATCCTCTTGCCGGACCGTCATTGTGCGCGCATCGGGCACGAGATAGCGGGCAGCGAAACCATAGATGACGCGCCACAGCAGTGCGGCCTGTTCGATGGCCGGCGGGTTGGAGGCGGCAAATCTGCAAATCTCATCAGCCTCGTCCGGCACGGTTTCGAGCAGACTGTGCTGGGACGCCAGGTCGGAAAAATCAAACTGGCCGGCTTTCCGGATCATGCTTTCCGCGAACCCGGCTGGATGGCGAAGGGTGAGCACCACTTTCATACCGAGCTCTTGCTGCAGGGTCCTCGCGGAGAACGCGAGAAACGGATCCTTGAGAACGGCGGGTCGCGCGGACAACACGAACGGCATCTTGCGCTGGCAGTACCGGGCCACCTGCCCGACCTCTTGTGGCGTCCGCACGCTAGACAAGCGATCAAGGACCTGAGCGGGAAAGGAATTGCGGTCGAGGAAAACGGCCAGTGCCTGCGCCAATTCTTCAAACCGGTCCGTCCCGTAATACTCGTACCACCGCGGCGGGCGCAGGGAGTCGTAGCTCAGAGTTGGCTCGGGATTGAGCGGCTCGTGCAGCAAATGGTACTCATCCGCGGTGGCCAGAAGAGCGCCGGTGAGCGTGGTCATGGAATAATGCGTGCCGGTCACAATCACCGACCGGCTCAGCAGGTCGAAAGGGTTGGCGGCCGGTTCCATACAGCGAAGCTAAGCCATGCCAGCGGGCCTGTGACAAGCACGCCGGTGCTTTTATCGGTGGCGCGGCGCAGTTGCCTTTGCTAGACGCGCGCCGCGCTCAGGCGATTTGCATGCGCACCCGTAGCTCAGCTGGATAGAGCGCTGCCCTCCGAAGGCAGAGGTCACAGGTTCGAATCCTGTCGGGTGCGCCAGTTTTTCAACGACTTAGTGAGACGTCGCTCATTCCGTATGGAATGAGTATGGAAAACATGGGGTCGGACTTGTCATCGTTCTATGCGATCTGAGGGGCGCATGATCGAACAGTCTAGGGGCGGCCGACAGTTCAGAAATGCGCGGGTCCTACCTATTGGTTGCGCCTGCTTGAGGCGCTAGCTGACCGCTTCTTCTCGGGCTTCTTTGCATTCAGGACTTAAGCTCGGTTTGAAGTTCCTGTTCAAGCAATGCTGTCTGGCGACTCGGGCCGGAAAGGCTATAGCTTTGCGCCCTAATCTCGGTCGTCAGAGTGGATTGACTGACCACCCGAGAGCGGACATCGAATAAGTCTCCATCCGAAGGCAATGGCCAGAGATTGGCAACCTTTCAGGGCACCATTACTACAGCAATCTGGCGAAAACGATTCCGCTTTGTATCGAATGAGCATGGGGAAGGGCTGACCAAATCGCGTCTCTAGAAGCTACGAGATTGGCGACGACTCCTGTGCTCCAATTAGGAGCCGAGGCGACTTATCTCGCTTTGGAGCCGTTTTGACCATCTCGCGTTGCGAAGCAGGCCCGAGTGCCGAATTGCGAGCCTCTGGCAGCCTGGCATGCTCTTGATGATCTGTTGAATGGATGCGAAGAGCGAATGCGGAACCCTCCCGCTGATATAGACACTGGTGACACAATTGAGATCTAGTGGGACCGGGTATGTGTCAGAGTATTCCGTCGCGCTTGCGCGGACGGCGATCCGGTACTCTTTTTCAAAACGATATACGCTTCGCTTCATGAATGGCAGGCGGTCGTTACTCAAGATGCTTTGGTTCAATTCCCTCCACTGCACATATGACATCGGACCGTGCGCTATTCCAAGTGCGTCGAGCTGGGCGCTAAGCCTCTCTTCACTGAAGCGAACACACGCACCTTGACCGCTATCGGCAAATACCTGCCAATGGTGGGCGGTCTCATTTCCCTGAGCCATGCACGCGGCGAACACTTTGCTCTCTGGCTCGCTCCGCTCCCAAACTTCCATCACTTCTCGGTCGTTTCGATCTTCCCAATGGCTTGGACTGATCAACACAAGCCGTTTATGAAGAAGTAAGTCCAATGCTGCTGGAATGGACGTGTATCTAGAGAGTGTAGCCATTGGTTCGGTCCTCGATATTGTCGGGTCCTTACCGCGACATTTTTCATAGCTTGCGGCTGGGCGCCGCTCTTGAACCGTTTGTAGCTCGACCGACGAACAGCGTTAATGGCAGCGCCTCCAATAGCCTTCTCTTGGAATTGTTCGCTGTTCCGCCAAACAACAGCCCTAAGCTAGTTTCTGGAAGGTAAGGACCGTCTCAGTTCGCATTCGCTTCTGCAGGGGGTTCGCGGTGGAACCACCAACCGGGAGGTATCGCCTATTCTCAGGCAGCTTCCGCTCTGACTCATCAACTAGGGTCAATCCGTGTTTCTCTGAGAGTGCCTTCATGCAGTCTGAGTTGCTGACAAAGGTGCCCTTCAAGCAACTGTTTCCGACGACGTAGGTTGCTTTTCCGCTCGGCTTAAGGACCCGCGCGCAACGCGAGGCTAGCCGATCAAGGTCGCAAATATATCGGTCGATCATTCCGAGTTGGCGAGAGCTAAGTGTATCACCATCGAGCATTATCGCTCTAATCCCATCAATCTCGCGTCGGCTAAGCGGCGGATCGATGGACTTCTCGGCGCCAATGCTGTGCGACCGGATCTGACTTAGGCTTCCTATCGCGTGGCCCAGCCAAACTAGCGCGAGCTTATGTCCTCGCATGTAGTCGATCGCATTCAAGTAGGGCGGTGAAGTCACGATCGCGTCGATCGACTGGCTACGAACGCCCCTCAGGTCCCGCGCATCGCCGTGACGTACCGTGAACGTGGCGGCCTTGGGCACCAGATTGCAGATTCGCTCTACCTTCACCGCCGCGTCCCTCAGCCCCCAAAAAACATCGTACTCGGAGCCTGCCCGAGTCCGATGTGGCCGACTGTGTGAGGTGTCGCTCGCCAATGAGGCACCACCCGATTTCGTTATGATCGTGCGGCTCAGGCAGAGACGCAGCACGTCAAGAAGGTCACGCTCCCGCCGGCGAAGCCGTCGCGATTCAATATCATTGAGATGCCATGCAATTTTTGCCAACTGAGACCTCTGAGGTTCAGCGAACCAAAACTCCATAAAATCTTTAGTCTTCTCGCAAGCCCAAGGAAGATCATCGAGGCCCCTGTCCGAATTTCTAGCAACGTTAATCAACTCGTCGCAGTATTGCGTGAGTGCACCGCTAGGAACATGGGTGGACCATACCTTGGTCATAAGGACGGCAAGAGGGTCCAAGTCATACCCTATGGCTGTATGTCCACGCTCGATTGCCTGTCGAACGACAACGCCTGACCCAGACATTGGATCTAGAATCGTGGCATTCTCACCGATCCCTTCAAGAGCAGCGATCGCAAGCTCTGGTGCCATCCTGGCAGGGAATGGATGCGGGGACTTGATCATTTCCCTGCATCGGCTGCTTTGCTGAGACTTTCAAGTTGAACATTCACCGCTTCGGCCACTCGGTCTGCGCTGGCATTGATGATGACCTTGTCTTCATCGGTTCCAACCAAGTCCGGAACGATAACAGCAAGACCCTTCGCCAGCGAAACTACGTCCCGGTCTTGGACTTCCTTTGCCCCCAGCTCACGCCTGCATATATGTGCGATGAGTGACGCCGACAGTGCATCGGGCACTTCCTTACGCAGCCGCTGGATCGATTCAAGAAAAGTATCAAGAGTCAATCTGTTGTCACTCTGTAAACTGTCTTCGAGATGATCGACCCAATCGGAAACCATGCTTGGGTCGTATAGTTTGAACAACTCCTCAAGCTTGGTAAGCGGTATCGCTCCGTACTTGGCCGTAAACTCAAGAAGCCGCCCAAGGTCCTTGGCGACAATTGGAGTGATCTGAAGTTGGCCGCAGCGAGTGATAACGGCTCCGTCTTGAAAGCCCGGAGCGACAACCAGCGCATACTGTGCATTATAGCGCTCCTTGTGCTCGTTCACTCCGTCAAGGCTCAGATTGCCAGTCTTAGAGGCTTCGCCCTTCGCGCTCTTGGCATCATAAGTCACCCGATACGCGGGCGGGTTTGGGTTATTGGCTGTCGGCGCCACTCTTGTGGGATACGGAAACGCATCTGCATACCCTTCTGGCTCACCCGGCTTACCAAGCGGCGTCACGTCAAATCCCAGGTAACTGAGGGCATCTGTTACGACTGCTTCCAAGCGTTTGTGATTTTTGTGATCGTTCTGCGTTGCAAGAAGCAGCGAAGCGATATGGTGGCCTGATCTCCGCGTTTGTCTAGCACGGTACCGAAGGAGCTTATCACGGTAATCGCGCACGCCCTTGAGCACGTCCGCATCAACTCCCTGCTCCAGAGCGTAAACATCGGTCAACAAATTGACCATTGCAAAGGTGCGAATGAGTTCTTTTTCTGCCTTCTTGCTATGCTCAAGCACGAATGGGTGCTTGTTATTCACGACAACAGCGCTGTCGCTGATGCGAAACTTGACGAACTCGTCGTCACCAGTCGCCTCATACCTCACTTCGCCAAGCGCATTGCTGATGTCTTCGGCGGTCTGCGACCGCCACCGCTCGTTGGCAGCGGTGCGGTCGGTCAAGTCTCTTTCATCAAACATCTCTGGGATTGCAGCAGAGTTTGCGAGAGTGTCCGAGACGATTGATCTGAGGGGATTTAGCGAGATCACCCCGAGAGCTTTGACAAGCAAGTCACCGCCATCTGACAAGCCAGCGTCCGGGTCTGAATCGTACTTCGTTCGGACTAGATTGAATGTGCGTCGGAGGAACGCACGAAAGATGGCGATTTGTCGCGTTTCTTTGAACTGTTCTCGGTTTGTGATCAGACTGGTGTTCAGGCCATCCGCCCGGACTGCCATTCTGAATCGTGCCCAAGCAGCATGGCTGAGGTTTTCCTCTCCAAAACTTGGATCGCTTTGGTTCACGACACGGCCAAGAACATTCACATGGAAGCCATTCGAAGCACCTCTCGTCTCACTCTTGCCGGTGCTTATTTTGTCTTCGAACAGCCGAACTGTGCCAGTTATTTTGCCGATACCGTCAATTATAGCATGAGGTTCAGGCGACGAATGGAACGTCACTGGGATCACTTCGGTTGCGTCCTCATGGGCCTCACTGTCGTTGTTCTCGTCTTCATCGTCGGTTGCGGCGTTCTTCTTAACAAGCCGAACCTCAGAAAATTCGAGGTCTGGCCCGATGACCCATTCCCGCAGGACAGGGCTATCCATCTTTGATGAGCGCAGAAATTCACCATTCAATGAGATTGCCATTTCCGAACCAAATGGGAGTGCAGTCGACAGCATTCGCCTAAGAATGCCAATCTTCAACTCTCGGCCAGAGGGTTTGAGATCCGAAAGGATAGCTAGAGTCCAGGTACCACTTGGCGGGCGATCGAATGAAGTTTCGCCAGCCCCAAACTCATCATCATCTTCCTCAAGCTCCGGCGCGGGAATGCCGTCCTCAATCAACTTGAGGATCTCTTCGCCGTCTGAGATCTCAGACACAACCGCCCTGAGCTCCGTCTCGGTCACTTCAAAGATGTCAAGGCCGAGCTGACTAACCAGCTTGTCCTCGCTGCCTTCATTCTGGACTTGCCCATAGTCCATCGTGACGCGACGGATCTTGCCGTCACTTGCCTTGCAGAAATAAGTTAGTTTGTTGGCTAGGACGTAGGTGGCCAGTTTGCCGATGCCGAACTTCCCGATAACCGGCCGCCCATAGGCCACACTTTGTGTTTCTTTTGCAGAGAAGGCGATATGCCACAGGGCCTTAAGCCCCCCCTCGTTCATTGAGACGCCATTATCCAGAACGCTCAGGGTTGCCGCTGGCGAGTATAGGTCAGATGACACCCTGACATCGACGTTCGATGCGCCCGCGTCCCACCCGTTAGAGATCAATTCCTCGAAGGCTTTTTGCGGTGAGCTATAGAGTTGCTCACTAAAGTGCTCCAAGAAACGAGTGCTTATCTCAACAGAAATTTCGTCAGTCTTCTTGCCAACTTGATCAAGTCGAACTGCGCTTTTGCTTTGTGAACTCACAAACAAGACCTCCTGTACCGAGCACTAGAAGCGTTGAGTTGTTCCTTCAAGTGTGGGAACACGCTTGTCGGACACGGGACAGTCGAGGACTGCTCCAATGGGTTCACCTCGTCCGAGTCCGAATTCTCTACAATCTGTCAGTAGAGCAATTGGCCGTTGTGGCTCACAGTGCTGCGAGTGATTGCAACAACCGTCTTGGGGCGATGCTCCCAAGGCCGTTTGCCTTCTGATCCTGCTCCTATCTGAGATAGAGTTCTGTTCTCTGGGCCGGAGTGGAGTCGGCATTGATTGTAGTCGTGCCGCCGGGTCGAGATCCATTTGGAAATCAGACCCTGAAGCCTAGCCGCTTTTCCTTTCTGACCAACTTGGTAGGAATTCTGCCATATTGGCTTCTCTCCGTACTGGAAACCGAAACCGCAATTGCTTTCAGTTTGGTACAGTCTCAGCCCAGAGTGTCGGGATTCAATGCCGGCAATCAACCTGAATCGCGGAGGCCCTCACGCACCGGGGCTGACCAGCCTGAGAGTACATCCAACTCACAATTCCTCCGAAGCCAGGCACAGCTACCCCACCCGTTTGGGCCACCTCACAAGGAATCCTTGCTGGGCGAAACGGATTAACCCACTGGCACTCTCTGACATGTTTACCGCGCATCCGTATCGTGGATCATTCGGGGCCCCCACCGTTGGCCGTCCGGCCTGCCGTGGTCGCAGTCGGCTCACCGATGAAAGCCGTGGCGTTTGAGCGCGTATATCCGCATTGCCATCCAGCGAGGCTTTGCGAGGGGCGGGTGATACCCCCATGCCATCGACCCGTCAGAGTGGATCACTCTCTTTGCGGGCTCACCCTTGTCCGGATGCCTAGCAACTCGGAAGCGATGGACTTACCCAAGGCAGCTTCATTTAGTGGAGCGGGAGGAAGCGCCAATTCGCATAAACCGCTGGCCGCCAATCGTGACCAGGCACGGCTGGCGACGTAGATCGGGATAGGGTCGTGTCTCGGTTAGTTGGTGGAACTTGGAAGGCTTGCCGCCCACGCTTCTGCGTCGGCGACCGCGATGCGCGTGGAGCGTCCGATCTTACGGATAGGGATGCGCTTGGCTGCCACCTCGCGGTAGAACGCGGAATGGCTGATGCTGTAGCGGTCCTTGAATTCCGCCACGGTCAATAGTTGGCTCATAGTCAGCTTCCATGCCTCTGTAGAGACTGCGCGGAATTGCGCAGCGCCTCAGGGCATGGCTTGGGATTCCACGGAACAGGGTGGCGATTGCAGCAACGGGGATGCGAAAGTTCGCGCGCTTGTTGCGGCAATCAGGGATAGCGCATTATCTGCGCGACCTTTCCGCGCAGATTCCTCACTCTCATTGCTACGTTATCAGGATTGATCGAAGCCTCAGGATCATCAGAATAAGCGGTCGCAAACTCTGCAATCGCCTTCCACGGTAGCTTTGGAGACAAGACGGCGGGCCTCGGGAAGTGGTTTCCTCCTGCGCGATGCTCATCCTTGCGGAAACCTGTCACGAGGTCCGCAAGCACCAGCGCAACAGCGATTTCGCGCTCGGGCAGACGAGGAATTGTATCGTAGAGCAGCGGACCAAAGCGCACCGGGGAACGGTCAACGCGCGACCAGCGTTTTTCCAACTCGCGAAGCGCATTGGCTACCGCATTGCAGCTATCCTTGTGTTCCAGTTCAAATTTGGCGTGCGGACAAAACTCAGCGGCTATTGAGACGCCCAATTCTCGTTCAGCCCTTCTGAAACTTGACCTACCAATTGCCTGCCGGAATGCCTGAGTAGCCTTCACCAGCGATGGCCGGTGCCTCGCGTCCTGCTTTCTCGCGGCAATCTGATCCCTGTCAGCTTGCCAATCGTGGGCCTGCCATTTCGCGCAAGCCTCAATGAGAAAGTGCCTGAGCGGGAAGAAGCCGCTTGCAGCATTGTCGGGCCAGCTTGGACCGGCCCAATCAGCGAGCGAAAATGAGGCGGCGTGATAGCGCTCTGGAATCGGCGCTCTGCCCGGCGCAACCCATAGCGGGGTAACGCCTTCGAAATAGGTTGAGCTCACGGCATCTGGGCGATTGCGAGGCTTGGCCATGTTTAGACAACGGCAGCGGCGATGCCGCCTTCCATTCCCCCGATAGTGTCATTCCCACGGTAGGGCTGCTCCCACCTCACAGCGCAAGTTCCCCAAGCGCCTTCACCGCCGCATCGCTGGCTAGGTGCCCGTAGTGGCGCTCGATCATCTCGGCGCTCGTGCCCGAAATTTGCGCAATAGTGAGTAGCGGCAATCCCGCGCTCACAAGGTCCGTTATGGTGCTATGGCGCAAGGTGTAGGCAGTGGCATCGGCTGGTAGCTCGGCAGCAGTTACGGCGGTTGCAATGGGCCGTTTCCAGCTATCCTTGTCCCATGCCTTGCCGTTAGCGCGCATGAAGAGCGGAGCGCCTGGCAGCTTGTTCTTGGCCTGCTTGGCGAGCAGTTGCGCTGCCTCCTGCGGCAACTGAATGCGGCGCGGTTTCCCGGTCTTGTCCTTGCCGATGGTGAGTTCCGCCGTGCGCTTGTCGAAGTCGCCAGCGGTGAGCGCCGCCATAGCTCCGGGACGAAGCGGCAAGAGGCACAAGGCGCGGACAAACGGCGCTGCCTCTGCATCGGTGCTCTCGATCAGTTTCTTGCGCTGCTTGCGGTCCAGATAGAGCGTGCGGCGTCCGTTGGCGTTGGGAATGGCCTTCAAGGCTTCCTGCCATGCCGCTTCGCTATTCGGTGCGCCGGGTGACAGAACCTTGCTCAAAGCCGCTCGTAGTACGGCCATGTCCCGATTGACGGTGGATGGTGCCCGCTCGCGCTCGACCGGATCGCCCTTCTTGCGTCGGCTCACCAATGCAGGTTGTGCTTCCAGCCGCTCGCGCCATTCCTTGACGTGACGGCGGCGCAGCTTGTCCAGCTTCACCTTGGCGATTGCATCCTCATAGACGTAGCGCTTGAAGCGCTGCTCGGCTTCCGGGCGGTCCTTGGCATACTCACGGCAGGCATCGGCAACGGTTTCGATCTTTGCGCGGATTTCTCCGCCCGATTCCACAAGCTCGGCAAGCTTCTCTGCTTCCATCTTGGCTGCTGCGAACATCGCGTTGCCGGGCAGCGTGCCGAAATCGCCAAGCGACTTCACCTGATAGCGGCTGGCATCCTCGTCATAGACGCGGGCAATCCATGTGCCCTTGCCCCCGCGCTTGGAGGGCCTGAAGCCAAGGAAGCATCCGGCGCGCAACCTTTGCCAGTGCGGCTCGCGTTGCACTTTCAACCGCTCCCGGTTGCCGACTTTGCTCAGGTCCAATGCCACTACCTGTTCCCTCATTCCGTTCCGTATGGAATGCGTATGGAATACATGCAGGGATTATCGGGAACAAGCAGAGATAGGAAATGACGCTATTTCAGGGCTTTCAGTGTTTCAGCTTGTCCCGCATTGTGCGGAAACTCTGCACTCCGAAGGCAGAGGTCACAGGTTCGAATCCTGTCGGGTGCGCCATTGCGTGCGCTAATTTACCGCCCTCTCTTTTCCTTCCCAATACGGTGCACGCAATTCACGGCGCAGGATTTTGCCGGACGGATTGCGTGGAAGGGCTTCGATGAAATCAACCGATTTCGGGCATTTGAAACCGGCAATCCGTTCCCGGGCATGGCCGATGATGCTGTCTTCGCTTGGGGTGCAACCTGGCTTCGCGACGACGACGGCCTTGACGGTCTCGCCCCACTTTTCGTCAGGAACGCCAATCACGGCAACATCGGCAACTTCATCATGCCCGAACAGGGCGCTTTCGACTTCTGCCGGATAGACGTTCTCGCCGCCGGAGATAATCATGTCCTTGATCCGGTCCTGGATGTAGAGATAGCCTTCCTCATCCACGATCCCGGCGTCACCGGTACGCAACCAGCCATCGCCGGTCAGCGTCTTGGCGTTCTCTTCCGGCCGGTTCCAGTATTCGAGCATGGTGGTCGGGCTCTTGATCAGCACTTCGCCGATTTCGCCTGTCGGCACTGGCGTCAAACTCTCGTCGACGATCTGGATTTCTACGCCTGGCAGGGGCTTGCCGGCACTGCGCATGACTCTCTCACGGCCCGGGCGATGATCGTCCGGCGGGAGACTGACCACTGTGCCATAGGTTTCGGTCATTCCATAGAGCTGGGCAAATTCGCAGCCGAGCCGCTCGACACCTTCTTTGAGAAGGTCGAGCGGGATCGGGCTCGCACCATAGGTCAGCCCCTTGATCGAAGAGAAGTCGGCGTCATTGGCGTCGGGATGCGATAGCAGCACGCGGATGGCAGCAGGCACGAGGAATATCCATTTGACGCGGTAGTCGCGGATATCCTTGATCGTCAGAGCTGGATCGAATTCGGCGTGGACGATCAGTTCCTGGCCCGCGAGAGCCGCCCCGGCAGCCGAGCCGACGCCAGCGATGTGGCCATACGGCATGGCAAGGATCATCGTGTCGCCCGGATCGGCATTGTACCAGTAGATGTCGTTCTCTTGCAGGATGGGCCGCATCGCCGTGCCATTATAGTGGCTCAGGACAACGCCTTTCGGCATGCCGGTGGTGCCTGATGTATACAGCTGCAAGAACGGATCTTGTGCAGTTACCTGAGTGGCGACGCCGCTGTCGGATTGGGCATCGCGCCAAGCTTCGAACTCGCGTTCCATCACGATTTTCTGGCCGTCGAAGGGGACGCTTTCGAACCCTTCCTCGACGAACAAGATCGTGGCGCCAGCATCTTTGGTGATAAAGTCGACCTCTGGTGCTGCCAGGCGCCAGATCACAGGCACAAAGACATAGCCGCCCCGTGCGCAGCCCAACGCAAGCTCCACTGCGTGATCGCTGTTCTTGCCCAGATAGGCGATCCGGTCGCCCTTGGAGTATCCTTTGGCCGCCAGTCCATTGGCGATCTGGTCGGCATGGCGATCAAACGCGGCGTAGTCGGTCACCCGGTCTCCAAACCGCAAGGCGATCTGGTCGGGCCGTTCCTGGGCATGCGCTGCGAGGGCTTCTCCGAACGTTTGCGGGTGAAGGGTGGTCGCCATTGTCCGTTACTCTCCTGTCGGGGCCGAATCGGCCTTCTCGTTGTGTGTGATCCTGTCCGCAGGCGGCCTGCTAGTCAAAAGGCGATTTTTCCGATGAGAGGCATGGGAAAGCACTGGCCCAATCCATGGTTTCGCGGCATGGCAGGGGAGCATGAGCGAGCAGGCGCCCATCAAATTGTCCGAAATGCCCGGCCTCCCGGTCACGGGGGTGCTGTACAATCCGCGCAGCCACCGCAATCGTGACCGTCAGGTGGTTGAACCGGATTACCCAGTCATCCGTGTGGAGCAGCCCCAGCGCCGCCGCGATCTCAAGGCTGCGATGCAGCGCTTCGTCGACAGCGGAGTGGAGCTTCTGGTCATCAACGGTGGTGACGGGACTGTGCGCGATGCCCTGACCGGCGGGGCAATGGTATTTGGCGACAAATGGCCTGACATCGCTGTCTTGCCGCGCGGCAAGACCAACGCACTGACGATCGATCTTGAAATGCCCAAGAGCTGGTCGCTGGAAGAAGCGATCATCGCGCATCGGGACGGCACGCGCGTGCAGCGCCAGCCGATGATGTTGCGCCCGATGGATGGCCAGGAACTAACCCGGCTGGGCTTTGTGCTCGGTGCAGGGATGTTCATGGCCGCTATCGATTCCGGCCAGGACGCGCATCGTTTCGGTGCGTTTGATGGACTCGCGGTTGCCGTGACAACGGTCTGGGGCGTGGCCCAATTGCTGTTCGGGACCAACGCAAATCCATGGCGGCGCGGCGCGGAGGCGCGGATCATGCTTGGCGAGGACATGAAGGAACTGCCGCGTTCGAAACTCGGAGATCCGGCAGCACGGGCCCTGATCTTCATGTCGACAATGACCAAGTTTCCGGCCGGGATTAGGCCTTTCGGGGATGCAGGCGGGCCCATCCGGCTCGCAGTCATCGATACCATGCGCAGGCGCGTCGTTGCGCAAGCGCCCTGGCTTCTTAGTGGCAAGCATCTGGGCGACATGGATAAGCTTGGATTGCACCAGGTAGGCACCGACCGTATCGAGCTCGATCTGGGCGATCGCTTTATCCTCGATGGTGAAGTGTTCGCGCCCGGTCGATACTGTGTCACGCCAGGTCCGATGCTCAATTTCGTGGTGCCATGAATACGGGGCTAGGCCAGCGCATCGCCGTCCAGTTGCGGCAAGACGTAAGGCCCGAAGTCGCTGCCTATGCCCAGGCCTTGGCGGAAGAAGCAGGCGCAATGGCTGCGTTGTTCTACGGGTCAAATTTGCGCACCGGCTCGCTGGAAGGTGTGCTTGATTTCTATGTGCTGTTGCCGGGTAAGCAACAGGAGAAGATCTGGCCCAAAGTGAGCTATCACGAGTGCGATCTGGGCGGGGCAGTCTTGCGCGCCAAAGTTGCGACATTGAGCTTCGAGCAGTTTGCCAAGGCCTGCCGCGGTGAAAGCCGCGACACCACAATTTGGGCCCGGTTCGTACAGCCGAGTGCGTTGGTATGGCTGGCAGGGGAGCCGTTGGTCGACGGGGTGGTAAATGCCATTGCCCAGGCCGCGAGGACGGCCGCGCGGCTGGCGGTTGCGCTCGGGCCGGACAGCGGGGTGGCCGAAGACTACTGGCGTGCACTCTTTCAGGCGACCTACCAAGCGGAATTCCGGGTCGAAAAAGCAGGGCGAGAGGATTCCATCCTGTCAGCCAATGCGGAGCATTTCGCGGGCCTCTTGCCGTTGGCTCTGGAGGCCGATGGCATCCGCTTCACACAAGAAGGCTCGGTGCTGACGCCCGAGCTCGGCCCAGGGCAACGCAAGGAAATTCGGCACTGGTGGGCTCGCAGGCGCCGCTTTGGAAAGCCGCTCAACCTGCTACGGCTGGCCAAGGCCACCACGACATTCGAGGGTGCGGCCAGCTATGCTGCCTGGAAGGTCGAGCGGCACACAGGAGTGAAGATTGAAGTGACGCCATTTCGGGAGCGTCATCCACTGATGGCTGCTCCAGGGGCGCTGTTCGAAGTGCTTCGGGCGCGGCGCAAAGCCGGGTGATTATCCGAAATAGCGCATCCGTACCCGGATCGACTTTACCCCTGGCCCCACCGAAATACGGGTCTTTTTGTAACTCGGCTTGCCAAGGTTGAAGATGTTGATCGAAGGGTTGTTCGACATCGCACCACCATCTTGGCGGATATCGGTGCTGCCATTGCCGTTGGCATCATGGCGTACGGCGATGCCGTAGATGCCATTCCGGGGTACAGGCATGCAAAAGGTCATCGTGCCAGCACGCGCCGGAGCTTCGATACGGTTGATCCAACGCCCCTTTTCAAGCCAGTCAGCCTTGGTTCCGCGATAGGATTGTACGCGTACAGAACCGGTTGACGACCGAACACCGTCAATCGTGACGAGCACCGATGGCCCGGCACCCGAATGGCACTTGGACATGTCGTTGCCGATTTTCTGGCGATATTGGGCATGCGCCGGCGCCGCGATACCGGATACGGCGAGCGCGAGCAGAGCGGCGGCGGAAAATGCCTTGGTGAAATGTGTCATCTAAAATGTTCCGGCAACAAATATGCTACCGATCCCTGATTGCTGTGATTTGGCGGTTTTGCCCCGCGATATGACGCCTGAATAGGTCAGAGCGGCTGAATTGGCCCTGAATTGCCATGTTCGTTGCCAGACAGCTTTCCTTCAGCGCACGCTTTCGTCGCTCGCGATCCGGCCATTGACGAGTGTCACTTTGCGAGGGGCAAGGTCGGTCAGCGCACCACGGTGCCCGATCGCCAAAATCGTCAGCGTGCCGCGCAGATCTGCCACCGCCCGAGCTACGGACTGGTCTGCATTGGAATCAAGTGCGCTGGTTGCCTCGTCGAGGATCAACAAGGCGGGGTCGCGCAACAGTGCCCGCGCCAGCACAATCCTTTGCCGTTCCCCACCGGAAAGCTGGCGCCCTCCTTCTCCGACGTGACAATCGAGCCCGCCGGGCAAGTCTGCGACGAACCCTGCCGATGCTTGTTGCAGCGCTCTTTCAAGCGCGGCTTCGCTGGCCTCGGCATCGGCCCAGGTCAGGTTTTCCCGGATCGTGCCGTGAAACAGGATGGGTTGCTGATCGACATAGGCGACGCGGCGGCGCCACGATTGACGCAAAGCCGGATCCAAAGCCACCCCATCGATCAACACTTCGCCCTGGTCTGGGCTCAACAGGCCGCCGGCTATATCCGCGAGAGTGCTCTTGCCCGCGCCTGATGGTCCGACCAGGGCGACAAACTCACCCGCCGAGATGGAAAGCGAAACGCTCTGCAACGTGGCGGCATCCTCGCGATGAGATAGGCCCACATTCTCGAAGGCAATCTCGCGCGTGAACTGGGGTGGATGCGCCGCCACGAGCCCGGTGATTTCGGCCGCGCCTTCTGCCTCGCGTATCAGCGTGTCAGCCGCGATCACTGCTGGTGCCGTGTGCGACCACATTTGCCACGCATCGAGGAGCGCACCGAGCTGCGGCAGCGCGCGCGCAAACAGTGCAACCAGCGGCAGGACGAGCAAGGCAGGGTAGCTCCACACCTCGAAGGCCAGCCAAACCAGAATTGCGACGAGCAAGGCCGCGCAGGCTTGGAGCATTCCGCGCGCCCGGGCATTATCGATGGCAAAGCGAAGCCGCACACGTCGCAGCGACTGGAACCCTTCGATCATCTGTTCTTCAGCAAAACGTTCCTTGCCGAAGCTCTTGACCACACGGGCTGCATCCAGGTTTTCCTCCAGGCGGCCGTAAATCACACGGTATTTCTCGCCCATGGCCTGCCCCAGCCCGCGGGCGCGGCGGCGAAGGCTACCGTAGAGCGCAAAAACCAATCCGCCGGCGACAAAGCCCGCCAGGGCCACGATCGGCGAAATCGTCAGAGCAGCGAGGCCAATCGCAAGGATGCCGATCACCAGCCTCACCAGGCCAGCCAGTTGGTCGAGGGCGACAGCTGACCGGTCGACTTCGGAAATTAGCAATGCGCGATTGTCGCTTTGGCGCATCCTTGAAAGAGTGCGCCAGTCGGCCCCCAGCAACGCGGCGAAGGCGCGCTGGCGCAATCCATCGACTATTGCGATATTCTGTTTGAGCGAGAGGATCGTGCGCGCATATTCGGCGGCTGCGCGCAGAATAATCAAGCCAGCAAAAATGGCGAGAATCTCGGCAAGTCCCGGCTGCCAGCCGAGTGCAGCCAAGCCATCCTGGACGGGCGAAAACGCGCTTTGTGCAGAAGTATCGACAATAGCGCCCAATAGAGGGACCAGGAGCACGAAACCGACGCCTTCGGTGATAGCGGCGAAGGCCGAAAGCCCCAGAATGATGGTAAGCCGCCGTTTGTCTGCAAGGCGCAGCAAGATCTGGATCGCATGCCCAATCATTGTGAATGGGAAGCTAGCAGCGCAAAGCAGCTGTGTCCCACTTCTATTTCACGGCCTTGCCCAGCCTGCGTCAGCGATTCTTGCCTTCGATTATTCGCTTGTAACGAGCGGTGAGGACAGCGCCGCCGATAGCGTGGAAGTGCCTCTGCATCGTCGGCAAATCATGGCTTGTGTTGGCGGGCCAATTGTCGATCCTTTCCAATCCGCGCTCAACGTCAATGAGAGCGTCCAATTCCTCGTCTTCCTTGATGGCAGACAGCTCAGCGCGCAGTTCGGGCAGGCGGCGGCTCATCCGCAGGTGCCAATCCGCATGATGCATGCCGTAATTCGTATTGTGGCGCTGATCCTCGGGAAGTCGCCCTTGCGCCATGCGCCGCGCCAGCCATCGTTGCCTCCCGGCACGCACAAATTGTTCGGTCGGGATGCCCGCGCAAAACTCTATCAGGGGGCGGTAAGCCGTGACGTCGCGCATGCGCAGGCCATAGACCTCTTCGCAGGCAGTGTGCATTTCGGGGGCGTAGTCGCAATTGCGCCAAACGAATTCGAGCCATTGCTCGCGCGACCGGAACCATTCGCCCGTCCGGCTATCTCCACGGCGGCGCGCCAGGTCTTCGAGGCAATAGTCCCGTATGGCGTCCTTGCGCAAAAGGCTGAAATCGCGCGACAGGCTTTGCGGCTGGCCATGCACAGCGATACGCGCGGCCTGCCGAAGCTTTTCGGGAAGCAACATAAGAACGGACCGCGCTAGGAACCGGCGTGGCATAGAACGCGTGTCGCCAGGCTGATCACGCAGCATTGCCCATAGCTCGCGTAACTTGCCCTGCTTCAGGAACTCGACATAGGCCCATCGCCCGTCATTGCTGAATGTGTTGTTGCCCAATCCAGCATCGAACAGCCAGTCGCATCCGGCCTGCCGGGCTTGCAGCGCCGGCCCGTCGAAAACGCTCGATATCATGGTCGAAGGCCGGAAGATGCCCGATGCGAGCACAAGTTTTTCCATCAGGGAATCGAAATCGTGCCCGTCATTGTCGCAGAAGTGCGGATTGAGTTGCGGGCGCGTCGCGGCGAAGCCTTCAACCCATGGACGGTCATCGGCAAACAGCCCCTCCGGCGCGTGGCCGCGCCAATCCCGGTGGGGGGTGAATGTGAAGCTCTCGAGAAATTTTCCCGGCTGAAGCTGTTGGAGCATTTCCTCGGCAACCAGAGATGAATCAAGGCCGCCACCCAACAAAATCCCCGGCTTTTGTGAGGGCGCAAGGGAGGCCCGGACGGCGTCCGACAAAAGGCCACTCGCTGCCTCGACATACTCCCGATCATCGGTGAGCCGGACTTCAGGCAGCGAAGCAGGAGTGTACCATTGGTACTGTCTGTCGCACTCGCCGCTCAAATGGATGATCGTGCCCTGCGGGCATTTGTGCAGGCCCTCATACCAATAAGCACCCGGGTCAGGCTCGATCCAATAGAGCATTTCGGCATAGCGACCGGCTGCCAAACGCTTGGGATAACCCGCCGAAAAAATGAGCCTGGGCGAAGCGGAAACCAGCAAGCGCCCCTTCTCGCGCGTCCAGAACAAGGGCGGAGCCTTCCAAGGACTACGACTGATCCGGATGCCTGTTGTGCCTTCGCGGATAATCGCAGCATAGGTTCCTATGATGCGGGTATCTGCCGCGTCCCCCCACGCTTCGACCGCCGAGAGATAAGTGGCTGCATTGCTCGCATCGCGGGGCAGGCCCAATTGTGCCTGAATCTCTTGAGCATTGTCGATCGCCCCGTAGAGCAGCACCCGCGCGTTGGCCTCGATAGGGACATTGCCCGGGCCCCACTGGCACAGGACGGCGCCGTCAGAAGTCAACAATTGCGCGGAGTTCGGGGCGAAGATCTCAGCGCTTGTTCGCCAGCGCCTGACATCGATAGGTGTTCCACCGGATAGCGACAGAGCGGCCGCTATCATACAATTGCGATCACGAAATTGGCGGACCCTTGTTGGCTGCGCCTTGCGTTGTCGATGGGCCAGGGCCAGCCACATCGCCAACCGAGCCGATGTGAATCAGCTCGGGCTTGCGCCATTCCCTTTTGCTCTTTTGCAGACCCATTGTTGTTATCCTGGTCGAATTTACGCAGCAGTCCCGCTGCCAATCCTTTCGCACTTGCACAATATAGCTGAATTGGCGCTGTACGCAATTCTGCGTAGCCGTAGCTAGTAATGTTTGGTTTACCTTTAGTTACGTCCGTTCCCTTCAATGAAGCCTGCCGCGCTGACCTGCGCCAAAAACGCGTCGAGATCCCGGGCGAGCACTTCAGACGCGGCATCAAATTCTGCTTCGAGCTCTTGCAGGATGGCATTTCTGTCGCGCGCACCGTCAATTTTCTTCCAGATCGAGTGTCCCGTTTCTTTGAGCGAGAAGAACTGGCCGTCCTCAAGACTTACGATGACGACTTCGTCATCGACGTCGGTCTCGATAAAGGCAGAGTTGCATTTGCGGATTGCGTTCATGGCCCCGTGCAATATCGCACTGCATCATCGAAGGCAAAGCGCGTTACCGGGCCTCCGCCCGATGTGGATAAGGGGTAAGCGATCCCTGTGCGTGATTCGCGCAGGCCGCTAGGGGTGGGTCTCCTTTTACAGGACGATTGCACGCCAATACGCTCGATATGGCCGAACCGCTCATCTCCCCCTCCATCTTGTCCGCCGACTTCGCGCGTCTGGGAGAGGAGGTGCGCGCGATCGATGCAGCAGGTGCAGATTGGATCCATGTCGATGTGATGGACGGGCACTACGTGCCCAACATCACCATTGGCCCGGCGGTGGTGAAGGCGCTGCGTCCCCACACCGACAAACCGTTTGATGTTCATTTGATGATCTCTCCGGTCGATGCATATCTGGAGGAGTTTGCAGAGGCTGGTGCAGACATCATCACGGTGCATCCCGAGGCCGGGCCGCACACACATCGTACGCTCCAAGCCATCCGCAAGTTGGGCAAGAAGGCAGGTGTCGTGCTCAATCCGGGCACACCGGTTGAAGCGCTCGATTACCTGATGGATCTGGCGGATCTGGTGCTGGTGATGAGCGTCAATCCGGGTTTCGGCGGCCAGAGCTTCATTGATAGCCAGCTGCGCAAGGTCGAGGCCATAAGGAAGCGAATCGATGCGACGGGTCGTGAAATCCATCTCGAAGTCGATGGCGGGGTCAATCCCGAAACGGCGCGACAATGTATTGCGGCTGGGGCTGATGTGCTGGTTGCCGGGTCGGCGACGTTCAAAGGCGGGCCGGGCCAATATGCTGCCAATATCGCAGCGCTGAAGGGACGGTCGGCATGATCGATGCGACCACCTCGCGCGATATAACAGACGCACCTGGCACGTCGGCTGACGAGCAACTCGCGATACCGCTGGATGACGGGCCAGAGCAAAGCTCGCTGCAAGTCTCGGCCGAGCATAAGATTGCCGAGCGCGTGCTTGAGCCATCGCGTGCGCTGGTTCCCACAGACCTTGCTGCGCCCGCGCTGAGTCCTGCCGAACGTCTCATGCGGATGGCATACCGGATCGGTGTTCCGGGCCACACGCTGACTACTCCTTTCAAGAAGCAGGCCGGCAAGCGCTTGATGGCCACTGTCGAAACGCCACTGGCAGGCGAGCGGATGGCCGGCGTCGCGCTGCGGGCCGGGCACTTCCTGGTCTATGGCGTGAAGGCGCCGATCGGGCAGATTGATTTTGGGTCGGCCAGCGCCAAGTTGACGCCTCCGTTTGAGCGCGTGGTGCATGGCTATAGTTGGTTGCGTGACCTGGCCGGTTGTGCCCCGCGCGAGCAGGCTGCACCCGTGGCGCAGCGCATCCACAAGCAATGGCTCGATGCCAATCCGAAGCCGGGCAAGGCGGCGGCATGGGAAGTTGAAAGTGTTGGTCTCAGGCTCATGGCCTGGCTCGTGCACGCTCCGCTCCTGCTAACGGAAGATCCCCTGCGCGCTCGCTCGCTGGCGGCAATGGAAGAAACCGCGCGCTGGCTCGATCGCAATGTCAGCAAGGCTCAAGACCGGATGGGCGAGGTGACCGGCTGGACTGCGATTGTGGCTGCCGGATTGCTGCTTTCTGACGGGAAGCCTCGCCGTCTCTTTGGCGAGTCTGGCCTGGCCAAGGCGCTTGGCGAATTGGTGGCCGAAGATGGCGGTGTCTTGTCGCGTAGCCCATTGGCTCAGATGGAGGCACTGGCGCTGCTGGTCGAGCTTACAGCTTGTTATCGGGCGCGCGACCTTGATCCGCCCGAGGCTCTGGCAACGATGATGGAATTGCTGGTTCCGCCCCTGCTGACACTGATGCATGGTGAGGCCGGTATGGGTAGCTGGCAGGGCGCCGGTGCGGTGTCAGCCGAGAAAGTCGCCGGCCTGATCCGTGCAAGCGGAGTGCGCACACGGCCACTCAAAGATGTGCGCCAATGGGGTTATCAGCGAGCCCGCGCGGGCAAGACGATCCTGCAATTCGATGCTGCGCCGCCTCCGTTGCCACGGCATTCGCGCTCGGGATGCGCCTCGACACTGGCATTTGAACTGTCGGCCAATGACCAGCGGATCATTGTCAATTGCGGCGGCGCCGCCTTTGGCGGTGGCCAGGTGCCGCACCGTATCGAGCAGGGTTTGCGGGCGACAGCGGCGCACTCCACTATGGTGCTGGATGATGCCAACTCCACGGCAGTCCTGATCAAGGGCAAACTGGGTAGCGGCGTCAACGAAGTCGAAATTGACCGCCGCCAGATTGGAACCGGTCGCGGCAGCGCGACGCGGCTGGAGGCCAGCCATGATGGCTATGCTGCGCGCTATGGATTGAATCACCGACGCATCCTCGTGCTGCGCGATGATGGCACCGAATTGCTTGGTGAAGACGTGCTGTTGCCGGCCGGCAAGAAAGGCAAGCGCGGCAAGATCGGCTACGCCATCCGGTTCCATATCGGCCCGCGCATCGAGCTGCGCCTGGCTGAAGACAAGAAAGGCGCCGGTCTGGCGCTGCCTGACGGGACGTATTGGCAATTCCGTGTTGCCGGCGACTTTGCCGGTGAAGTGGCGATCGAGGAAAGCCTGTGGGTCGATGGAAATGGTCGCCCGCAGCCAATCCAGCAATTGGTAATCCAGGGCATGACGTCCCGCAGCGGAGGCGTTTTCTCCTGGCTGCTCAAACAAATGGGGTAATCGCGTGACCGATGTGACGATCAAGCGGGCATTGCTTTCAGTGTCCGACAAAAGCGGTTTGGTCGAACTGGGGCAGGCGCTGGCCGGGCATGGCGTCGAATTGGTCTCGACCGGAGGAACCGCCAAGGCACTTCGCGAGGCCGGCCTCGAGGTGAAAGACATCTCGGATCTGACCGGTTTTCCCGAGATGATGGATGGCCGGGTGAAGACACTCCATCCCAAAGTGCATGGAGGCCTGTTGGCGGTGCGGGATAATCCCGAGCATGCGGCTGCAATGGGTGAGCATGACATAGGCGCGATCGACCTGGTGGTGGTGAATCTCTATCCGTTCGAGGCAACGGTGATGCGCGGTGCCGAGCGGGACGAGATCATTGAAAATATCGATATTGGCGGGCCAAGCATGGTGCGCTCCTCGGCCAAGAATCACGCCTTCGTGACAATTGTTACGGACCCTGCGGATTATGAGGCCTTGCTGGGTGAGATGGTGGATAGCGGCGCGACTTCGCTCGATTTCCGCAAGAGCATGGCCGCAAAGGCTTTTGCCGCCACTGCATCCTACGACTCTATGATCAGCCAGTGGTTTGCTTTTGCCGACCAGGGGCAGATGTTCCCGGACATGCTCGCCATTAATGGCCGCGCTCCTGTGGAGCTGCGCTATGGCGAAAATCCCCACCAGATGGCTGCGCTTTACGCGCCGGTCGGGCCCCATGCGCAGGGTATTGCCCAAGCCGAGCAGGTGCAGGGAAAGGCGCTGAGCTACAACAATTACAATGATGCCGATGCAGCCCTGGAGTTGTGCGCGGAATTCGCCGACGGTGATCCGGCTGTCGTCATTGTAAAACATGCCAATCCGTGCGGTGTTGCGCAGGCGAGTTCGCTGCTCGCTGCTTGGGATGCCGCGCTTTCCTGCGACAGCGTATCTGCCTTCGGCGGTATCGTGGCCGTCAATCGCACCCTCGATGGCCCAACCGCCGAGGCGATTTGCAAGATCTTCACCGAAGTCGTCGTTGCGCCCGATGCCGATGCCGACGCGCGCGAGGCATTTGCGAAGAAAAAGAATCTGCGCCTGTTGCTGACCGGTGACCTACCCGATCCGCGCCGCGGTGGGCTGGCCGTGAAACCCATCACAGGCGGTCTGTTGGTGCAAAGCCGCGACAATGGTGCGATCTCGGAAAGTGACCTCAAGATCGTCACCGATCGCGCTCCGACCGAGCAGGAACTGAAAGACTGTTTCTTCGCCTGGACCGTTGCCAGGCACGTCAAATCGAATGCGATCGTCTATGCCAAGGATGGCGCTACGGCCGGCATCGGCGCGGGCCAGATGAACCGCCGGGACAGTTCCCGCATTGCAGCAATGAAAGCGGCCGAAGCCGCCGAGAAGTACGAATGGCCGCAGTCAAAGACGGTCGGCAGTGCAGTCGCATCGGACGCGTTTTTCCCGTTCGCCGATGGGTTGCTTGCGGCTGCAGAGGCCGGGGCGACTGCCATCATCCAGCCTGGCGGATCGATCCGCGATGATGAAGTGATAGAAGCGGCCAACAAGGCGGGTCTTGCCATGGTCTTCACGGGCATGCGTCACTTCCGCCACTAGACAATAGCGGGAACCACCGCCTTCGGTCCAGATTGTAACCAAACAGGCATCCCCCACGTATTGCCTGTTGCTGACACCTCCATTCACCCCCTCGCAAGCGGTGGGAGAGCATGGATCCAGCACCGGAACAACAATGTCGAAGACCCCTGCCATGCGCCTGTTCAAAGCTGATCTTTATCGCAATTTCGCCATCGGATTCGTGATTGGCGCTCTCGTCATCGGTGTCCAGATGTCGCCGGAAGAGCTCTCGGCGATCCCGCAGGCGATGGCGGCGACGGTTCGATGAAGCGTCGCCTAATCCTGATCGCGGCAGCCGGGCTGGCTCTGGCAGGCTGCAACCAAGCCGCCGAAGCCCGTGAAAACCATGTTCGCGCACCTGCACCTACCGTCACCGCGAATGAACGTGGTGGTCTGAAAACGGCCATTTTTGCTGGCGGATGCTTCTGGGGCATCGAGGGCATTTTCAGCCATGTGAAAGGCGTGAAGAGCGCGGTTTCCGGATACCATGGCGGGACCCGACGCCAGGCCAGCTATCGCATTGTCACGTCTGGCGTTACCGACCACGCCGAGAGCGTGAAAGTGGTCTATGACCCGAAGGTGGTCAGCTATGATGAGCTGGTGCGGATATTCTTCTCGGTCGGCGCTGACCCAACTTTACGCAATCGTCAGGGCCCCGACGTCGGATCTCATTATCGCGCTGCACTGGTCCCGATGAATGGCGAGCAGCGCAAGGTTGCCGCAGCCTATCTCCGGCAAATGGAGCGTTCGGGCGTATGGTCCCGGCCGATCATGACTCGCATAGAAAGCTATAGGGCTTTTTACCCCGCCGAAGGCTATCATCAGGACTTCATGGCGAAGAATCCCAACCACGGATATATCCGCCGCTGGGACGCGCCGAAGGTGCGGGCCTTGCGCGAGTTCTACCCCGAGCATTTCCGAGCGACCTTCAAGCGCGGCTGACCGAGCGGGGATGAGTGGTAATGCCACGCCACCACCGCTATATTGCCGTAGATGAACGCTCACGCCCATACCGAACATGCCGGCGAATCGCTGGTGGATGCCGCCCGATCTGCGCTCGAAGCCAAAGGTGAACGCTGGACCGGTATGCGGTCCGAAGTTTTCGAAGAGCTCGCGCGTCATCAAAGCCCGGCCAGCGCCTACGACATTGCAGACAATCTATCAGCGCGTCGGGGCAGCCGGGTCGCCCCGAACAGTGTGTACCGGATCCTGGACCTGTTTGTGCGCAACAATCTGGCCAATCGGATAGAGAGCGCCAATGCCTTTCTGGCCAATACCCATCCTGGCTGTCGCCACGATTGCATCTTCCTGATTTGCGATGATTGCGGCACCGCCAGCCATCTGGATGACGATACACTAACAGGCGCTTTGCGACAGGCAGGCCGCAAGGCAGGCTTTTCGGATGTCAGGCCGGTGGTGGAGCTGCGCGGATTGTGTGCCAACTGCGCCTGAACTTTTCGGAAAACCCGCATCGAAATCTGGTTCATCGACAAGCAGGTAACGAGGGTGTAACCGCGTTGGCATGAGTGCACGACCAGACACCCCGCTTCTCGATACGATCCACTATCCTGCCGACCTGCGCAAACTGGCGCCGGAACAGCTGCGCCAGCTGGCAGACGAGCTGCGAGCGGAGATGATCAGTGCGGTCGGCACCACAGGCGGCCATCTTGGCTCGGGCCTCGGCGTTGTCGAGCTAACGGCTGCAATCCACTATGTCTTTAATACGCCGGACGACCGGCTGATCTGGGATGTCGGCCATCAATGCTACCCGCATAAGATCCTGACCGGGCGTCGCGACCGGATCAGAACCTTGCGCCAGGGCGGGGGCCTTAGCGGATTCACCAAGCGTAGCGAAAGCGAGTATGATCCGTTCGGCGCGGCGCACAGCTCTACTTCGATATCGGCAGGTCTTGGCTTCGCTGTCGCGAACAAGCTGAACGACAAGCCGGGCAAGGCGATCGCGGTGATTGGCGATGGCGCGATGAGCGCGGGCATGGCCTATGAGGCGATGAACAATGCCGAACAGGCCGGCAACCGCCTGATCGTGATCCTCAATGACAATGATATGTCGATCGCGCCTCCGGTTGGGGGTTTGTCCGGCTATCTGGCGCGCCTGATCTCCAGCAGCGAGTATCTCGGCTTGCGCAGCCTTGCCTCCAAGATGACGGCCAAGCTGAGCCGCCGGGTCCACAAGTCGCTCGGCAAGGCCGAGGAATATACCCGCGGGATGGTCACCGGCGGGACATTGTTTGAAGAGCTCGGCTTCTATTACGTAGGCCCGATTGATGGCCACAATCTCGACCATCTGATTCCGGTCTTGGAAAATGTGCGCGACGCCGAAGAGGGCCCGATCCTGATCCATGTCCGTACGGTGAAGGGTAAGGGTTACGAGCCAGCCGAAGCCAGCGCTGACAAATATCATGGTGTCGCCAAATTCGACGTCGTGACAGGCAAGCAGAACAAGCCCAGCGGTGGTCCGCCGGCTTATCAGAACGTGTTTGGTGAAACGCTGGCCAAGCTGGCCGATACCGATCCGCGCATCTGCGCGATTACGGCGGCAATGCCGAGCGGGACGGGCGTCGACAAATTCGCCAAGGCGCATCCTGATCGTGCCTTCGACGTGGGCATTGCCGAACAGCATGGCGTGACGTTCGCGGCGGGCCTTGCTGCGCAGGGCATGCGGCCATTTGCTGCGATCTATTCGACGTTCCTGCAACGTGCTTACGATCAGGTGGTGCACGATGTCGCGATCCAGAACCTGCCGGTCCGGTTTGCAATTGATCGTGCGGGCCTCGTCGGGGCGGATGGTTCGACCCATGCGGGTTCGTTTGACATCACGTATCTTGCCACCTTGCCCAATTTCGTTGTCATGGCGGCAGCTGACGAAGTCGAGCTGGTCCATATGACCTACACCGCTGTCGAGCATGATGAGGGGCCGATCGCCCTGCGCTATCCGCGTGGTGGCGGGATCGGCCTCGATTTGCCGGAGACGCCTGAGAAGCTGGAGATTGGCAAAGGCCGGATCGTGCGCGAGGGATCGAAGGTTGCCATCCTCAGCCTTGGCACGCGTTTGGAAGAGGCGCGCAAGGCAGCAGATCAGCTGGATGCCAAAGGCCTCAGCACTACTGTTGCCGACCTGCGTTTTGCCAAGCCTCTCGATACAGACTTGATTGATCGCCTGATGAAGACCCACGAAGTCGTCATTACAGTCGAGGAAGGCAGCATTGGTGGTCTCGGTGCGCATGTGTTGACCCATGCCAGCGACACGGGGCTTACCGACGGCGGGCTGAAAATCCGTACCTTGCGCTTGCCCGACAGTTTCATCGAACAGGATTCGCCGGACAAACAATATGACGAAGCGGGCCTCAATGCGCCGCAGATTGTCGATACGGTGCTGAAGGCGTTGCGGCACAACAGTGCAGGCGTGGAAGAGGCGCGCGCCTGACGGGAGCAAGGCCGTGGCCAAGTTTCTCCTGATCCCGCTTATCGCATATTGCCTGATTGTAGCAGCGCTTGTCCTCTCCCAGCGTCATTTCCTCTACCCTGCTCCTCCCGCAGGCGGCGGTGTGCCCATCGGTTTCACGGCGATCGAGTATCCTACCAGCGACGGGCTGACCCTTCGGGCGGGATACCGTGCAGCGGCTCCGGACAGGCCAACGATCGTCTATTTCCATGGCAATGGAGCGGACTGGCAGTCCAGTGTCGTTGCAACCGATCGCCTGGTTCCCGCCGGCTATGGTGTGCTTGCTGCCGAATATCGCGGCTATCAAGGCAATCCGGGCAACCCCAGCGAAAAGGGGCTATACTCTGACGGACGCGCTGCGATTGCATGGCTACAACAGCAAGGCGTCGACCGGAGCAATCTGGTCATGATCGGCAATTCGATTGGCGGCGGTGTTGCAACGCAAATGGCGAGCGAGGGCGCGGCAGCAGCCCTTGTGCTGATTTCTCCCTTCAACAGTCTCAGCCAGCTGGTAGCTGAGAAGATGCCTTGGTTGCCGACATCATTGCTGCTCCGGGATCACTACCGCAACGACCAAAAGCTTGCGGAGATCGATGCTCCAATTCTTATCCTGCACGGGGATGCGGACACTCTGATACCGGTCGGTCACGCCAGGCAGCTGGCGGCGACGAACAACGCGGCGCAGCTCGAGATATTTCCTGGCGCCGGACACGATTTGGCATGGCAGGACAGTGCGGAGCGCCGGGTCCTGGACTTTCTAAACGGGAATGCTGGGAAGCTTACTGCCCTGGAGAACCCGTCGGAATAACCGTCGCCTGAGCGACCGCGACCCGCTTTGGAGCGTCCCCTTCGCTTTCACTCCAGACGTCCGCGCGCACGATGACCTGTTTGCGCCCTGCTTTCACCACCGTTCCCTTCGCGCGCAATTGCTCGCCCACGGCAGGGGCAAGGAAATTGATCAGATAGGAACCGGTCACAACGTCGCCCGCCGCGCTCGCTGCGGCCCAGGCGCAAGCATTGTCGGCCATCAGCCCCACCACTGCCCCATGTGCGAAACCATGATGCTGGGTCAGTTCCTCTCGCAGGGGGAGCAGCAATTCGGATTCGCCCTCCCAGACAGTAATCGGTTCGACCCCAAGCCAGCGGGTGAAGCCGGATTTCCGGACAGCAACCCGTTTCATATATTCGATGGATTGTTCGGGGCTTTGGAAGCGTTCGTGGGGCGTTGACATGGTGATCTCCTAAAGTCTGTAAAACAGACTAATGCATCTTGCCATGTGCCTTGGCAAGCGCGATATGCTGAAGAGCCTATGAAATCCTACACGCCCTCCCGCTCTCCATGCCCGATTGGCCGTGCGTCACGCGTGTTGGGCGATCGCTGGGCGATCCTGATTGTGCGAGAGGCCTTCCTGGGGGCCGAACGCTTCGAGCATTTCATGGATCGGCTGACCGTGAGCCGGGCCTCGCTTACATCGCGATTGACGATGCTGGTGGAGGCCGGTGTGCTGCAACGGGAGCCGCCTACCGGCAAACGGGCGCTGTATCGATTGACGGAGGCAGGACGGGCCTTGGAGCCCGTTTTCGGTGCAATGGCACTGTGGAGTGGGGAGCACTTGTTCCCCGAAGGACAGCCTCCCAAATCCTGGGACCAAGCCTGATCAGCCCATCCAGCGCCATAGGCCTGCCGCCACGTTGCCCAGGGGCATATGCAACCAGGACAATCCGAACCACGCGATTGCGCCGATCAGCCAGGTGACGAATCCAACGCTGGCAAAACCTGAGATGCGCGGCCAATAGCTCGTCTGGCCCTCCCACACATGCCAAGCCTCACCCATCAGTTGCTCTTTCTTCGCATCTTGCAGCTTTGCCCCGACCAGCGCCATTACCAGCACCGCGAGCGAAACCACGACGGTTCGTTCCGTGGGAGCCGCGACAATATGGGCGATGGCCCACAGAGCGAAGGCCCACATCATCGGATGGCGGGTGATGGTGAAAACCCCTTGCGGAGCCGCGCGTGCCGCGTCCTCGGCCCCTGGTGCGCCCAGGGCGGGGTTCTTGGGCGTCATCGAACCAACCAGCAATACCATCGCGATCAGGGTGATCGCAGAAGCAACAATCCAGCTCGGGCCGGTAAAGCCGCCCGCCCATAATACGCTGGGCGTTTCGATCGCGGTGAATGCAAAATACATCCAGACCATCGAGGCCAGCACAATAACGCTGTAGACAGCCTGGAAGCCGGTCTCGCCAAGAATGCCGACCATCGGCGCGCGTAATGGATGCGACATCACGAAATGCGCGCCAACAAAGGTCACGCTTGCAGCGATCAACGATAGCAATGCAGAATCCATCACACCTCTCCCTCAGCGATGAATTTAAGTAGCATATTGCAACTTATCTGCAAGACTTATTCGATATCGAGCAGTTCCACCTTGAACATCAGCGTCGCTCCTCCCGGGATAGGGCCCTTGCCGCGCGGGCCGTAAGCGAGATCGGCCGGAGCCGCGATTTCAATCGTATCGCCCACAGCCATTTTGGGAATCGCAACCTGCCACGCCTTGACCAAGCGCCCGAGTGGGAAGGTAACCGGCTTGCCCGAAGCATAGGAGCTGTCGAACTCGGTCCCGTCGATGAAACTGCCGGTGTAGTGAACGGTTACCCGGTCCCGCAGGCTGGGGCGCTTCCCGGCGCCGCTCCCGGAGATATAGCGCCAGCGCAGATTACGTGCCTCATGCCGCCAGCCATCGCTTTGCTTGAGGCTGGCCAGCGCAGCCTGCTGGCGATTGTGCCACGCGGTGTCCTGCGAATAGTCGGGCGGAGCCTCCTGCGCGAATGCAGCGGCGGCGACCGCGACACCCGCCAGGCCCAGCGACACAAACACGCTCGTGGGAGGTTTACCAGTCATAGGCTTTGGGCAGCTTGCTTTCGTCCAGATTTCTGTAGCGCTCGCGCAGGCGGGTCTGGTGATTGTCACGCGGTTGCTCGACTCCGTCGATGAACACCCGGACGGGCGCAGAAGAAAGCTCCAGCGGATCACCATCCCAGATGACCACGTCTCCGGCAGCGCC
Source organism: Parerythrobacter jejuensis (assembly GCF_039536765.1). Taxonomy (NCBI): domain Bacteria; kingdom Pseudomonadati; phylum Pseudomonadota; class Alphaproteobacteria; order Sphingomonadales; family Erythrobacteraceae; genus Parerythrobacter; species Parerythrobacter jejuensis. Next base: position 1,997,676 of record NZ_BAAAZF010000001.1, read on the forward strand.
CGGTGCAAGCACGCCAAAGCGGCCGCCGAACCCGGCAATCTCGGCCGGTGCGGATGTGATGGTTGCCAGTGCCTGGCCCCACGAGAGGCCGGCTGCCCCCGGGATCTTTCCCAGAGCGACAAAATTGCCTGCAAATTGCGGGGCATTGCGCGGTTGTTCGATCCCGTTGGTCAGCCCGCCAATCGCCACCTTAACCCCGGCCTTCACCATGCGGCCAACATTGCTTTGTGTCGCGGCGAGCTCTTCGAAGCTCTCTGGCAAGTTGTCGATTGGATCGGCAATGACCGGCACGCCGGCGGCAGCGATTTCGTTCGCCACCAGCCAGCCTTCGCTCGCACCCACCAGCACCAGCTTGAGGCGTGAATACTGCGTCTTCAGCTTGAGGGCGTTGCGAATGTCCGAGGCACGCTCGACCGCGAGATACAGGGACTGTTCGCCTGACAAAACCGCCCCCAGTGCCTTGGCATCGGCGGATGTCAGCTGCGCATCATCGCCATCCCACCGGCCGGCTGCATAGTTGCGCGCCTCGCGGAATGCATTGTCGAGCTCGGCATAGGTTGCTGTACGGCTGCTACCCGCGATGCGCGCGCCGAATTCACCCAGCGCCACCATCTGGAACGCACGTGGCTTCACGACCATATCGGGGTCGGCCCCCAGATCGACGATGGCGCCCTGGCCGCCAAAGATCGTGCTGGAAGGGCGCGAGAAGATGCTAGCCCGCGTCACCCCGCCTGCGCGATTGATGGCGATGTGTTGAGAGGAGGGGTTGAGGGCCCGTGTCACATCCAAAGCTGCGCTGAAGGCGCTGCCGCCAGCGGCCTGGTCGTTGCTCGATCCGACCGCGCCCACATCCCACAGGCCAAGCGTGGTTGCTGCAGCAAACATGCCTGGTGTGACCCATGTGCCGGTACCGTCGATGACAGGCATACCCGCCGGGGCCTCGACACCTGCACCAGCGGCAACCACACGGCCACCGCGGACCACAACGCTGGCATTCTGGATCGGCTCGCTGCCGTCGCCGGTCGCGACGGTGGCGTTGGTGATGACGACGTCTTGCGCAGCCGCCGGAACCGCAGCCAAAGCGAAAGCGGAGACTGCAAGGGATAGAACACGCTTCATTTCACGTCTCCTTCACCGGGCTGGCCGAGCTCGAAATCGCTTACCGGGCGGCGCTTCCGGTCCAGTGCATCATACATCAGCGCGCCATCGATCCAGACCTTCTCGGGCCGCGAATAGACACTCAGCGGATTGCCGTTCCACAATACGACATCGGCCATCTTGCCGTTCTCGAGGCTGCCGGTCATGTCGTCGATGCCCATCGCCTTTGCCGCGTTGAGCGTGATCCATCCGATTGCGGTCGCATCGCTAATCTCGATGCCCATCCGGCGACCTGCAGCAAGTGCCTTTGCCGCCTCCTGGTTCAGGCGCTGGATTTCCTTGTCGCTATCGGAGTGGATGACAACGCAGGCGCCTTCTTGCTGGAGCAGGCCTGCGTTCTCGGGAATGCCATCATAGCTCTCCATCTTGAAGCCGTACCAATCGGCCCAGATTGCACTACACACGCCATTTGCCTTGAGCAGATCGCCGATCTTGTAGGCTTCTACAGCGTGGTGGAAGGCCGAAACCTTGTATCCCATCTCCTTGGCCATATCCATCACCAGCGCCATCTCGTCGGCGCGATAGCAGTGATTATGGACGAGGATTTCGCCGTCCAGGACACCCTTGAGGGTTTCTTTGCCCAGATCGCGTTTCTTGCCATCATAGGCTTGGGCATCAAGCCATGTCTGTCGGTTGACTGCAAAATTGCCCATCCGGGTCGATGGCTTGCGTCCGCGGTTGCCGTAGACTCTCTTCGGGTTTTCGCCGCAGGCCATTTTGAAGCCATAGGGCGCCCCGGGGAACTTCATGCCCTGAACCGTCCGGCTATAGACATTCTTCAGCGTGACCGCGCGACCGCCCATCAAATTGGCGGAGCCGGGCAGGATTTGCAGGCTGGTGATGCCACCATTGGCTAGCGCGCGGCTGAAACCGGGATCCTGCGGCCAGACCGAATGCTCGGTCCAGACATCAGGCGTTGTCGGCGCGGTCGCTTCGTTGCCATCGCCATGGGCAGGAACGCTCGGCGAGGGATAGTCGCCCAAATGGCTGTGGATGTCGATGATGCCGGGCGTCACGAACTTTCCGGTGCCATCGATGCTCGTATAGCCTGCAGGGATCGGCAGGCTTGCATCGCCAACACCGACCACTTCGCCATCGGTGAACAGCACAGTCCCATTCTCGATCCGGCCGCCTTTGCCATCAAAAATGGTCGCTCCGACCAGCGCTGTTGGCACGCCCGGATAGCGTTCATAGGTCGACGGGAAGGGCACCCCCGTATCCGCCCGTTCGCCGGATACGCTCGAAGACGCGCTCTTGGTCTCTTTCGCTGTACCGGTGGTTGCAGAACATGCGGCAAGCGCGAGAGCGCCCCCGCAAATCAGAAACGCTCTCAATCGCATAGTCGATGCCCCTACATCATCAGCCGTTTGGACGGATGCCCGCTTCCTGCGCTTCCAGGCCTGCTTCTGCAAGCCCTTCCAGCGGTGCATCATCCTTCAGCGTGTCGAGATGCATCAGCTTCTTCACCAGCGGGCTGACCACCATGACAACCACGCCGATACCGACCGCATACCAGCCGACGGTAGAGTAGACGTCGAGCACCAGCTGCTTGCCGGCTTCTTCGCTCACACCTTCCGCGCCCGTTGCCGCGGCGATCAGGCCAGCAGCAAAGTTGCCGGTGGCCGAAGCGAAGAACCAGGTGCCCATGATCAGCGAGGCCATATGGCCCGGGCTGAGACGGTTCATGGCCGAGAGGCCAACCGGGCTGAGGCACAGTTCGCCAGTTGTGTGCAAGAGGTAGATCAGGAAAATGAAGATCACCGGCGTCGGCACATTCACCCCGACACTTTCCGCGCCCCACACCAGCACCAGGAAGCCGAGGCCGACCTGGATAACCGCGAGGCCGAATTTCATCGGTGTGCTTGGCTCTGCGCCTTTGCGCGCCAGCCCCTGCCACAGCATGGCAAAGACTGGAGCCAGCAGCACGATGTAAATCGCATTGATCGACTGGAACATCGATGCGTTCACTCCGGCGGTATCGACGTGGCGATCAGTGAACAGGTTGAGCGAGGAGCCCGCCTGCTCGAACAGCGCCCAGAAGACGATCGAGACAAGGATCAGGAACATCGCGGCGAAGATGCGGTTGCGCTCTTCAGGCTGCAGCTTGGTCACGGCAATACTGAGCACATAGAGCACCAGGCCGCCACCGAAGACTCCGAGAACGGTGCCTACCAGTTCCTGATACTGGATCGCCGCCCAGCACAGCGCGACCATGGCAAGACCGGCACCATAGATGCCCCATTCCTTGCCGCCTTTGATCTTTGCGGGATCTTTCGGTTCACCCTTGCCGAGCAGCAGGGGCTTGCCGATCACAAAGAAGATCAGGCCAACCAGCATCCCGACCCCGGCGAGGCCGAAGCCGTATTCCCAACCATAGGTCTGGCCAAGATAGCCGCAAATGATCGAGGCGGTCGCGGCGCCGACGTTAATGCCCATGTAGAAGATGGTGTAAGCCGGATCGCGGCGGATGTCGGTGCGTGAATAAAGCTGCCCGACGATTACCGAAATATTGGCCTTCAGGAAACCGGAGCCAACGATGATCAGTGCCAGCGCGAGCCAGAACACGTTGATCATGGGGTCATTCTGACCACCACCGCCTTCAAACGCCATAAAGAAGTGGCCGAAGGTAAGCAGGACGGCGCCAAACAGCACTGCCTTGCGCTGACCGATATAGCGGTCAGCCAGATAACCGCCGACAACCGGCGTAATGTAGACCAGCGCTGTATAGGCGCCATAGATGATCGAGGCCTCACTGTCAGAAAACAGCCAGTGCTGCACGAGATAGAAAATCAGCAGCGCGCGCATCCCGTAATAGGAAAAACGCTCCCACATCTCGGCCATGAACAGCAGGAACAGTCCCTTTGGATGGCCGATCACTTCCGGCTCTGGTCGCGTGACGAGGAAGACCCCGCCCAGCAGGAATGCGGCGAGTGCCACTACGGCAATCCAGAACGCCCACAACTCGTAGAGCGAATCGAAAGTGAAGATAAATTCGTGCATTGGCCTGCGGCCCTCCGACAATTCTTATCGAGCCGCTTGTCCCCCGGCCCTTCCCTGGCGGCGCACCCTAGCGCCGGATTTCGCGATGTGAAGATATTGTTGCAGTCGAAACCACCTTTATCGAGGCTGAAGCGCGTTGCCTGTCCTTGACCTGCCACGCTGTATTATGGCACTGACGCACCTATGAACACATCCAATCGCCCGGTTTACCTGCGTCTGCGGGATATGATTGCCGCCGCCATCATCGATGGACGTTATCGGGAAGGCGAAATGTTGCCTTCCGTCAGAGCCTTCGCCGCCGAACAGGGTGCCAACCCCCTGACAGTCGCGAAAGCGTATCAGCAGTTCCAGACGGATGGCCTGGTCGAAGTCCAGCGCGGTGTCGGCATGTATGTCGTTGACGGCGCAGCGGACAAGCTGAGGCAAGCCGAGCGCGACAGTTTTCTGGCCGAGGAATGGCCTGAAATCATGGCAAAAATTGTCCGACTCGGCATTGATCCGGCGCAGCTGCTTACAAAACAGCCAGCCGAAACTGTTTGACCTCAAAGGGTTAGTCACTTCTCGTATAGATGTTTGCGCAATCTGCGGAATTCTGCCACATTTCCAGCTGTCTAGAGGGCGATTCCACGCCCCTCGGGCTAATGGGGGTGGGCCCGCAACATACTGGCTGCTGCCGCTTGAAGGGGCCGTCGGGAGAGAAAAATGATCCGTTCGGAATTGCTTCAGGAACTGGCGCGCGACAATCCGGAATTGCGCAGCGAAGAGGTCGAACAAGTCGTCGACGTCTTTTTCGAAGAGATCGCCCAGCGCCTCGCTGAAGGGGGCAGGGTCGAATTGCGGGGCTTCGGGGCATTCTCGACCCGAGAACGTGAAGCCCGCAAAGGCCGCAACCCGCGCACCGGAGAGCCGGTCGACGTGCCGGCCAAACGAGTTCCCTATTTCAAGCCTGGCAAGGATATGCGCAACGCTCTGAACGAGTGACGCTGCTCCTTTTGGCGTCTTTTGCCGCCGAAATCCGATTGCCGTTCTGTCGAGCGCAGCGTTGACGCTCGCTCATGGTGTTTCTGCATCTCGGAATATCGCGCCTGCATCGTTGCGGCAGCGGGACGTTTGTGGCTAGGACGCAGCCGGATTGGCCAAAGCGGGTGTGGCGGAATGGTAGACGCCGGGGACTTAAAATCCCCTGATCCTGTGATCGTGTGGGTTCGAGTCCCACCACCCGCACCATCCGATCCCCGGGGTACCAGCAAAATTTACCCGGAATTAGGGCCAACTACATAGGGTTTGGCTATCCCTTTTCTGCCAATTGCGCCGGTACGAAGAGCATCACCTTTCCGTTGATGCCGGAGCCCGCACTACATGGCTATTCCCAGCCCGAGATCTGATGACCTTACGCCGAGCTTGGGGCTCCCGGTGCAGCCGGAGCAGCGCGCTGAACAGCGTTTCACCTTGCTTTTGCGCCAGGCAAAATTGCGCACCCGCTCGGGCGAATTCCTGTGCGTGCTGCGTGATGTGTCGACGCGGGGAATCAGCGTAAGGACTTTCCACGCACTGCCGCCGGACCGTCGCTTTGCCGTAGAGCTTCAGCAGGACAAGCCGTTCCTGATCGAGAAAGCCTGGGAAAATGAAGGCGAAGCCGGCTTCTGGTTCAAGGATCGGGTTGATCTCAACCTGTTGCTGGAAGACGACCCGGCCTTCCCGCGCCGCCAGATCCGTGTCGGGCTGGATATGCCGATCCAGCTGCAAAGCGGCCCAGAGACCGGATCAGCGACGTTGTTCAACCTGTCGCAACAGGGGGCCTGCTTTTCCGCCGACCGCAGTTGGGCGCGAGACCAGTTGCTGCGTCTTGTGTCACCGGCTCTCCCGGAAATTCGCGCCAAGGTGCGGTGGAGACAGGGCGATCTGCACGGCGTTGTGTTCGAAGACACGTTTACATTCCGCGAATTCGCCGCGCTCCTGGGCCGGTTGCGAGGCCTGGCGTAAACACACCTGTGGTCCCCGAAAGTGCGCAGGTTGTTAACTCCTCCCTAACCATTTTCCTTCACTCCCCGGTCAACGAATTCAAACCGGGGGCAAAAATGCACAACTCCACTACTCGCGAACTGAATGTTGATGTTGCAATCGTCGGCGCTGGGCCGGCCGGACTGACGGCAGGATACCTGCTGACCAAGGCTGGCAAGACCGTTGCGATCATCGAAAAGGATGAAACCTATGTCGGCGGCATCAGCCGCACGGTGCAGCATGAGGGATATCGCTTCGATATTGGCGGACACCGCTTTTTCTCGAAGAGCCAGCAGGTCGTCGACCTGTGGAATGAGATCCTGCCGGATGATTTCATCCAGCGTCCGCGGATGAGCCGCATCTATTACGAAGGCAAGTTCTACAGCTATCCGCTGCGTGCTTTCGAAGCTCTGTCGAACCTTGGCATCCTGCGCTCGACGGCCTGCATGCTCAGCTATCTGTGGGTCAAAGCCTTCCCGATCAAGAATGTGAAGAGCTTTGAGGACTGGACCACCAACCAGTTCGGCAAGAAGCTCTATTCGATCTTCTTCAAGACCTACACCGAGAAGGTGTGGGGCATGCCGTGCGACGAGATGAGTGCAGACTGGGCAGCCCAGCGCATCAAGGGCCTTTCGCTCTGGAGTGCGGTCACCGATGGCCTCAAGCGCTCGCTCGGCCTCAACAAGAAGCCGAATGACGGACAGGAAGTGAAAACCCTGCTCGAAACCTTCCGCTATCCGCGCCAAGGCCCGGGTATGATGTGGGAAGCTGCGCGCGACAAGATTATTGCCAGCGGCAATGGCCAGGTCATTATGGGCCACTCTCTCGACCAACTCGCCAGCGATGGCGAAGGCGGCTGGCGCATGACGGCCACTGACAAAGACGGTGCGAAAATTGTCGTCAAAGCGGGCCATGCCATTAGTTCGGCCCCGATGCGCGAACTTGGTGCCCGCCTGCACCCGCTGCCCGAAACCAGCTGGAACGGTTCGAACCTAAAATATCGTGACTTCCTGACCGTCGCATTGATGGTGGAAGGCGAAGACCTGTTCCCGGACAACTGGATCTACATCCACGATGACAAGGTGCAGGTCGGCCGCGTGCAGAACTTCCGCAGCTGGTCGCCGGAAATGATCCCGGACGAAGACATGGCTTGTGTCGGTCTCGAATATTTCTGCTTCGAAGGCGATGGCCTGTGGGCGATGGACGATGCCGATCTGGTTGATCTGGCGACGACCGAAATGAAAACCCTCGGCCTGGTCGATCCGTCCAAGGTCAAAAGCGGCGCTGTTGTCCGGCAGGAAAAGGCCTACCCGGTCTATGACGAAGAATATGCCAGCAACGTTGCGGCGATGCGGGGCGAGCTGGAAGACAAGTATCCTACGCTTCACATGGTGGGCCGCAACGGGATGCACCGGTATAACAACCAGGATCACGCCATGATGACGGCGATGCTGACAGTCGAGAACATCATCGCTGAAGAGCGTGTGTATGACATCTGGTGCGTCAACGAAGATGCCGAGTATCACGAAGCAGGTGACGAAGGCGCCGAGAAGGCGATTCCAGCCCGCGAAGTGAGCGAAGATCAGGCCGCAGCGCTCAATTCGATGCGCGATGTGCCGGAACGGATTGTTGCCGAAGATACTGCAGCCGGAGTCGCTGCTGAAGAGAAAGGCCGTCACGCAGCCTGATCTGCGTGAGGCTGTTGGCAAATGAAGGGGAGGAAGTGGATGCTGGCCTTGGTCAACCGGATGCGGGACGTTGTACTGGTGCGCTATTTGCTCGCCAGTGTGGGTGCCCTTGCCGTTGATGTCGGCAGCTTCCTCGCCTTCCTTTCTGCCGGCATCCCTGCGGTACTGGCATCTGGCATCGGCTATACTCTTGGTATCCTTGCGCATTGGCTGCTTTCGAGCCGGACGGTCTTTAACGGGCGCGTGGCAGAGCGCGGTGCAGAACGTACCAAGCAGAAGGCATTGTTCGTCGGATCGGCGCTCGCCGGTCTTGCGCTGACCACTGCTATCGTCGGTGCCGCGGATGTCTCCGGTTTCGACCCGCGCATTGCCAAACTGGTTGCGATCGGGGCGAGCTTTGCCCTGACCTGGCTGTTGCGCAGCCGCGTCGTCTTCCGCGCCGGGGACTGATTCCGTGACAGATCGCCGTTTGCGCACCGACGAGTATCCGCTGCGCCGGATCCTGCTCGTCTGGCTGGTCGTGTCGATCCTGCTGATCGCCACTGCAGCGCAAAACATCTTTCGTGGCCAGTTTCCCGATCCTGACGACGTGCTTCGACTGGTTCAGGTGCGTGATTTGCTCGCTGGGCAGGAATGGTTCGACCTCAAGCAACACCGGATCGATCCAACCGGATCCGTGCCCATGCACTGGTCGCGCTTGGTAGATCTTCCGCTAGTCTTGATCATAGGGGGCCTTTCCCCCTTGCTGGGCCAGACAATGGCCGAGCAGGTCGGTGTGATCCTCGTTCCTTTGTTGGCCATGCTAGCCACGATGCTGTTCGTGGGGCGGATGGCGTGGCGGTTGTTCGACGTTGAAACCGCCGGCCTTGCGTGCCTTGTTGTCGGCTTTCTTCCTTTGCTTGTTTTCCAGTTCCAGCCGCTGCGCATTGATCATCACGGGTGGCAGATTTGCGCGGTAGTAGCGGCCATGTGGGCGATTGCCGGGCGCGACACCTGGCGTGGTGGAGCACTGGCCGGTTTTGCGATGTCAGCTGGCGTAACCATCTCGCTCGAGCTCATTCCCGTCGCAGCAATCTTTGCTGCTGTGTTGGGGCTGCGTTGGCTGCGTGACCGCAATTCCCGCTTCGGGCTGGTGGGCTTCCTGCAGATGCTGGCCCTCGGGCTGGCCGGGCTATTCCTGCTAACGCGCGGCGTGGGTGATCTCGCGCTCTATTGTGACGCAATTACCTTGCCCCATATCGGTTTCTTCCTGATCGTGGCGCTAGGCGCGACAACCCTGGCCTTGGCGCCACCGTTGCCATGGTTCGCGATTGTTGTCGGGCTGGGCGTCTCGGGTGCAGCCGGTTTGGCATTCTTCGGAGCCGGATCTCCCGGCTGCCTTCGAACGCCTTTTGGCGAGCTTGATCCGCTGGTTTACGACTACTGGTATGTGAATGTCCTCGAAGGGCGTCCGTTGTGGGATCAATCGGCCCTGGTCTATCCGCAGCTTATCCAGATCGCGGCCGGCTTTGCGACCGGATTGCATCTGTGCTTGCAGGCACGGGACTGGAAACGGGGCTGGTGGACGGACTACCTGCTGGTATTCGGAGGCACGATCCTGCTCGGCCTGCTGGTATGGCGCTCGATGGCCTTCGCGTCTGTCCTTGCGACCGTTCCGCTTGGCTATCTCCTGCAACGCGGGTTGCACCGCTTGCGGTCTACCGAAAGCGCCGGTGCCAAGGTCGGGATCGTGGCTGTGCTACTGCTGGTCTTGCTGCCTTCTGCGCCAGTTGTTGCTGGCCAGAAACTGGCTTCGCCGGTCGGCAATTCCGCCATCAAGGGCCCGTTGGCGACATCATCATGCGATTTGTTCAGTAGCGCTGCAAAGCTCTCGGCTCTGGAGGCTGGAACGATCTTCGCACCGCTCGACATTGGGCCGGCCCTGATCCAGCGATCGCATCATGCGGTGGTTGCAACCGGGCATCATCGCGCGGAAGATGCCATGCGCGATGTGATTGCCGGATATATGGCTGCACCGGACGAGACTCTGGACATTATCAGGAAGCATGATGCCCGCTATGTCGTGATCTGCACCGATATTCTCGAGCCCAATCTCTATGCCGATCGCGGTGGCGAAGGAAACTTCTCCTCGCTGCTGGTGAAAGGCCGGGCGCCCAATTGGCTGGAGCCAGTCGTTCTCGACACACCAGGGACATTCAAAGTCTGGCGCGTGGTCGACACGCGGTGATCAGGCCGGGCGGAAATCCATCGCCACACCATTGATGCAATGCCGTTTGCCGGTCGGACGAGGGCCGTCGTTGAAGATATGGCCCAGATGTCCGCCGCAATCTGCGCAATGGACCTCGGTGCGAGGATAGCCGAGCTTGTAATCGCGACTGGTGCCAACAGCGCGAGGGAGCGCACGCCAGAAGCTGGGCCATCCGGTACCGCTATCGAACTTGGTTGAGGAAGAATACAGGGCATTGCCGCATCCGGCACACACGAATGTGCCTGTGCGCTTCTCGTTGTCGAGCGGAGATGAGTACGGCATCTCTGTGCCGGCCTTGCGCAAGATCCGATATTCCTGCGCCGTCAACTGGCTTCGCCATTGCGCGTCGCTCTTGCTGACCGGAAAGCTTTTGGCTTCAGCAGGGGCGATACCACAAGCGGTTAGGGCGACAAGCGATCCACCGGCTCCGAACCAGCCCATCAGGCTCCGGCGAGAGATCGAGTGGGTCATCCGAAACTTCCTTTCCATACGCGCAAAACAACTCTGCCCGCCTCATTATACGTATGAGGCAGGCAGATGGTTACACGGGCGAAAGTGCGTATCGCCTCAGAAGTGAGTGACTTCCACTTCGAGCGTGCGGAAACCTTCGACGAAGTTCGCCCGGACCCGCTCTACGTCACCTGCCACATGCACCCGCATGCGGCGGGCATGCATCTCTTCGAGCAGGACCCGCAGCTGCAGCTCTGCCAGACGTGCGCCGACGCAGCGATGGATGCCATATCCAAAGGCGAGATGCCGCCTTGCGTTCTCGCGCGTCAGGTCAAGCTTGTCGGCATTCTCAAACACGTCTTCGTCGCGATTGGCCGAATTGTACCACAAAACGACCTTGTCGCCTTTCTTGATCTGCTGGCCGAACAGCTCGGTGTCTTCGGAGCATGTCCGACGCATATGTTTCAGCGGAGTCTGATAGCGGATGCATTCCTGAACGGCATTCGGGATCAGGTCCGGCTGCTTTTCGAACAGTTTGCGCTGGTCGGGGAATTTGTCCAGCGCATGGATGATCCCGCTCATCGTGTTGCGGGTGGTGTCGTTGCCCCCGACAATCAGCAGTACCAGATTGCCCATGAATTCCTGCGGGCTCATCTGGTTCATTGCCGGCGAGTGGATCATCATCGAAATGAGATCCTGGCCGGGTTCTTCCTGGGATTTCTTGGCCCATAGCTGCTGGAAATAGGCCGCCATCTCGCGCTGGATGCCGCGCCGGGTGTCTTCCATGCCCTGGCCGGCCAGCATAAGTTCGGTATCGCCCGACCAATCCGACCAGAATGTCAGCAGATCGCGATCTTCCCATGGAAAATCGAACAGGATGGCGAGCATGCCGGTGGTCAGCGGGATCGAGACTTTCTCGACCCAATTGAACACTTCGCCTTTGGGCAAGCCATCGAGGGTTTCCCCTGTGCGCTGGCGGATTTCATCCTCCATCCGCTTCATCTCGGTCGGGGTGAAGGCGGGTGCTACGGTGCGGCGCTGGCCAGTATGCTTGGGCCGGTCCATGGCGATGAACATGGGCAATTCGAAGCGCTCCTGCCCTTCCTCCACATCTTCGTCATCCAGCCTTTCGAGGATCGTGATGCCGCCATGTTCCCAACTGGACGAGAACAATTCGGGGAGCGCCTCTACATGCTGGATCGCCTTGTGGCCAACCACGCTCCAATAGGGGCCGAACGGGCTTTCCGGGATATAATGCAGCGGGCCTTCGGCGCGCATTTCCTTAAAGATCGGCTGCCAGCGATGCTCGGCATAGATGTCACTGCGGCTGGTGTCCCATTTGTGCGGATGCTCCGGCATTGCATCGGGGTTTTCTTCGAAATGCTTCTGCAAGGCCTCGTGCGCGCTGGGCGAACGGGTCCATTCGGTTTTTTCCATTTCACGCGGGGGTGCGATCGTCGCCATCGGGTCTCTCTCCATGTCGCGGGCGAGTCTTTGTACCTTGCCCGTCTCTGATTGCATCCTGCCCTTGTTGACAGGCGTGTCAATAGTAGGTTGCGATATGCGACCGATTCATGCGCTGCCGCGCAACGACGCTACGCGGAGCGCCGACCTGCCAGCCCGAACCAGCGCTTCTTGCCCGTTTTGGCATGGCCGCCGCTGCCTGACTTCATGACCCGCTTGCGGAACAGCGTTGCGCCCGCCTTGACGAAGAGTGTGACGGCGAAGGCTTGCCACAAAAGCGCGATCGCATGCTGGGCGATGCCTTCTTGCAAGGCGGCCCGGGCCAGCATCGCGAACGGAGAGCTGAAAGGAATGATCACCGCGGCCCATTCGAAGGTGGAGCCTTGGTCGGCGATGGCAAAGCTGGCGGCGAAGAACACCAGCAGCTGCAGCATAGTAACCGGCATCGACAAAGTCTGCACTTCGCGCACCGTGCTGGCCAGGCTGCCGATGGCAAGAAACAGAGACCCGAGCAGCAGATATGCCATCGCGAAATAGGCAATGCCCAACGCGATGAAGAGCGGCCAGCCTACGGCTGGGGCGGGGAAGCTGGCCAGGCTGAAGCCGGTCGATTGCGCAATCAATCCGCCAACTGCGCCCCACACGGCGATGCCTACGAAAGACACGCCGAGCATGGCAAACAGCTTGCCGAAGAACACGGCATCCATCGGGATCGAGGCGGCAAGGATCTCGATAATCTTGTTCGCTTTTTCCTCGACCAGGTTGGACAGGACCATGCCTGCCAGCAGCATGGTCAGCAGGAAAAGTAGCACCTGCGCTGCTTGCGCGGTGGCCAAGCGGCCGGAGCGTTCGTTGGCACCGCTCGTGACAACAGTGGTGGTCGATACTTCGGGGTACTCGCTCGGGACATTGCCCAGGGCGGTCGCCGTTATCAGGGCAACGCGCCCCTGCATTCGGCCCAGCTGGTCCTCCGGACCGGTCAGAACCGGCTCTGCCCTTGTGCCGGAAAGGATGGCGGCGATATTGGCCCGCTTCTCTGCCAGTATGGATTGCGGGTCGGCGCCAGGGTCATCCTGAAGCACTGTGAGCGGCGGCAGGCTGCTGCCCAATTGCCCGGCCAACGCCCTGTGGGCTGCAACTACAGAATCCCGTTCGGCCGGCGCCATTAAAACGGCGAGTTCCGGATTGGCGACTTCCTGCTTTACCTGGTTTCCGATCCCGCCGGCCAATCCGCCGACCACAATCGGGAACAGCGGCCCGAGCAGGAAGAACAGAAATGCCCTGCTGAACAGGATCGCCAGGAAATCGCGACGCGCGATGACGAACGCAGCCTGGATCAGGCTCAGGCGAGAATTGGCAGATGGATCCATGCTCATCACAAGCCTCCGTTTCCGGCTTCTGCCTCAAGCGCCCTGGCCGCTGCTTCCCCCGCGATATGGACGAATGCGTCGTGAAGACCGGCACGTTCGATGGAGAGCGACAGAATACCTGCCTCCCCCTCAATGAGGGCGCGCAAAAGCGGTTCGATGCCGCTTTCAGGCAGGGAGAAGTCCCAGAAATCGCCCTCATGCCTTGCATCATCGGGAAGAGCAGCCCGCCAAGCTCCCTCGGTGGCTTTGGTTTCCAGCCGCACCTGTGCCGGGATCCGGTCACGTGCCTGTTCCACGCTGCCAGCATAGGGAACTTTGCCCCCGGCAATTATGGCAACCCCTTCGCACAGCCGTTCAGCGTGATGGATGACATGGGTGGAGAAAATCACTGTTGTGCCGTTGGCGGCGAGGTCCCGGATGAGCCCCTCCAGCTTGCCCTGATTGATTGCGTCCAGGCCTGAAAACGGTTCATCGAGCACCACAAGCTTAGGCTGGTGGACGAGCGTTCCGAGCAGCTGCACGGTTTGCGCCATACCCTTGGACAGCTGGCGGATCTGGCGATCAATCGCATGCCCCATGCCATGGCCTTCGAGCAGTTCTTTGCCGCGCGCCTTGGCGTCAGCCAGTTTCATCCCGCGCAATGCGCCCATGAAACCGATTGCTTCAAAGGCTTTCATCGATGGATAGAGACCGCGCTCTTCCGGCAGATACCCGATCAGTCGGCTGATTTCATGCGGGCGATCATGCCCGAAGACGCGCCGCACGCCCTCGTCGGGATCGATAATCCCAAGCAGCATGCGCAAGGTCGTCGTCTTGCCCGCACCATTGGGGCCCAGAATACCGTAGATCGCGCCTTCGGGCACGGAAATATCGACACCGTCGACGGCCAGGGTGCCGTCAAAGCGTTTGACCAGCCCTTTTGCCTCGATCGCAAGTGGACGCGTGTCGTCGTGCATCACCATGCCGGTATCGATTTCGTTCATGCCATTGCCCGAGAATACAGCTTCGCTTAGCCCATGAGGAGAGTGATCATCCATGCCGGCGCGTTAACTGCCGCCTGTGAACGGGAGCAACCATAAGCGTGGTTAACAGCGCTGCAACAGCTGATCTCAAATTGCGCCTGATTGAAGAGGCGCAGCGGCTTGGCTTTGCGCAGATCGGCTTTGCACCTGCGGCGGATGATCCCGATCGCTCCAGGCGACTGCATGATTGGATCGAGGCCGGACACCACGGATCCATGGGCTGGATGGAAGATCGCGCGGATGTGAGACAAGGTCCGCAATCGATGTGGCCCGAAGCCAAGAGCGTGATTGCTCTGGGCATGGCTTACACACCCAGCGTGGATCCGATGGCGCTCGAGAAGCATCCGGACCGGGCGCGGATATCGGTCTATGCGCAGGGGCGCGATTACCATGATACGGTGAAAAAGGCTCTCAAGGCGCTGGCCCGGTGGCTGGTGGCCGAAGTACCCGAGGCACAGCTCAAGGTCTTTGTCGACACCGCGCCGGTGATGGAAAAACCCCTGGGCGAAGCGGCCGGGCTGGGGTGGCAGGGCAAACACACCAATCTGGTCAGCCGCGAAAACGGCAGCTGGCTTTTCCTGGGCGCGATCTATTGTACGCTACCATTCGAGCCAGATGATCCGCACGATGATCGTTGCGGGTCATGCACGGCGTGCCAAGCGGCCTGCCCGACAGACGCCTTCCCCCAGCCTTATGTCCTCGATGCGCGGCGATGCATTTCTTACCTGACGATTGAGCATGCCGGACCAATTCCGGAGGAATTCCGTGAGGCGATGGGCACCCGTATCTATGGTTGCGATGATTGCCTGGCGGTATGCCCGTGGAACAAGTTTGCCGATGCAGCTGCGCGGCACAAGGCGTTCCTGCCACGCGCGGAACTGATCGCACCCCGCTTGGCTGATCTGCTTGCGCTTGATGATGCAGGATTCCGTGCGCTCTTCTCGGGGTCTCCGATCAAGCGGATCGGTCGCGACCGGTTCGTGCGCAATTGCCTGATCGCGGCGGGCAATAGCGGGGATGCCACGCTGGCCGATGCCGCCGCCGGCTTGCGGTCAGACCCAGACCCTGTCGTGGCAGAAGCGGCGGAGTGGGCCGCGATGCGTCTCGCCTAACCCTTGCCAAACTCGTCATTGTGCTCGCCCAAAAGCGGCGCGTGGCCGAGCGGCCCTGGCTTCCATCCGCTGAAACTGTTGGGTTCCCTCATTTGGAACAGTGGCCCCTCGCTGGGGTGCTCGCCATGCTCGAAGAAGCCGGTTTCGCGCAGATGCGGATCGTCGATGACATCATTGATGTCGGTCGCTGGCATACAGGGGATATTATGCGGGCGCAGGATTTCGAGCCATTCCGCAGTTGTCTTCGCCGGGGTCAGTGCTGCCATGCGCTGATATAGCTCTTTGGTGGCGTGCAGGATGCCCATGATATCCTGGAACCGTTCTTCTCCGGCCAGATCGGGGTCCCCCAGCAAGGCCACAACCTGCGTATATTGTGGCAGTGTATACGGCACGATGCTTATCCAGCCATCCTTGGTCGGGAATGGCTGCCGATCGGGATCGACCTGCCTTGCATAGCCCGCATCATTATTGGGGGGATCGAACGTTTTGCCGTCCAGATGTTCCTTCATCATGAAACTGGCAAAAGCTTCGAACATCGGCACTTCGACATGCTGACCTTCGCCGGTCCGCAGGCGGTGGGTCACAGCGGCCAGGGTGGCATAGGCTGCGTGGAGCCCGGCCACTTTGTCGGCGATTAGCGAAGGCAGATATCGCATGCGCGGGTCGCCATCGACCCGCGGCAATAGCGATGCAGTGCCAGTCGCAGCCTGAATGACATCATCATAGGCCTGCAAACCGGCATAGGGGCCACCTGATCCGAAACCGACGCAATGGACATAGATGATCTTGGGGTTGAGCGCTTTGACAGCTTCGTAGCCGAAGCCGAGCCGTTCGATGGCGGCTTCGCGCACATTGTGGACGAAGATATCCGCCTCGGCCAGAAGATCGCGCATGATCGCGGCATCTGCACCGTCTTTGAGATCCAGCACCAGTGATTTCTTGCCGCGGTTCAGGGCAATGAACCCCGGGCCCATTCCCGCGGTCCGCGCTGGCTTGGCCCCGGGGCGGTAGGCATCACCGGTTGGTCCTTCGATTTTGACGACCTCGGCCCCGAAGTCAGCCAATATCTGCGTGCAATAGGGGCCGAACACGACACTGGTCAGGTCAATCACTTTAAGCCCCTCCAGCATGGGCTTGCCATCACCGGGTGCGATCATCGCGCGTGCCTCCTAGAGCAGTTCCTTGAGCGGGGTTTCGATATCGGCCAGTTGGTTGGCACTCGCTTCATGCCTTGCTTCGACCAGCTTACGCCCCTGGACATAATCCTTGGTGCGGTTGACGCAGTCGAGGGCGATAACCTTGCCTTCACGCAAATAGATGACCGAAAAACTGCGTTCAGCCGGATCGCCGCGCAGCACGGCCTGGTCATAATCAAGCGAAATCCCGACAGTCTGCAGGCGCAGATCATACTGGTTCGACCAGAACCATGGTGTCGCCTCGTAAGGCAATTTCTCGCCAGTGATGGCCTGGGCCACGGTATTGGCCATATCGTTGGCATTCTGCACCGATTCCAGTCGGATCACGGCGCCATCCGCAAAGACATTGGCGTGGGCGGCGCAATCGCCCAGAGCGTAGATATCATCCAGCGTCGTACGGCAATATTCATCGACATCGACGCCGTTTGAGGCTGCTGCCCCGGCAACGATCAGGGGCCCTATGGCAGGCACAATCCCGATCCCGACAATGACCATGTCTGCAGGGATGATTTCGCCATCGTCGAGCTTGACGCCGGTCACCCGACCATCCTTGCCTTCCAGCGACTCCACTTTCGTGTCGACCCTCAGATCGACCCCGCGGGCGCGGTGTTCAGCTTCATAGAATTCCGAAAGGGCCTCTCCGGCCACGCGCGACAGCACCCGTGGCAAAGCCTCCAGAACTGTGACATCGCACTCCATTTTCCGCAGCACTGCTGCTGCTTCAAGCCCGATATAGCCCCCGCCAATCACGACGACGCGTCTCGCTCCGCCTTGCAGTTCGGTCTTCAGATGCTCGACGTCAGACCGGTTGCGGATGGAATGGATTCCATTGAGGTCTGCTCCGGCGCAAGACAGCCTACGCGCATCCCCGCCTGCCGCCCAGATCAGCTTGCGATAGGTGAGTTTGCTGTCGTCGGCGAAGCGGACTTCGTGGGCGACCGGATCAATGTCTGTCACGGCCTTGCCCAGCCGCAAATCGACCCCCTTGTCCTGCCAGAAAGCTTCGGGTCGGATCAGGATCCGCTGGAACGGCTTGTCTCCGGCGAGAAAATCCTTGGAAAGCGGAGGTCGTTCGTAAGGAGGATCGTTCTCGCGCGTTACCAGCGCTATTGATCCCTCGTGCCCCTTTTGCCTCAAAGCGATGGCGGCCTGTGCGCCGCCATGTCCCGCCCCAACGATGCAAATATCTACATGCTCCATGGGGGCGGGGCATGAAGCGACTGCGTCGTTCTCGTCAAGCCCAATAGTGTGGGGCCAATAATTCGCGACTTGCGGTCGTTAGCGGGACAAGACGTTGCGCGCCTGACTGGCGATCTGCGCCAGCATGGCGGGCGCTACAGGGGTATGGGCCTGCGCGCGCGTAATCATGCTGCGGAACTGCCTGATCGCCGCGCGGTTCTCTTCGATCCAGCTGTCGACCACCTTGAACGGATTGTCGACCATCCCCTTGCGACGCGCCAGGCGCTGGAGAAAATCGAACCGCATCTGCTGGAAGTCGCGAGCGAGGCCTGCCACCAGCAAGCGTTCCCAAACGTCCGAAGGGTTCATCAGCGCAGCCGTACCCTGGGCCCAGGCCAGTCCCAATTCTTCGCCCAAGGCCGTGAAAGATGCAGCGAGTTTGCGCGGATCGATGCTTGCGTCGACGGCCAGTTTGGCAAGCCCAACCGCGCCATCGAGATCGAACATATGCACGACCTGGTTGGCGATTTTTTCTGGCGCGCCCGCTTCGGAAAACTCTTGCTTGAGCTTAGCGGAGATCTGGCGACTTTCATTGGCGAGCAGGTTTTCTGTGCCGGTCGAGAGGGCATCGATGCTCGGACGTAATTCGGCAACAACCGCACTGGGCGAGGTGAAGCCGGAACACACCCGCAGAACGTCTGCCATCTGGATGCGCATTGCCACTGCCATGCGGTCAAACAGTGCCAGCCTGGTGGATTCCGGCATGGCGCTGTCGTCGAGCAATTCCCACAGCTCGCGCACATCGAAAAGGCGCTCTGCCGCTACGAAGGCAGTCGCGACGTCGGCCAGGCCGACGCTTTCTTCTTCGGCCAGTTCGAAAGGATGGATCAGCCCCAGTCGGTTGACAATGCGATTGGCCAGATCGGTCGCGATAATTTCGCGGCGCAGGCGATGGTCTTCGATCTGCGCCCCGTATCTCTTCCGCATCGGCGCGGGGAAATAATCGCTCAGATTGCGTTGCAGCGCTGGGTCTTCGGGCAGGTCACTGGCCTCGATTGCATCCTGCAGCGCCAGCTTGGTGGAGGAGAGCAGGACGGCAAGTTCCGGCCGTGTCAGGCCGATGCCGTCACCTGCGCGACGGGTAAGGGTTTCGCTATCGGCAAGGCCTTCGGTGCGTCGATCGAGATCGCCCGCTTCCTCTAGTGTTTCGATCAGGCGCAAATGGGACGCGGTGGCATCCGGACCACCATGTTCGGCGATCGACAGGGCAAGTGCCTGGAGCCGATTGTCCTCCAACACGATATCCGAAACCTCGTCGGTCATATCGGCAAGCAAGGTGTTGCGCTTCTTCTCGGACAGCTTGCCAGCTCGGCGGGCCGCCGCCAGCGCAATCTTGATATTGACCTCGTTGTCCGAGCAATCAACGCCCGCCGAATTGTCGATGAAGTCGGTGTTGATCCGCCCGCCAGCCAAGGCGAATTCGATCCGGCCGGCCTGCGTCACACCCAGATTGGCGCCTTCGCCGACAACCTTCACCCGCAAATCGCGCCCGTCGACGCGCATCGTATCGTTGGCGGGATCGCCGACCTGGATGTTGTTCTCGCGCTCAGCCTTCACATAGGTGCCAATGCCGCCAAACCACAGCAGATCAGCAGGAGTTTTGATGATCGCCGAGATCAGCGCCTCGGGCTCGATATTTGCTTCGTCAATGCCCAACGCATCCCTGGCCGGCTTGGACAGCTTGATCGATTTTGCGCTGCGCGGGAAAATTCCTCCGCCCTTGGAAATCAGCTTGGCGTTGTAGTCTTCCCAGCTTGACCGGGGCAGCTCGAACATTCGCTTGCGCTCTTTCCAGCTGGCCGCCGGATCGGGGTCGGGATCGATAAAAATGTGTCGGTGATCGAATGCTGCGACCAGCTTTATTGCCTTGGACAAGAGCATTCCGTTGCCGAACACATCGCCCGACATATCGCCGCAACCTACTACACGGACTGGCTCTTTCTGGACATCAATGCCCATCTCGAGAAAGTGCCGCTGGACCGATACCCACGCGCCCTTGGCCGTGATCCCCATCGCCTTGTGATCGTAGCCATTCGAACCACCGCTGGCGAAGGCATCGTCGAGCCAGAAATCGCGACTTTCGGCGATCCCGTTGGCGATGTCGGAGAAGCGGGCAGTGCCCTTGTCGGCGGCGACGACGAAATAGGGGTCTTCGCCGTCACGGATCACCACATCACGTGGATGGACGACTTTGCCCTCGACGATATTGTCGGTGATCGACAGCAGTGTCCGGATAAAGACTTCGTAGCTGGCTTGCCCCTCGGCAGCCCAGCCATCTCGATCCCGGCCTGGGTCGGGTAGTTGCTTGGGATAGAATCCGCCCTTTGCACCGCTGGGGACAATAACGGCATTCTTGACCCGCTGGGCTTTCATCAGGCCCAAAATTTCGGTGCGGAAGTCATCGCGTCGGTCTGACCAGCGCAGGCCTCCGCGGGCAACCGGACCGGCGCGCAGGTGGATACCTTCGACCCGGCGGGAATATACGAAGACTTCGCGCCATGGCACCGGCTTGGGCAGGTTAGGAATCAGGGCAGAATCGATCTTGAACGCCATTGCTTCTGCCGCTGCCGGTGCGAACGCATTGGTCCGGAGCATCGCGTCGATGACTGACTTGTAAAGGCGCAGCAGGCGATCATCATTGATCGCGGCAACCTTGGCCAGCCCTGCGCGGATAGAAGCGCTCGCGGCCTCTTCAGCAGCGCTACGGTCTCCATCGAACCCTGGATTATGACGCGCTTCGAACAGGGCGATCAGGGCTTTGGTGACCGAGGGCGCGCGGGCAAGCGCGTCAACAACGGTGTAGATCGTGAAGCCCATCCCGGTCTGGCGGAGATACCGATACAGCGCCCGCAACAATTCCGCATCGCGTGCAGCAAGACCTGTTCCAACGACCAGGCGATTGAACGGGTCATCCTCGGCATGGCCGTTGAGCACATCAGCAATGGCCCGCTCGATGGGCTCGGCCCGCTCCAGGATAGCAGCCTTTGCATTGCCTTCAGGAACCGCAAGCAGGAAATCATGGACGGTCCCGAGGGCGCCATCAGCCAGCGGCGAAGGGATTTCCGTCAGCACCCGGAAGCCGAAATTCTCAAGTGCGGGAACAGCGTCAGAGAGCGACAGGCCGCCTTCATGCTGGTAGATTTTCAGCCGGAGTGCATTTTCCGCATCGCTAGCAAGATTATAGAGGCGTGCATCGCGCGCATCGGCTTCAGCCGCATGATCATCGTCTCCAATATGTTTGGAGAGCAGCCGGATACGGTCGATGTCGATCGCTGCTTCGCGCGCGCCATAGTCGGTGCGATAGGACGGTGGGAATGCTCCGGCAAACCGGCTGGCGAGAGCAGCAGCACGACCCGTTTCGACGATGTTGGAAAGCTCGCTCTCGACGGCTTCGTTCCAGCCGCGCAGCATGTCCTGCATGCGATCTTCGAGAGCGTCTTCATCGATGGTGCCAGACGCCTCGCGGATATCCAGAACAAACCGTAGCATGGCCAGAGTGCCGCCTTCGACTTCCAGGCTCCAGTCGAGCAATTGAGAGCCGGTCGCGCTTTCCAGCATGGCCTGGATTCGGCGCCTGACATCGGTCGACATCATGTCGCGGGGCAACCAGACAAAGGCGAACAAGTGGCGCGCGAGCGGGGCCTCAACCAGGGCCATACGTGGCCGCGGCCGGTCCACCAGACTCATCATTGTCGTGGTGACGCGGCTGATGTCGTCATCGGCAAAGCCGATAATGAGATCGTGCGGCAGGGTGGTGAGCGCATGGACAAGCGCTTTGCCCGCATGCCCCCCAGGGTCGAACTCATGGGCATCCATCAGGCCGCCTAGCTGGGCGCGCAATTGGGGCACCTGCCCGGGCTTGGCTGCCAGCGCGGCGCTGGTCCAGACCCCGGCGTGAATGGAAAGCGACGCGACCTTCTTGCCTTCGAAACGCGGGATGATGAACAGATCGAGCGGAACGCGGCGATGGACATTGGAGAGCCGGTTGGCCTTGACGATCAGAGGGATCCGGCTTGCCTGTTTCCCCGACTTGTCAAACCATGCGAAGGCCCGATCATATGAGGCATCGGCCAGAATTTGCTTGGCGCTCTTGCGGCAAATGCCGAGCAATTCGCTATGGCTCCCATTGCGATGGCGGGTCACGTGTCCAAGCTGGGTCAGCATCCCGTCATTGAGCCAGCGCAGCAGGGCTTCGCCTTCTGCATTTTCGACGGTATCGGCATCGCGGGCCATGATGTCCTGCATCGAAGGCCAGTCGGCCACTGCCGCGCGAACATCGGCCAACGTTGCGCGCAGGGTTTGCTCCAGTTCCCGGCGCTGCTTCGCGTCGACCCGCTCGGTCTCCAGATAGATCATCGACTCGCGTGGGGCTTCGGATTTCTTGCCGGGCAAGCCAGCCAATCGTCCGCGGTCGCTCCGCTCGACTCGCAACACAGGGTGGACGAGCCGGTCAATCGAAAGGCCGCGCGCTGCAATCGTTGCTGCGACCGAGTCGACGAGGAACGGCATATCATCGTTGATGATCGCCACGCGCAGGAAGCGCCGGCCTTCGGTTTCTGAGACCATTGAAATTGCAGCTTCGCCGGTGTCGCGTCGTTCTGCAGCGGCGTATACGAAGCGGGCTGCATCCTTGATTTCCTTGGCGGAAATCGGGTCATCACCGGGCAGCAAGGCTGCGCCCAGCTTCTTTGCCAGAGTGTTCAGGAGCTTCGGATCCGGACCCTTGCTGGCGGCTGCATCACCCTTGGTGCTCATCGAAGGAGCGCTCCCTCTCAAATTCAAACGCGCCACTGCATTACATGATTACCGTATAACGCAGTATTGTTACGCCGTTAGGCTTTTGCCCTATCCCTCGCAAGCTTTGTGGTGCGCGTTGTCTTTACGGTTTCGGACAATCTCTGACCCCATATGTCGGATTTGCGAGCTAGAATGCTGCATGGTTTCGGCTCGCATCCATAGTCAGTTCGAGGGAGCGTAGCCGGGCCTCTGGATCATAGGTGGAACCCGCTGTGACAATCTCGTCGGCACCGGTTCGATCGACAAAGGCCGCTATGGCCTTGCCGACAGTTTCCGGTGCACCGATCGCTGCGGCTTGTTCAAGATGGGCCAGCATCGCCTGCACCTGCGCCGGAAGGGAATCGCGATAGTCGCGGACAGGGGGCGGGAGCTTGCCCGGAGATCCTGTGCGCAAGCGAACAAAGGCCTGGGCCTGGCTAGACGCAAGGTAGCGTGCCTCCTCATCAGTCTCGGCGCACATCACTTGCATGGCGGCCATGACATAAGGTCGTTCCAGTGATGCCGACGGCTGGAAGTCCCTGCGATACACAGCCAAGGCAGCGTCCAGATGATCGGGTGCGAAATGGGATGCGAACGCATAAGGAAGCCCCAGCTTTGCGGCCAATTGCGCACCGAACAGGCTGGACCCCAGCATCCACAAATCAATCTGTGCACCAAGCCCCGGCGTGGCGGCAATCGGCAGCTCCACATCGCCGGTGAGAAGCGCGCGCAGCTCTGTAACATCCTGCGGGAAATACTCCGAAGCAGCGTGCAGATCCTTGCGCAGGGCGCGTTGCAGTTCCGGCCCGGCACCCGGGGCCCTGCCTAGGCCCAGATCGACTCGCCCCGGAAAGAGAGCGTCCAATGTCCCGAATTGTTCGGCAATCTGGAACGGGGTGTGATTGGGCAACATGATGCCGCCAGCGCCGATCCTGATCGTGGATGTAGCATTGCCGATATGCGCAAGCACAACGGAGGTCGCGCCGCCTGCAATCCCTTCCATCGCGTGATGTTCGGCAACCCAGAACCGGTTGTAGCCGTAGCCTTCGCTGGCCCGCGCCAGAGCCGTGCTATCTGCCAAAGCCTCTGCAACAGTTCCACCTTCGCGAACAGGGACCAGGTCGAGTACGGCAAGCTTGGTCATACAAAACCCTCTACAATTGCCAGCAGCCGCGCAATGTCTTCCGGGCGAGAAAGGCGGTGATCGCCGTCCTTTATCAAGGTTGTCGTGACCGATCGCGTTTCCAGCGCCACTGCAAGTCTCAAGCTGACGTCGGAGGGGACATCGGCGTCATCCTGACCATGGACGAGGTGCACTTCGCAGCCAATAGCGATAGGCCGATCCAGCTGGCGATGCGCCTCGGCATCGTGCCAGAACTTTGCGAAGGTCGGCGTCGGTTCCGGCCCGTAAGGATTGTCCTCGAAAACGGTTTCGCCTGCGGCAAGGGCTGCTTTCTGTTCGGCATCGAAGCCCCAGTCGGAAAAATCCGGTGCGGCTGCGATGCCGACCATGCCGGCAAGCCGCTGGCCTAGCTGGAGGCCGACCAGCAGCATCAGCCACCCGCCCATCGATGACCCGATCAGTACGACCGGTCCGCTCTGGCGCGCCTCGATAAGCGCGAGGACCTCATCGCGCCATTGGCTCAGTGTGCCATCGGCGAATGCTCCGTCGCTCCGCCCGCAACCGGAATAGTCAAGCAGCAGGCAAGCCTGGCCATTCTCCCTTGCCCATTCGAACAGGGCTGTCGCTTTACTGCCATCCATATCCGACATGTAGCCGGGTAGAAAAACGAGCGCCGGACTCTTTCCCTCGCATTGGCGAAAGGCGATCCGGCGCGCGTCTGGTAGCGTGTGATACTGGACGTCGTTCATGGACAGGCGTCATGCCTGCTGGAACGGTGCTGTGGCAAGCTCAGTAAGCAGCTGGCAGCACGAAGCTCTCATTTCCGGCGTCGCAGAGCGGTTCGGCGCAGCCTGACAGGGCCAAAACCAGCGCGACAGCGGTTATCAATCGTCTCATTCTCCCTTCTCCCTTTGGAAGATCTCCTCGATCCGCATTGCGAATATATCGGCCAACCTGAACGCAAGCGGAAGCGATGGATCATAGCGACCTGTTTCAATCGCATTCACGCTCTGGCGTGAGACACCCAGCTTGTCCGCCAGATCCTGCTGACTCCAGTCGCGTTCGGCGCGGAGCACTTTGAGGCGGTTCTTCATACCGCGCCCCAGGTGCCATATTCGATCCGGTTGGCGGCGGCTCCGATTCCAAGGCCGAAGAACCAGACGACGACCCACCAATAGGCATCAAGGTGGAAAACGATGTCGGCTGTTTCGAGGAAGCCCCAGATCGATGCAGCGCTCAGGGCGATCCCGGTCGCTACCAGGGACTGCCGGATCACGAGCATGCGCAGAAATTCGTCATCTTCCTCGGCAATAAGGCGTCCGACTGCCCAGATAATCCCGATTATCGCCAGTCCTGGCAGCACTGCCAGAAAGGGGCGAAGCCATGGGCCAAGATCGGCAGCCTTGGTCGCGAATATGAAAATGCCGAATGACACCAGGTAGAGCGACGAAAAGACCGCCACCCGCTTCACATAGCGCTTCTGTGCCACGCCCCGGCCAAGGCAGCCATCTTGTGCAGCATTGAGCTGGCGGTTTGCGGCCCAGATCATTGGCGCTGTCAGAACCAGCGGTGCGAGCATCAAGATCGTCACCGCCGGGCCCTCTATCGCGCCAGTCATCACCAGAGCGATAATCACGCCATAGGATGCGAGCATCATGCCCATCCAGAACATGGGCCCGCGGCCGTTCGTGTTTGCAGCCGATTCCATGATCAGGCGGCCCTTGTGCATGAGTCGCTGCCCGATCCCAGCCATGCTGTCGGGAAGATCGCGAGCAAGGCCATCGGGGCAAACTGGGCGACCTGCTCCGGGACTATGCCGGCGACTGCAAGCAAGGCAATGCCGATCATGGCTGCGGCCAGCAAAAGTGCTTTTGAAATCTGTGTCATGTCAAACCTCCTTTTCTTGATGTAAAGGGTCATTTACATAGCGTGCGTACGATGTCAAGCGTAATTGACAAAATGACAAGGCTTGGCTCCACCTAGCGCGGTTTCTGACTTGGTGACTGTCACAACAGGTTCATTCGGCGTAGCCAAAGCATGACTCGTTTGAAGGAGCTTTGCTTTATGATCAGGACCGACCCGCCAGAGCCAGCCAACCTTCCGGTGCTTGACCGTCGCACGATCTTGAAGGGCGGCTTTCTGGGTGCGGGCCTGGCGGCGGCGCCCCTTGCCGCACAAGGCGGCATCGGCTTCACCCACGGTGTTGCCAGTGGAGAGCCCTCGGCCAGTTCAGTGCTGTTGTGGACCCGCTATGTCGCCGATCAGCCCACCTCCATCCGGTGGGAGGTGCGCGAGGCCGATGCAAACAAGCGCCTGACTAGTGAAGGAGAGGTCACTGCCTCACCCGATCGCGATTGGTGCGTCAAACCCGTCGTGACCGGGCTCGAGCCAGGGCGTTGGTACTACTACCGCTTCTTCGATTCTGCCGGCAATGCATCGAGCGAAGGGCGCACCAGGACTTTGCCTGTGGGGGAGACACCGGAATTCCGGCTGGCTGTGGTGGGTTGCTCCAATATCGGCTTTGGCTGGTTCAACGCCTATGCCCATATCTGCGAAGCAGACGACACCGACCTGGTGCTTCATACCGGCGACTATCTCTACGAGTATGGCGAAGACAATTACCCCGATGCCAGCCAGCGTGTGCCCGGCCGGGGCCTGCAGCCCAATACCGAGATTGTTGCGCTGGCAGACTATCGCGCGAGGTATGCAACCTATCGCCGCGATCCCGATCTCCAACGATTACACCAGCTATATCCGATGATTCATGTGCCGGATGATCACGAGAGCGCCAATGACAGTTATCGCGATGGCGCGCAGAACCACCAGCCGGACACCGAAGGCTCCTGGGATGCCCGCAAAGCTGCATCGCTGCGCGCGAAGAGCGAATGGATGCCGGTGTCCGACGAGCCGTGGGCCGCCTATGAAATCGGTGCGCTAGCGACGCTGTTCCGCCTTGAGACCCGGCTTACGGGAAGGACAAAACCGTTCGATCTGGGCGACATTTTTCGTCGCGGCGGGGGCGATCCGGAAAAGACAGTTGTGGCGCTGCAGGCGTTCCGCGACGACGAATGGCGTGATCCGTCACGCAGCCTGATGGGTGAGGTGCAGGAGGCTTGGCTGGCTAACGGCCTCGCTGCCTCACGCCGCGCTGGCAAAACCTGGCAGGTGCTGCTCCAGCAAGTTGTCATGACCAGTCTGAAGACCTCTCCGAGCATTGCCGCAGGAATGACCGACGCCGTACCCGCCTTCGTGCGGGAACGCATTCTTGCCGGGGTGATGACCAGCACAATTGGCCTGCCCTTCAATATGGATGCTTGGGACGGCTATCCCGCCGCGCGAGAGCGACTGCTCACTTCCGCGCAGGAAGCTGACGCCAATCTCGTTGTACTGGCGGGCGACAGCCACAATGGCTGGGCCTCCGATCTCGCCAATGGCGATGCGCCAGCAGGCATCGAGTTTGCTGGCCATTCCGTCTCTTCACCCGGCGCGGAAGCCTATTTGCCCTGGATTAAACCTGCAGATTTCGCCGAGATGGCAGTGTCGACCAACGATCAGCTCAAATGGGCAGACACCGGCCAGCGCGGCTATATGGCAGTGAAACTGACTCCCGGGCGTGTGACAACCGACTATCGTTTTCTTTCGTCGGTTCGCCAACGTTCGACGCGGTTGGCGGGATCGAAGCGTCTTGCCTCTGACGCGGGTAGTCAAGTCCTCCTCACGTAAGTCTGGCTCGTCGATCCGTCGAGGCAATCGGAACTATCGCATTGTTTCTCCGTTGAATTGATAACACAGGAGACAAGAATGCTTACGAAGATGATCGGCGCCCTGGTGGGTGGAAAACTTGCCCAGAATGCGAAGAATGTCGGCGGACCGACAGGCGCTGCGATCGGCGCGGCCGTGCCGTTCCTTCTCGCCCGAATGAGCATCCCTGCCATGATCGCGATGGGCGTGGGTGGATATGCGGTGAAGAAATATATCGACAAGAAGGACGCGGGTCAGCCTGGGCCGACCAAGACATCGGCAAATGTTGCGTCAATCCCGCAGCCTAAGGCGACCTAAGAAAGTCACAGATACTAGGATCAGGGTCGGCCCGACAGGTCGGCCCTTCTTTTTGCGCGTTGGAAGGCGATAGAGAAGCGCGTATTTCTCTTGGCATGCCCAGCGTCAATACGACATCTACACCAGCGAACACCCCCGCAAGTTTGAGGTAGCCGGCTTTGGTCTGACGCCGCAATTGCCGCCGCCCTAGGCCGGGCAGCGTGCGACAAACCGGTCCGGACATTCTCCAAATCTGATGTCGCCCCTTTGCGTGCGCGTCGTCCTGTGCAAAAGGCGCGCCCGACACGGACGGAAATTTGAACGATGACGGAACTCTTGAAAATCAGCTTGCCCGACGGTTCGGTGCGCGAAATGGAGGCGGGCTCCACGCCTGCGGATGTTGCCGCCGCCATCGGCCCTGGCCTGGCCAAGGCTGCGATCGCGGCCAAGGTCGATCATGGCGCGGGGGCAGAGATACGCGATATCAATCGACCTTTTGAAGGCGATGCCGAGGTGGCGCTGATTACCAGCCGCGACGAGGAGGAGGCGCTGGAACTGGCGCGTCATGACTTTGCCCATGTGCTCGCAGAGGCGGTCCAGGCACTGTGGCCGGGGACCCAGATCACCTTCGGTCCGGCGACGGATGACGGCTTCTACTATGACGTAAAGGCACCGGCGGACCGCGAGCCTTTCAGCATGGATGACCTGCCTGCGATCGAAGACAAGATGCGTGACATCATCAAGGCCGACAAGCCGTTGATCCGTGAGGCATGGAGTCGCCAGCAACTGATCGAAAAGTGGCAGGCCGAGGGCGAGGTGTTCAAGGCGGAATGGGCCAAGGAGCTGCCCGACGATGAAGAACTGACGGTCTATTGGTCCGGCGAGCCGGGATCCGAAGGTGCCTGGCTCGATATGTGTCGCGGCCCTCATCTGGCGAGCACGGGCAAGCTGGATCCGCAGGCGTTCAAGCTGATGCGCGTGGCCGGGGCCTATTGGCGCGGCGACCAGAACAATGCGCAGCTGACGCGCATCTATGGCACTGGCTGGCTCAACAAGAAGCAGCTCAATGCGCACCTCCACCGGCTGGAAGAGGCCGCCAAACGCGATCATCGCAAGCTGGGCCGTGAAATGGACCTGTTCCATTTGCAGGAAGAAGCCCACGGCAGCGTTTTCTGGCACCCGCAAGGATACAAGATCTGGCGCGAGCTGGAGGCGTATATGCGGCGCAAGATGGATGGCGGCGGATACCAAGAGATCAAGACGCCCCAGCTAATGGATGTCCGGCAGTGGACCCAATCGGGCCACTGGGGGAAATATGCCGAGAACATGTTCGCTGTGCCCGACATGGTTCCCGACGTCGATGAAGAGGATGGAAGCGCCTCTCCGACTGTTGCGGACGATGCCGACTGGATGGCGATCAAGCCCATGAATTGCCCAGCCCACGTGCTGGTCTTCAAGCAGGGCATTACGTCTTATCGCGACCTGCCGATCCGTCTGGGCGAGATGGGCTGCTGCCATCGGAACGAACCCCATGGTGCGCTGCATGGCCTGATGCGGGTGCGGCAGTTCACGCAGGATGATGCGCATATCTTCTGCACCGAGGAACAGGTGGTCGAAGAGGTGCGCAAGTTCTGCAAGCTCGCCGACAGCGTCTATCAGGACTTCGGCTTCAGCTATCACGTCAAATTGGCCCTGCGACCCGAGAAGCGGTTTGGCAGCGATGCAGACTGGGACAAGGCAGAACAGGAACTGCGCGATGCCGTGGCCGAGGCGGGCATGGACAATGAAGAATATGGCTGGGAAGAACTGCCGGGCGAGGGCGCTTTCTATGCTCCCAAGCTCGAATGGCACCTGACCGACGCAATTGGCCGGACCTGGCAAGTAGGTACTATCCAGGGCGACCGTGTCCTGCCCGAGCGGCTCGATGCGACCTATATTGGTGAAGACGGCGACCGGCATCGTCCGGTCATGCTGCACCGTGCCATTTTCGGATCCTACGAGCGCTTTATCGGCATCCTGATCGAGCATTTTGCCGGGCGCCTGCCGGTTTGGCTCGCACCTACGCAGGCGGTTGTTGCAACGATTGTTTCCGATGCCGACGCCTATGGCCGCGAGGCGATGGCAAAGCTGGAAGCGGCCGGGATCCGTGTCGAGAGCGACTTCCGCAACGAGAAAATCAACTACAAGGTTCGCGAGCATTCGCTGGCCAAGGTCCCGCATTTGCTGGTCCTGGGTATGCGGGAGGCTGAGGAAGGTACCGTCGCGATGCGGACATTGGGCGAGAAAGAGCAGAAGGTCTTGCCCTTGGATGAGGCAGTCGCATTCCTGAAAGCGGCCGCCACTCCGCCCGATCTCGTCTGACGGACGCCATTGATGGAACTGATTGCGGGCTACACCGCGTTGCAGATTGGTGTGGCACTCGGCGCGGCTTTGGTGGCAGCGTTTATCCGCGGGCTTGCCGGTTTCGGGCTGGCGATCCTGATTGTGCCCGTGCTCGCTCTTGCGCTGACGCCGGTTGAGGCAGTGCTGGTGACCAATTTTGTCGCGCTGTTCCTCGGGCTGCTTGAATTGCAGATGATGCGCCAGCATGCGGAACGCAGCGCGTTGACGATCGGCCTGCTTGTCCTGCTGACGACTGCGCCCGGTCTGATCCTGTTAGCGGCAACGCCGCCCGATCTCGCCCGGCTCCTGATCGCTATGGTGGCATTGTCTGCCTTTGGCGCGGTCCTCTTCCCCGTCCGGCCGGAAACGGTTCCTGGCCCGGTGGCAACGGGTGCTGTCGGAGTAACAAGTGGCTTGCTGACCGGGTTTGCGGGCATGCCCGGTCCGCCCGTCGTACCCTATTATGTCGGTCGGGCTATCCCCCGGCAGGTGGCCAAGGCGTCCATGGTCACAATCTTCACAGTGGCGGCTTTTGCCGGCCTCGCCGCAGGCCTCGCGATCGGGGTCTTGGAATGGCGTTTGCTCGGGCTCGCGCTGCTCCTGTTTCCCACGGTTTTGTTGGGCAACTGGCTGGGTTCGCTTGCCTTCGGCCGGGTTTCGGACGCGGTTTGGCGCGGCTTTACAGGGATCGTGCTAGCAGCGGCTGCCATCGCAGCTCTCGTCAAGCTCCTGCAGTAACCTCTCAGGCGCTTGGCAGCATGCGCCCTGTCAGGATGCGGCCCGCGCTACCTTCGCGAACAATCACGGCATAGGCATTGGCCCCGTCAATCCGCTTGTCCGCAGCGTCGATCATATAGCTCGCGCCTTCGCCTGCCAGTGTGCCCAGGCTTCGCTCGCCTTTGTAGACATTGGTGTAGGTCACACTTCGGCCACCATTCTCGCCGCGTCCGATACGGACCCTTTCGGTCTGGTCGAGCCCCACTAGCTGCACGTTGGCACTGGCCGAGCGTGCACCGGTGATCATAATTTCGGTCGAGCCGTCTTCCTTGTGGGCAAATTCGACCTCTGGCAGATCGGAGAAACGGGCCTGTGCGATAAGTTCGCGCAAGTCGGCCTCGCGCGATCCCACCAACCCTTTTTCGCCATTCACAACGGCTTGCGGCGTATAAACACCGTTGCGCCCGCCTAGTGTACGGCGCGCATAGGCACGTTGCAGGGTCGTGTTTTCTTCTTTGCCCAGCGTGTCAGTCCAACCGAGGCGATCCCAGTACGTTACCGGGCGCTCGATCACGAGCAGATTTGGCTCCTGCGCCAGCCGTCCGGCCAGACGGTCTGCCGGCGGGCACGATGAGCAGCCCTGACTGGTGAAGAATTCGACTACCACTGGCTTCCCTGCGTCCGTTACGGGATTGGCCATCGCCTTCTTGCCAGACATCATCTCGGCTTTGGTGATCCCAGCCGGGACGCTGGCATTGGAGGAATTGTTGAAATGGACCGTCCCCGCGGTGAAGGCCGTAGCGACCAGTCCGGCAGTGATCCAGAGTGCCTTGTTCATGGCGTGAGTTCCTGTCTTTTGTTCGACAGGCTATTCGCCACGAGGCGCCGATCGGTTACGCGCCTATCCCAGAAAAGGGTACCAGCTGCCCGCAGCGACCAGCGCCAGGCCGGATGACCACACGATTGCCGCGCGCGCCATGTCATGCGCGCGAATTGCGATTGCTGTGCAGTCCGATTGGGTCATGCGCCCAGTTTCCTAGACGGGACCTAACAAGCCGTTAAAGCGTGGGCATCTGCTGGCTCGCGCAATGAAAGCCCCCGCCTCCGGCCAACACGGCGTCGGCCCGAAGCCCGATCGTCGCGCGGTCGGGGAACAGGTCTGCGATAGTGGCAACACCGTCATCGTCGTGTGCCGAACCGAAAGTCGGAACGACAACCAGCTTCGATGTGATGGCAAAATTGGCGTAGCTTGCCGGTTCGATTTTGCCTTCGCGCCGGATCAACCCGGGCGAGGGAATGTCGATCACATCGACTCCGAAGGCGAGTGCGCGCGCTTTGGCGTCACGATAGATCTCTTCATTCGGATCATCGCTGCCGGTCGCGATGGGCAATGCGAGGCGATTGGGGCCGACAAAGCGTGCAAGATTGTCGACATGGCCATCGGTATGGTCGTTGATGAGCCCCTCACCCAGCCACAGGATCCGATCAAACCCTAAATCTCTCTCCAATACATGCGCGATGTCGCCGCGAGACTTAGACGGGTTGCGATTGGGATTGAGCAGGCACTGTTCGGTCGTGACAACCAGCCCGGTTCCGTCACTGTCGATAGCGCCGCCTTCCAGGACCCAGTCGCTTGATCGAACAGAAAGGTTGGCATCGCGGGCCAGATCGGCGCCGATCGTTTGGTCGCCTTCCATCAGGTATTTTCCGCCCCAGCCATTGAACCGGCATCGCAACGCAGTGCCGTCCTTCAGTACCAGAGGGCCGGTATCGCGCAGCCAGATGTCGCCATATGTTCGGCGCTCGATTCGCACCGATGCACTTACGAGTTTGCGCGCGCGCGCTTCGTTTGCCGCATTGCGCACCAGCAGGCGGACCTCCTGCCCGCTTGCGCTTACGGCATTCGCGAAACTTGCGATCTGCTCTTGTGCCCGGTGCAGAACACCGGGCCACTCGTCTGCGTCATGTGGGAAGCCGATCCACAACCAATCCTGCTTCGCCCACTCGGGCGGCATAAGGGCGGTCATGGCCCGGCTTCCCCGGATGCTTTCGCTAGCAGCCTTCGCCTGCTGCGCAGCTTTCGTCACGGGTGGCCTTGAACTCGTCACCCTCGACCCAATTGGGCCAGCTGGTGCTCATGCCCAGCATGCGGCCGAGTCGGTAGAACAGCTGCAAATCGCCCATCACGCCAGACCAGTCCCAGCTCTCGTCGAACTCATCCTTCGGACCGTGATAGCGATTGTCGCGATAGTCGGTTGCGATTGCGGCACCGGCTTCGCGGCCGCCCTCGATCAAATCTTCACCGCCATCGACATAGAGCATCGGCACCCCGCGCTTGGCGAAAGCGAAATGGTCGGAGCGGTAGTAATAGCCTGCTTCCGGATTGGGATTGGGCGTTGCTACCCGCCCATCGGCGTCAAGCGCTGCGTTGAGGAAGTCGTCCAGCCGGGATTTGCCCGGGCCAACGACGGTTACATCTTTGGATGGCCCTGCGACAAGGAAGGCATCCATGTTGATGCCGCCCACGGTCTGGCTCAACGGATAGATCGGGTTGGCGGCATAGTAATCCGCTCCAAGCAGGCCGGATTCTTCTGCCGTGACAGCCAGGAACACGAGGCTCCGATCAGTTGCGCCCGCCTTGGCATGGGCTTCTGCCAAGGCAACCAGTGCTGCCGTGCCGGTCGCATTGTCCACCGCGCCGTTACAGATGTTATCGCCATCGGGTGCCGGGGTGCAGATGCCCAGGTGATCCCAATGCGCGGTGTGGATGACATATTCGTCAGGACGCTCGGCCCCAGGCAATACACCGATGACATTCTTGGACTGGAACGTGCGAATGTCGTTCTCGAACGCCGTAGAAATCGTCAGGCCGAGCGGGACCGGAGTGAAATCCGGGCTCTTGGCCGCTTCGGCAAGAGCATCGAAATCTTGCCCAGCCGCTTCGATAATCTGGCGTGCTATGTCTTTCTGTACCCAGCCGTTCATCTGAGTCATCGGCGGGGCATTGTCACCCCGCTGGGCGTAGGCTTGCGGGCCTGACCACGAGCTTTCGACAACGTTCCAGCCATAGGAGGCTGGTTCGGTGTCGTGAATTACCAGAGCAGCAGTCGCGCCCTTCCGGCCTGCTTCTTCATATTTATAGGTCCAGCGACCGTAGAACGTCATTGCCTTGCCGTTGAAAGTGCCGTCGAGCCCTTCGCTGTCGAAATCGGGATCGTTGACCAAGATGACAGCAGTTTTGCCTGCCATGTCGACGCCTTCATAATCATTCCAGTCGCGTTCAGGCGCATCGATGCCGTAACCAACGAAGACAAGCTCGCTATCCTCGACAGCGGTTGCGGCTTCTTCCTGATAGGTCACACCGACCCAGTCCGTGGCAAAATTGAACGACAGGTCGACGCCTTCGCCACTGACGGTGAGCGGAGCAAAATCCCTGCCGGTAATTTCAACCAGCGGCACATCTTGTACCCAGCTGTCGCCATTGCCCGGTTGCAAACCAGCGGCTTCGAACTTTTCGATCAGCAAGTTGACCGTCTTCTCTTCACCCTCGGTGCCCGGCATACGCCCGCCGAATTCGTCGGTAGAGAGCGTGCGGGTAATGTCGACCATGGTCTGCTCGGAAATATCGCCGGGCTCAACTTCTGGGATATCGAGCGCGGCATCGCCTGTCATGGCGGCATCGCAGGCCGTAAGTGAAAGTGCTGCCGTAGCAGCAAGGATCATGCGCTTCATGGAATTTCCCGTCGTGATCAAATGCTGGCGGCCTTCTTGCAAAGGCACGGCGATAGGGCAAGTGCTGGGCCCAAGACCCTTGCTCTGGCGAGGGCGGCGCGGCAGGGCATGGCTATGACTGGTGACTGGCAATCAGCCCTGGACCGAGCGCGGACCCATGCGCCCTTTCTTGCGCGTGCACTGGAGCGCCAACCCGAACTGGCTGAGCTGCTTGCTGCCGGCGAAGCCGAACAAGGGCTTGCCTGGTCCAAATCGCAATCGGTGCAGGGAGCGACGGGCGCGACTCTACGCAAGGAGCGGCTCGCGCTGGCGACCACGCTGGCGGTTGGGGATCTTGCCGGAGCATTTCCGCTGGCAAAGGTGATGGCGGAATTGTCGGACTTTGCCGACCGCGCACTGGACCAGTCGATTCTCGCCGCCATTAGACGCCGCATCGAAACTGACGACAGCAGAGGGTTCATCGCTCTGGCTTTGGGCAAACATGGTGCAGGCGAACTGAACTACAGTTCGGATATCGATCCGATCCTGCTGTTCGATCCGGATGTATTGCCACGGCGCGAGCGCGATGAACCGGGCGAAGCTGCGCAACGCTACGCCCGCGAAGTGGTGAAGCTTCTCTCCGAAGTGACCGATATCGGGTACGTCTTCCGCGTCGATCTGCGCTTGCGCCCGGCTTCCGAAGTGAGCCCTCCGGCGGTATCCTGCGATGCAGCTTTGTCGCATTACGAAAGTTCGGCTCTCGCGTGGGAGCGAGCGGCCTTTATTCGCGCGCGGGCAGCATCAGGGGATACCGCCAGAGGTACCGACTTCCTCGATGCGATACGCCCGTTCGTATGGCGCCGCAGCCTTGATTTCGGGGCCATTGAAGAGATTGGCCGGCTCACCACACGGATCCGGGAAACCTATGCAGGGCCGCAAGTTCCCGGCCCCGGCTTCGACCTCAAAAAAGGTCGCGGAGGCATTCGCGAGATCGAGTTTTTCGCCCAGACCCACCAACTTATCCATGGAGGGCGCAACCCTTCCTTGCGGGTGCGGGGAACACGGGCCGCACTCGACGGCCTGGCCGAACTGCAAATTATCAAGAGCGAAGAAGCTCGGATGCTGGGCGATTGCTATGACCGGCTCAGGGTTCTCGAACATCGGCTTCAGATGGTGAATGACCGGCAGACCCATGCGCTGCCCGAGGAAGGGGCTCTCGATGGCGTAGCCAAACTGGACGGCCTTGCAGGATCTGCAGAGCTGATTGCGGAGGTTGCGCAAATCAGCGAGCGTGTCGGTGCCCGCTTCGATCGGCTGCTGGATACCACGACAAGCCCTGACCGGGTCCATTCGATGTCCGATGTTGCCGCGCATCTGGACGGGGCCGGAGTCGCAGATCCGGGCCGGATAATCAGGCGCGTCGAGGGTTGGCTGGATGGTCGCTACCGAGCCCTGCGCACCCCCAATGCACGCTCCGCATTCAGGGCCTTGTTGCCCCTGCTGGCCGAGGCTCTTG
The DNA here is from genome assembly GCF_039536765.1 of Parerythrobacter jejuensis. Classification (NCBI taxonomy): domain Bacteria; kingdom Pseudomonadati; phylum Pseudomonadota; class Alphaproteobacteria; order Sphingomonadales; family Erythrobacteraceae; genus Parerythrobacter; species Parerythrobacter jejuensis. Next base: position 2,033,887 of record NZ_BAAAZF010000001.1, read on the forward strand.
GCAGCGCGCCCGACCCGGATCGCGCCATGTTGCGGTTCGAACGGCTGCTTGAGAACCTGCCAACTGCAATCAATCTGTTTCGTCTGCTGGAAGCGCGGCCAGGTTTGCTGGAGCAGCTTCTGCGCATCCTGGCCTTTGCTCCGCCGCTGGCCGATGAGCTCGGGCGCCACCCTGCCTTGCTTGATACGCTGATTGATCGGACTGCTCTGGATTTGCCTCCTCCGGTGGACGCGCTGGCAAGTCGCATGCGCAGGAGCGATCCGGATACACCATATGAGGTGCTGCTCGACCGGATCAGGATCGTTACCAATGAACAGCGCTTCGCATTGGGCGTGCAGCTCATCGAAGCCGCTCATGATCCTCTGGAGATTGCGGCGGGCCTCTCGCGAGTCGCCGAGGCAGCGTTGACCGTCGCGGTTGAGGAAACCAGCGCTGAATTTGCCGCGACACATGGGCGCATTGATGGGGGGGAACTCGCGGTTCTGGGCCTGGGCAGGTTGGGCGGTGCTGCGTTAACCCATGCGTCTGATCTCGACCTGATCTACCTCTTCACCGGCGACAGCTCCGCAGAATCGGATGGGGCGCGGCCGCTTGGCGCCACGCTCTATTTTAACCGCCTCGCGCAGCGCGTCAGTGCCGCATTGAGTGTGCCGACGGCGGCGGGGGACCTGTATGAAGTGGATACGCGGTTGCGGCCTCAAGGTGCCCAAGGGCCGCTGGCCGTGAGTGTCGAGAGCTTCGCGCGGTATCAGCGCGACAGTGCTTGGACCTGGGAGCATATGGCACTGACCCGGGCCCGCGTGATCGCCGCCACGCCTGCGACGCGGCAAAATCTGGACCCTCTGCTAACCTCTTTGTTGGAACAGCCACGTGAACCCGGACAGCTCCGCTCTGACGTATTGAAGATGCGCGCGGACATGGCGGCTCATAAGGCACCCAAAGGTGCTCTGGACGCCAAGTTGGTGCGTGGCGGACTGGTGGATCTGGAATTTCTTGTCCATTTCCTCCAGCTCAGGGAATTGACGGCATTCGATCCGGGGTTGGCGACCGCATGCAGTGAGTTAATCGACCAGGGATTGTTGCGGCCGGAGGTGGGCGAGGCGCATGATTTCCTGACCCGGATGATAGTGGCGACGCGCCTGCTGGCGCCTGGCGGCGAAATGCCGGAAGGGCGGGCCGCTGAAATACTTGCGCAGGCTTGCAGATGCTCAGGCCCAGCCGAATTGCTGCAGGCTCTGGAGGTTGCAAGGAACAGCGTGGCGACTGCATGGTTCGAAACATTCGAGATTGAACTGGAGACCAAATAATGAGCACACGGCCCCATGAAGGCGATCAGATGCCGGATGTCGCAATGGAAACCCCGGACGGCGGCACGGTGAAGCCATCGAATTTTGCCGACAAGAAGCTGGTCGTGTTTTTCTATCCCAAAGACAACACGCCCGGCTGCACGACCGAGGCGACCGAGTTTTCGGCAGCTAAGGCCGAGTTCGAAAAGGCTGGTTGCGCGATCCTAGGCGTCAGCAAGGATTCGCCCAAGAAGCATCAGAATTTCATCGCCAAACACGGGCTGACGGTTGATCTGGCTACCGATGAGCAAGACGGCGGCTTGTCCGATGCGCTCGGCATCTGGACCGAAAAAAAGATGTACGGAAAAACCTATATGGGGATGGTCCGCACCACCTATCTCGTCGGGCCCGACGGCATGATCGCCCGGGTCTGGGACAAAGTGAAGGTGAAAGGCCATGTGGCCGAGGTGCTGGAGGCTGCGCAGGCGCTTTGACCGGCTCTTTCCCTACCGTTGCGGGTGCTATTCGCTCGGCGCTGCTGA